>CAZLAN010000011.1:0-18706 GCA_964557485.1 uncultured Rhodobiaceae bacterium | reverse complement strand
AAGACCATACACAGAACCAGATTTCTGACCTGCAACAAGAATATCTCTATCGTCCAAATCAATCATTATTGAGCTGGCAGAATAGTCCATATCTGGGCCAAACTCTTTGGGACAATTTGGGTTACCTTTACCCATGCAAGCAAGATTCCATGCATCTCCTGAAAGAGTTTGTCTTCGCCAAATTTCTTCACCTGTATCAATATTATAAGCAATAATAGCATCTGAAGAGTTATCAGCTGGGGTTGAGTAATTTTCCCCTGTTCCAATGTATATATATCTTCTTTTTTTATCTATATTTGGGGAAGTCCATATTGGAGCCCCAGATGGACCAAACATTCTTGTACCTACTGATGTTTTGCCTGAATATTTAGCCGGAAAAGGAATTGAATGTTTTTTCCATAAAATTTTTCCTGTACTAGCTTCAACAGCTAAAAGACCTCCTCTAAAAGTACAACACTCATAATTATCATCAAAAGCTGGGATAACTTCTAATCCAGAAATTGGTATAAAAAGAGTATCCTCAAACTTTGCTGAAGTAGCAGTTCGAGTAGCGTTAGGGTGGTTATCAGATTTTATTTTCCAAATTAATTCACCTGTTTGTGCATCTAAAGCATATTCGTTTGCAAGAATATCACCAAAATAAATATATGGACGCTTATTAGGCTTTTTCCCATTCTCCCACTCATCCATTATAATACCGGTACGCACTTCACCAGATGCAGAAAAATTCCATACAACACAACCTGTATCAACATCAAGTGCATAAATATCTCCTGACTGACTACCTACAAAAATTGCCCCCATAGCAAAAAGAGGTTGAGATCTAGCTCTCTGAGAATAAGGAAAACCAAAAGCCCATTTTAATTTCAAATTTTTAATATTTTTAGAGTCAATTCTTCCTGATTCTTTTGGGATAAATCTTGAGGTATTATATCCCCAACCATAAGGTTCTGGAGCCTCTTTTAGATTAAAATTCATATTATTACCGTCACAATAATTAAGCTCTGCTTCCTTAGGAAAATCTTTTCTATCTTGCCTAACTATATATTCAACAATTTGAATCCTTTCTTCATTAGATAGATGAGCTGCTTGTTCAGACATAATACCTTCATTTATTGTCCTTAATAAAGCTTGAGGAATAAGCATTTCTAACCAATTTGCTGCAGGTGCCTTTTCTATTGAGCCATCATGACATGTTGCACAATTTTCTTGATAAAGTAGATTTCCTGGATGAGTTTCCGGATCAATTGTTATTTCTCTAATAATTAATTCATCTGCAGACTCTCTAAAAGTAGCATCTTCATCAATTATATATTCTTGTTTTGAATCTAAATCTTCCGCAATTAAGGAGAATGAAAATAGAAAACAAAAAATAATTGCTATAAGCCTCATGAAACCTCCGACTAATTATAAATATTTTACTATTATATAATATTAATCCATTATAAAGGAAAAATTATAATCACTCAAAAAGGGTTTTAATAATGAATAGTAATCTTCCAATAAGTTGCTTTATAATTGCTCAAAATGAAGCTGATAGAATTGGGAATGCAATACAATCATTAAAAGGGCTTGTAGATGAAATAATAGTTATTGATTCTGGTTCAACTGATAACACAAAAAAAATATGTGAAGAAATGGGTTGTAAAGTTTTTTTTAATGATTGGAAGGGTTTTGGTCTTCAAAAAAGAAAGGGTGAAGAGTACTGTAGAAATGATTGGGTTTTAAATTTAGATGCAGATGAATATCTTTCAAAAGAATTAAAAGAAGAAATTTATAATTTAAATCTAAAAAGAAAAAAATTTAATTTCTTTTCTATAAAAGTTGTGCCAATTTATCCAAAATGGAAAAAGCCCAGACTTTTTTCTGCTCATCATCAGTGTGTTAGATTTTATAATAAAAAATTTGGAAGATTTTCTGATTCACCAGTTCATGATTCAGTTTTAACCGGTGATGCGGATATTTTTTATTTAAAAAATCCTATTTTGCATAATTCTGTTAGATCTTATACTCATCTTATAGAGAAGGAAAATAGTTATATAAAATTACAATCAAAAACTCTTAAAGAGAAAAACAGAATTGTTTTGTTAATTCGTTTAATTGTTGAATTCCCTCTAGCATTTTTAAAATATTATATAATTCGTCGTCACTTTACTGGCGCGATAACTGGTTTAACAACATCCCTAATTTTAGCTTACTTTAGGTGGAAAAGAATTTTATTCTTAATTAAAAATTAATTTATATCCCCAGTAGCAATAATATGTTTATAAATTTTTGAAACAAGCCAATCATGAACTCCAGAAGGTAAATCATGTCCCCACCCTTCAAGAATTTCTATTTTCGCATCAGGTATTAAATTTTTAGTATCTTTTCCTCCTGCAAGTGGTACTAAATTATCAGAATCTCCATGTAATATTAGGGAGGGTATAGATATTTTTTTAAGTCTTTCAACTCTGCTGCCATCATCACCTATAGCAGCATATTGCCTTGTGAGACCTTCTGGATAATACATTCTATTATATCGAAGAGAAAAATTCTCAATTAAAGTTTTTTCTGGAGTAATATATTTTGGTGATGCCCATAATTTTCTAGTTAATAAGGCATTTTTTATTACAGATTCTTTATCATCAGATTCAGGTGTTCGATTCAAGCCATCTATAACTTCTTTAGATGCTCTAGGTAAATCAGGGTTCCCTGAAGTCGACATTACTGAAATAAGACTCTTACTTTTTTCAGGAAAATTAAAAGCCATAAGCTGCGCTATCATTCCTCCCATTGAAGTTCCAAGAATATGAGCTTTATCAATATCCAATGAATTTAAAATATTTGCACAATCTTCTGCCATATTAGTAAGTGTATATGGAATTTTTGGCTTTTTTATTTCTTTAGATAATTTTTCCTTGGAATATGAATATCTCCAAATTAATTTGGGATCCTTTATCAGCTCACCTGAAAACTTATGACTCAAGCCCACATCACGGTTATCGAAGATTATTACTCTTATTTTTTTTTCTATTAATTTGTCAATAAGGCCATTTGGCCATTCAATAAGTTGTGATCCGAAACCAGAAATCATAATTAACGGGGTATGGGCTTTAGATCCAAAATCTTTAACTTCTAAATTAATATTATCTGATAAAATTTTCATATCTAGAATTAGGAAATGTTTCTATCTCTACCTTCCCAATACGGTGCTCGTAACTCTCTTCTTAAAATTTTTCCTCCGGGATTTCTTGGTAATTCTTCAACAAAATCTATTGATTTTGGACATTTATATCCAGCAATCTTTGTTCTAGCAAAATCAATTATCTCTTCTTCAATTAAATCTTTATTAACTACGACTACACCTTTAACTGCTTCACCCCATTTATCGTCAGGGATACCAATTACTGCTGCATCAGAAATATTTTCATGGGCCATGAGAGCGTTTTCGACTTCGGCTGGATAAACATTTTCTCCGCCAGATACAATCATATCCTTCACTCTATCGTGAATATATAAGAACCCTTCTTCATCAAAATAACCTGCATCTCCTGTATAGAACCAACCATCAATAATAGATTCTTTATTTGCGTCAGGCTTATTCCAATATCCTTTCATTATAATATCGCCTTTAAGAAGAATCTCTCCTACTTCACCAATAACTAATTTGTTATTATTTTCATCAACAATTTTGACATCTATTCCTGGATAAGCCTTACCACAAGAGCGTAATTTTCCTTTTTTTGGATCATGATCTTTCGGACTCATAGTAGCCCCAAGTCCTGTAGTTTCAGTTAATCCATAAACTTGCCAAAAGTCACAGCCCATAATATCTATAGCTTTTAGCAATGTATCTTCTGCAATTGGTGAAGCGCCATATATAACTTGTCGCAAAGAACTAAAATCAGTTGTTTTAGCCTTGGGATGCTGAATTAAAAACAATATTACAGCAGGAACAAGCAAAGCTAATTCAATTCTTTCTTTTTCAATTAAACCTAGAATTAATTCAGGGTCTACCTCAGGAATGATTATATTTGTACAGCCAAAAACAATACCTATAATAACCATATTTGCTCCTGCTGCATGAAAAATAGGAGAACAAATAAGATTTACTGACCCCTCATGCCAATCCTTTCCCCAAACTTCAAGAACTGTTTTTTGAGCCTCTACAAAGTTTTTATTAGTAAGTTGAACTCCTTTGGGATAGCCAGTAGTACCAGATGTGTACATTTGAATTATGTCATCATTAGGCTCAGACTTAAGATTAGGATCTTTATTTTTATTCCTATCTCTCCAAGTGACATAGTCTTCCCAATCTAATGAAGATTCTTCCATAGTTATGATTTTTTTTACTGTCGGTATTTCATCTTGAATTTCTTTAATAAGATCATAAAACTCAGGACCCACAAACAGTATTTCACTTTTTGAGTCATTTAAAACATAGGATACCTCTGGAGCCGCTAATCTCCAATTGATACCTACACAAACAGTCCTGGACTTCATTGTCCCATACAAAAACTCACAAAAATGATCAGAGTTCTTCGCGAGAAAAGCTACTCTTGAATCGGGATTGCAACCTTCATTTATAATTCCTTGAGAAACTTTATTGGCGTTATTATCTAGCTCAATATATGTCAATTCTCTTTGTTGAAATTTACTGAATAAAGCATCTGGAGTTTTTTCAACTCTCCACCTAAAAACATCAACTAAAGTATCTTTTTCTGGAAATTGATCCATATTGAGCCCTTTTTTTGGATAATTATTAAACAGCAAAAAAAATAGGTCAATAAAGATTATAGTTTAATTTCTTGATTCATAATTTTTTGATATAAATTTGTATCAAGTTTTATGAAAGTAGAATTATCGTTATCTACAAAATATAAGGGATCAATCATTTCATCAGGATTAAAACCTTGTTTAACAAGATCCACTTTTTTGTGTTTAAAAGTTCCAGTAATTTCTATTTCTTTTTGTACTCTTATAATTAGTGGCATGGCATAACTTGGAAGAGTATCTTTGAGTTGCGAATATAGTTGTTTCAAATCTATATCACTTTTAGTAACTAAAGAAGCCATTCCGGCTTTTCCATCGTTACCTGGAATTGTTACACCATAAACATTAACTTCTTCAATTCCTTGAATTCCTTGAAAAGATTGAGCTACTTCTGATGTGGCTACATTCTCACCCTTCCACCTAAATGTATCGCCAATTCTATCAATAAAATAGTAATATCCATGTTTATCACGGCTTAATAAATCACCCGATCTAAACCATTGATCATCATGTTCAAAAACATTTCTTAGTATCTTTTTTTGTGTAGCCTGATTATCTACATAACCATCAAAGCCTCCAGCTTCTAACTGAATTTCACCAAGAGCCTCACCTACCTCTCCTTCTTCACAAGATATGCAAAACCCATTTTCATCCCTAATAGGTTCTTCTTTCTCAACATCAAATTTAACTATTTCAACATTGAGCATTGATTTAAGGTAATTTGGAACTCTTCCTATTGCCCCAGTTTTACCATCATAATTTATTAATGAAATATTTCCTTCTGTAGCACCATAAAATTCAATAATTTTTTTAATTCCAAATCTCTCTTTAAATGAATCCCAAATATCCGGTCTTAATCCATTACCAGTAGCTATACGTAATTTATGATTTCTTTCTAATTTGTGTTCTGGCGCATTCAGAAGATATCGACATAACTCACCAATATATTGAAAGATAGTTACTTGATATTTATTAACATCATCCCAAAATTCGTTAGTAGAAAATCTTCTTTTTAGCACTAAGGAAGCACCGGTTGTTAATGCTAATCCAACTGCAATAACTCCTCCAGCAGAATGATACAAGGGCAGAACACAATAAATACGATCACTTCGCTTTGGAACGATAGCAGCTACAAAGGCCATTAACATCAGTCTAAGCCTTTTATGAGTAATAGTCGCAGCCTTTGGGTCTCCTGTCGTTCCTGAAGTATAAATATAAAGAGCTACATCCTCATTAGTTACAGTATATTTAATATTTGGTACAGCTTCTGGAAACTTATCTAAATACGAATTCAAAATATTATAATCTTTTTCTGATGACTCACCTTCAACCCAAACATTAAAACTTTCTTTTATAATTTGATCAGTTGTTTCAAAATTCTTACAAAGTTCACTACCCAAAATTATATTACTTGCACCAGAAATGCTTAAAGAGTGGTTTAATGGATAACCTGTTAAGTTAGTATTAATTAAAGCAGTTGTACCTCCAACCTGAGCAATACCTATCCAAGCCATCAAGAATTCCGGTCTATTCTCCATCAGTAAAGCAACTACATCGCCTTTTTTAAGATTATTCTCTATAAACCAATGAGAATATTTATTAGCACCTTTGATTAAATCATCATAAGTAACTTCTCTATCTTCATAATAAATCGCTATTGATTCTGGAAAATTTTTAGAAAAGCTAACTATCTTCTTAATAATAATTGCGTTCTCATCATTATTTATTGATTTTAAAGTAGATAAAATTCTTCTCAAAGTTGATAAATATATTAATTCGTTTTTTATTTTTTTTAACATCTAATTCTTTAACTTCTCAAGATAGTCTTTTTGATGCTGTTTAAACCCAGGTTCTAAGTCATCAATAACATTAAAATCAACTTCCCAAAAAGGCCTCTTTATTAAAGTTGGAAATTGTAAAAGAGTATCTTGAAAATGCGAGTTAATTTTCTCTTTTAATTTCCTATCTAATTGTCGCCAAGTAGTGCTTTTTTTATTAACAACCCTATCCAAGGGATGAATATTAATCCACTTTTCTAGCTTTTCTTTATTAGGAGGATCTGTTTTTAAATCTATAAATTGATAATCTAATCTTTTCTCTTTTAACCATTTTATTGCGGTGCGACAGCTGTCACAATTCTTTAAACCATATAAAATTATCATTTTAATTATGCCGCTGCAGGTGATTTTTCCGAAATATTTTTTTTCTCTTTATTAGCAAATTCTTTGATAACTTCTTTATAAAGAACAGGTCTTGCTGCATTAAGTTTTTCTCTAACTTCTTCGATTGGTTTATCTAATAAATTTTCCCAATCAGCACATCCCCAAAAAGGAGCGTTTTTCCCTATTTTATAACCTTCCCTTATTACCTTTCTGAGATCAATATTAAATTGAAGTTCTTTAGTCACTTTTCCCATTATAGAATATCCATATAATGTTATAGCGCCGATACCTCTATTTTTATTTTGAGCATATGTAAATGCAAGCAAACATAATTCACCTAAAGAATCTCTTCCATATCCAGTTGTGACATGCCATAAATCATGCATATCTCTTAGTCTTGTATGAAAGATATTTTCTTCTTCGGTTAAATTTGGGTTATCATATATCTCACTTGCGGATACAAGTTCTTCAGGAGCAAGATTTTCTTTATAAATAAAATTATAATATTTTTTTCCAAGTGAATTTTCAGGCAAATTAGATAAATATTCTTTATCTTTTAGTGTATCGATTAAATTAATTCTACTATCCAAAACTTTCTTACCAACATCACTACTTTTAAAAATATTAAGATATTTTTTTCTTAATCTACCTGATGATCCAAGAGCATTTATAACAACGAAAACCTGCTTAGTATCTTCTTTATTAGCCGCAAGAGCTTTTAAGGCTTTTAAGGCTTTTAACGGCCTAATCCTATTAACCCATAAATCTCTATAATATCCTATTATATTTCTCATATTTACCTTATTTATTTAAATTTAGTTCAATAATAACTACTAAGATAAATTATATAGGGAAAATTATCAATTATTATGGCAATATTCATTTTGCTTTTTAAATAAAGTTTCTTATTTATTTAACCAGAGCGGGTGTGGCGGAACTGGTAGACGCGCCAGATTCAAAATCTGGTTCTGGCAACAGAGTGGGAGTTCAAGTCTCCCCACCCGCACCAAAAAGGGAATATGATGTTAAATCTTAACGAAAAAGCATTTGAAATAACTAAAAATAAAAAAGCCAGTTGGTTTCTTTATTTTATTGCTTTTATAGAAAGTATATTTTTCCCAATACCTACTGATATTTTTATCATACCTGTAGCATTAGTTAATAAAAATAAAGTTCTATTAATATCCTTTATGACAACTATCTATTCTGTACTTGGAGGAATAGTAGGTTATCTTATCGGTCTGTATTTCTTTAATGAAATTGGTAGCGAATTAATTAATTATTATTATCTTCAAGAAGAGTTTAATTTCTTTACTAATATTATTAGTGAATATGGGTATATTATTATTTTTATCGCTGGCTTTACACCTCTTCCCTATAAAATTGCCTCTATAGCCTCTGGCTTTATAGGTATGCCCTTAATTATATTTATCATTTCTAGTTTCTTTTCTAGAGGAATAAGATTCTTCATTGTTGCTTTTATTGGCTCAAGATTAGGCATACATGCAGAAAAAATAATTAAGAAAAATTTCTTATATATTTCAATATTTCTTTTTATATTAGTAATCTTACTAATAATATTGGAACTAGTTTAATGCGATCAAATATATTTATATTAATTATATCCTCTCTAGTAATTGCTACTGTTCATATTTTAGAATTCAATGGGTATGTCCCATGTGATATATGCTTAAAACAAAGATGGGTTTGGTATCTAGTTATATTGCTTTCATTTCTATCCATTTTCTTTAATAAAAAAATTTTAAAAATTAATTTAATTTTTTTTACTTTTCTTTTTATTGGTAATTCTATTT
The DNA here is from genome assembly GCA_964557485.1 of uncultured Rhodobiaceae bacterium. Taxonomy (GTDB): domain Bacteria; phylum Pseudomonadota; class Alphaproteobacteria; order MED-G09; family MED-G09; genus AG-430-B22. Next base: position 9,975 of record CAZLAN010000011.1, on the reverse strand, counting down.
ATGCGGGATGGCATGCTGGTATTGAATGGAACTTATGGTTAGGCCCTGACACCTGCTCACCTCAATCAAACCTTGACCATAGCAATTTTCTAGAAGAAATTAGATCAGTAAAATTTATACCTTGTAATGAAGCCTCATTAAGAATTTTTGGTATATCTTTAGCTGGATATAACTCGATTATTTCATTTTTTATGTTTGTATATTCAATGCTTAGCTTGAGAAAAGAATCTTGAAACAAAGAAGAATAGAAGAAATTATTAGAGTCGATCATGCAGGTGAACATGGGGCAAATGCAATTTATAAAGGCACTTTAGATGTTTTAGGATTCATCGGTGACAAGAAAACTATAAAAATAATTGAAGAAATGGCCGAAGGAGAAAAAAAACATGTCAAAGAATTTGATAAATTAATTAGTGAAAGATCTATAAGACCCACAGCACTTTTACCTTTATGGAAAGTTGCAGGCTATTCTTTAGGTGCCCTTTCAGCAATTCATGGAAAAAATGCTGTAATGGCTTGCACAGAAGCTGTTGAAGAAGTTATAGACAAACATTATTCTAACCAAATAGAAGAATTAGAAGAATCTGGACGCGAAAAAGAGCTTCTAAAATCAATAAAACAATTTCACGCAGAGGAAGTTGAACATGAAATGATAGCACGAAAGGAAGGTGACAATGCCTCTTCTTTTATTTCACTTTTCAAGGATATTGTTAGAATAGGTTGCAAAGGGGCAATTAAAGTCTCAGAAAAACTCTAAGATTCTAATTCAATATCCCAATACAGAAAATCCATCCAACTTTCATGTAAATAATTTGGAGGAAAACTTTTTCCATTATGGTTTAATTCATGAATATTTGGCTTAAATGGCCACTGGAAAGGATGCATATCAACTTCTTGATATAAACGATTAGATTTTTTTAAATTACATACTGAACAAGCTGTAATTACATTTGACCAAGTAGTTTTCCCTCCTTTTGATCGAGGAATAAGGTGATCAAATGTTAGGTTTTCTTTCGATCCACAATATTGACACATAAATTTGTCTCTTAAAAAAAGATTAAATCTTGTAAAGGCTGGCCATTCGGGAGGTTTAATATAATCTTTTAAAGATACTACTGATGGCAAATCAAATTCAGTACTAGGAGATCTAACTTTTAAATCATAAGTAGAAACAATATTAACTCTTTCTAAAAAAACAGCTTTAATAGCATCCTGCCAAGACCATAAAGATAATGGATAATAAGATAAAGGACGATAATCCGCATTCAAAACTAAGGCGGGACAGGAGTCGGGATGAGAATAATTGATAGTGTTCATATTTAATTACTTGACTTATATTATATTAGATAATTCTAACAAATTTTTAAAAAAAATATAATAAATAATGAAACAAAATAAAACTAGATTTGCACCAAGTCCGAATGGAAAATTACACTTAGGACATGCATTCTCTGCAATAATTTCTGAAAAAGTCGCAAAGAAGTTTAAAGGTCAATTTCTTATAAGAATTGAAGACATAGATATAGGGAGAAGTTTAAATCAATATGAAAAACTAATCTTCGATGACCTTGATTGGCTTGATTTAAATTACGATAAAAATAATATTAGAAAACAATCAAATTTTTTTACATTATATGAATCATATTTAAAAAAACTTAGAGATTTAAATCTTGTTTATCCTTGTTGGGCAACAAGATCTGAAATAAAGAAAACTATAATAGAAAGAAAGAATAAATTAAAAAATTGGCCTATAGACCCTGATGGGAAATATATTTATCCAGGAATTTATAAAGATATATCACCAGCTAAAAGATCAGGATTGATGCTTAATGGTAAAGATTTTTCCTGGAGATTAGATGTTGAAAAATCAATTAGATTTGCCGAAGAAAAAATTAAATCAAAAATATATTTTAATGAAATTGGTCTTGAACCAATTTGTAAATGAATTGTAGAACCTCAATTATTTGGAGATATTGTATTGGCAAGAAAAGATATACCTACTTCTTATCATCTGGCAGTTACAATTGATGACGCAGATCAAGATATAACTATCATAACAAGAGGTTTAGATCTTTATCCGTCAACATCTATTCATAGACTTTTACAAATTATTTTAGATTTACCAGAACCTAAATGGTTTCACCATAATCTTATAAGAGATAAAGAAGGAATTAAATTATCTAAAACATTAAAATCTTCAAGTTTAGAGTTTTATCGAAAAAAAGGTCTTACAAAAAAAGAATTGTTATCTAAAATATCTGAATATGAACCGTTTCCTTTATAGCTAAAAAAGTAAATTTTTTGTTCCTTTCTCTTTTATTTTTAATGGTATAAGTGTTGCACTTTAATGTGAAATTATGAACGAAGATCAAAATATAGAAGATTTAGAAAATATATCAGAATTGGGGATTAAATTAATTAATTCATCCAGAAAAAATAATTCTGATTTTAATGAAAGAGATTCCGATGAAAATCAACACTTCTTTCATGGTTTTGCTTGGTATGCAACATATATAAAGGCAATAGAAAATACTAGTCTTTGGATAAAAAATTTAAAAAATAAAAATCAACTAACTGAATATGAATTAAAAATTGCCAAAGTAGGAATTGGAGAATTTTGCTTACAAATAATTCATGGAATTCCTATGAATCAAAGTGAAACTATAAGACCTCATGAAATTAAAATAGATACTAAATTATTAGAAAAATTTAAAAAAGCATCAGAAAACATAATCAATTCAAGTTCCTCACAGGCAAAACAAAACTTAAGTAGAATTATTTGTGATAACTATAGTAATGGAATCTCTCCTAATCTTGGTTTAGATGAAACTTATGAACAAATTAAAAATCAATTTTCTAGGTTTACTGATGAAAAAATTGTCCCAAATTCTCATAAATGGCATCTAAATGATGAACTTATTCCTATAGAAATAATAAAAGAAATGTCTGATCTTGGTGTTTTTGGCCTAACAATTCCTGAGAAATATGGTGGTTTAGGTCTAAACAAAATGGCTATGTGCATTGTGTCAGAAGAATTATCTAGAGGATGGATTGGAACAGGATCTTTAGGAACAAGATCAGAAATAGCAGCAGAATTAATCTTAACTGGAGGAACAGAAGATCAAAAAAGTAAATTTTTACCTTTAATTGCTTCTGGTGAAATTTTACCTACCGCTGTTTTTTCAGAACCAGATATTGGTTCTGACCTCGCCCATTTAAAAGCTAGAGCTGAGTTGGGAGAAAATTGTTATAAAGTTTATGGTAATAAAACTTGGATAACACATGGTTCAAGAGCAAATTTGATGACAATGCTTATTAGGACAGACCAAAAAATTAAAAATCATAACGGTTTATCAATATTACTAGCTGAAAAAAGCAGCGGATCAAAAGATAATCCATTTCCGAATGAAAATATTAAAGGCGGAGAAATAGAAGTTATTGGTTATAGAGGTATGAAAGAATATGATATTGCTTTTGATGGTTTTGAAGTGCCAGCTGAAAATCTCCTTGGGTTAAAAGAAGGTCAAGGATTTAGACAGCTTATGTCAACTTTTGAATCTGCAAGAATCCAAACAGCTGCAAGAGCACTTGGAGTGTCACAAAATGCATGCGATTTAGCAATAAAATACTCCCAAGAAAGAATTCAATTCGGAAAGGAGCTTATAAACTTTTCAAGAATTAATGAAAAAATTGCAAGTATGTTTGCTGAGACTATGATTGCAAGGCAGTTAACTCTATATGCAGCTAGAATAAAAGATACTGGACAAAGATGTGATATGGAAGCTGGAATGGCAAAACTTTTAGCGGCGAGAACTGCTTGGGCTTCTGCAGATAGTGCCCTTCAAATTCATGGCGGTATAGGTTTTGCTACTGAAACACCAATAAGTAGAGTACTGGCCGATGCAAGAATATTAAGTATTTTTGAAGGAACAGCAGAAATTCAAGCTCAAGTTATAGCTAAAAGACTATTCGAAAGTGATAATAGATAACCCTTAATTATTATTAAAAAATGATTTATTGTATATCTTCCATATGAAAGGTAAAAATATGTTGAAAAATAATTTTGTTATAGTTTTTTTAATCTCCTTTTTTCTTTTAAATACTTCAATATTTGCGGCAGAATATCGTGTCGGCCTTTCCATGCATGATGTTGAAAGAAGAATTGAAGGTGGTCCAGCACTATCTATAGAAAAAATATTCGATAGGCCTAGTTGGTGGCACAAATATGCAGGTAATCCTCATCTTGGAGCTCAGATTAGTTTAGCTAACCATACTCATTTGTTTTATGCCGGCTCAACTTGGAATCTTTTCCAAAAAAATAAATTTTCTGGTGAACTAGCTTTTGGAGCAGCTATTCACACTGGAAATGAAGAAATTAGAGAAGGTGAATTAGGTTATGGGTGTAAAATTAATTTTAGAGAAATGATAGCTTTTGGTTATGATATTAATGATACGAGGAAAATACAGATTAGTGCTCAGCACATGTCAAATGGTAGTTTGTGTGATCCTAATCAAGGACTTACAAGTGTTGGATTAAGGTTTGCTTGGAAACTTAATTAATGGTCAAACTAACAAAAATCTATACTAGAACAGGTGATAAAGGTGAAACTAGTCTTGGCGATGGAACTAGAACATCTAAAGATAATATTAGGGTAGATACATATGGTACTATAGATGAGGCAAATTCTATTATAGGTATTGCTAGGACTAAAACCAAAAAAGCAGAATTAATTTTATTAGATAATATTCTTGCAACAATTCAAAATGAATTATTTGATTTAGGGGCTGAAATATCAATTCCTAACTCAAAAGAAAATGATTCATTGATCCAAAATACTAAAATAACTGAAAAACAAATAACAAGAATTGAAAATGAAATTGATCAACTTAATATAAATCTTAAAGATTTAGACTCATTTATCTTACCTGGAGGAACGGCTATTTCATCTTATTTGCATTTAGCTAGAACAGTTTTGAGAAAAGCTGAAAGATTAATGGTAAAGCTTAATTTACAGGAAAATATCAATGTTTCTGAAATAGCTTTAAAATATATAAACAGACTTTCAGACTTAATGTTTGTTGCGGCAAGATACGCCAATCAAGTGGATATTGGAGGCACTGGTGATGTATTATGGAAGCCAGGGCAGACTAGAAATTAGCAAAAATTAGAATTAAATCTTTTTTAGTGAGTTATTGACACTAATTGTTTGTAGTTCTAATTTTCCGTTAATTTCTTTTAGTTTTTGGAGAATGTGATGAAAGTAATAGTCCCTATAAAAAGAGTAGTAGATTATAATGTGAAGATTAGGGTAAAATCTGATCAATCAGGTGTAGAGCTTGATAATGTTAAAATGTCTATGAACCCATTTGATGAAATTGCAGTTGAAGAAGCTATTAGATTAAAAGAAGCAGGAACTGTCACAGAAATTATTGCTCTCTCAATAGGACCCCAACAAGCGCAAGAAACAATCAGAACAGCATTAGCTATGGGTGCAGATAGAGGAATTCTTATCAAATTAGATGAAAATGTTTTACCTTTAAATGTTGCAAAAATTATAAAAGTTATAGCCGAAGAAGAAAATCCTGACTTAATTATTCTTGGAAAACAAGCTATTGATGATGACTCTAATCAGACTGGTCAGATGTTATCGGCTCTTCTTGGCTGGTCTCAAGGGACATTTGCTTCTGAGGTAAAGATTGATGGGCAGAATGTTTTAGTGACAAGAGAAGTCGATGGAGGATTACAAACAATAAAACTTAATTTACCTTCCATCATTACTACAGACCTAAGATTAAATGAACCAAGATATGCATCACTTCCAAATATTATGAAAGCAAAGAAAAAGGAAATTACTGAAAAAACTCCTGAAGATTATAATATCTCGATGAAATCGGATTTAGAAATATTAAAAGTCTCAGAACCAGCTCAAAGAGAAGCAGGTGTCAAAGTAGAAACAGTAGAAGAGTTAGTTGATAAACTTAAGAATGAAGCAGGAGTAATATAATGGCTACTTTATTAATTGCAGAACATGATAATCAAAACCTAGGGGATTCAGTTAGTAAAGCCGCTAGCGCTGCAAAGCTTATTGGTGAAGATATTGATATTCTTGTCGCTGGAAAAGATTGTTCAAGTGTTGCCGAACAAGCAGCAAAAATAGATGGTATAAGCAAAGTTCTAATATGTGACAATAAAATTTATGAAAAACATTTAGCAGAGTCTTATTCTCAATTAATTATTTCCCTTTCAGAAAGTTATAAAGTATTTATCGCACCGGCAACAACAACTAGTAAAAACTTTATGCCAAGGGTTGCTGCTTTATTGGATGTGCCTCAGGTTTCAGATATTATTTCTGTAATAGACGAACAAACATTCGAACACCCAATTTATGCTGGAAATGCAATCGAAACTGTAAAAATTTCTTCTGAAAAAAAAGTAATTACCGTTAGGTCTACTGCTTTTCAGGTATCTGACGATCAAGATCCCGTAGGCATTGAAAATATCGACTCTAGTGAAGACTCATCTCTTTCCGAATATGTCTCTGAAGAACTTACCAAATCCGAAAGACCTGAACTTACATCTGCTAAAATTATTATTTCTGGCGGAAGGGGCATGCAATCAGGTGAAAATTTTGTTCTTCTTGAAGCCATTGCTGATAAACTTGGCGCTGCCGTTGGTGCTTCTCGAGCGGCTGTAGATGCTGGATTTGTTCCGAATGACTATCAAGTTGGACAAACAGGAAAAGTAGTTGCTCCTGAACTTTATATTGCCGTTGGAATTTCTGGAGCCATTCAACACTTAGCCGGCATGAAGGATTCTAAAGTTATAGTTGCAATTAATAAAGATGAGGAAGCTCCTATCTTCCAAGTTGCAGATTATGGTTTGGTTGCCGATTTATTTAAAGCTATACCAGATCTTGAAAAGGTCTTGAGTTAGCTATTGTTTAATTTTAAGTTAGTTAAATAATCCACTACCTCGTGAGAATCCCATTCCAGCGGACCATTAAATCTTCCTATTTCTTTACCCTTTTTATTAACTACTAAAGTAATTGGTAAACCTTTGGCATTAATTTGTTGACCAATTTCCGTTGTTGGATCATGAAAATTTTTTATACTTTTTATATCAATTTCATCTAAAAAATTAGCAATCTTTGAATATGGTGTCCTTTCTATAGCTACTATAATGACCTGAAAAGTCTCATCACCAATTTTTCTCTGTAAATTATCAAGTGAAGGCATTTCAGCTCTACATGGTAAACACCAAGTTGCCCAAAAATTTATTAAGATAATCTTTCCACTAAAATCGGATATGTTATACTTTAAGCCCTCTGAATCAAAGAATTCAACTTTATTTAGATTTGATAATTGATCTGGCTCAGAAAGTTTAAAATTTTTATTGCCTTGGAAAGTAAAAGCAAAATAGATAAAGGCTGAAACAATTAATAAATATATAAATAAGAAAATTAATTTCTTTTTTGACTTAATCATGACAGTTCTATAGAGAGATTTTTTTTAAATGAAAAGTAATAATGATGAAAAAAGAAGAAAAAAATAAAATGTGGGGTGGCAGGTTTGTGTCTGGTCAAGATCCAATTATGCAAGAAATAAATTCCTCAATAAATTTTGATTCAAGGTTATACCAAGAAGATATAGATGCTTCTATTGCGCATGCTAAAATGTTATCTGCGAAAAATATTATAACAAAAGCAGATTCTCAAAAAATAATATCTGGCTTAAAGAAAATAAAAAAAGAATTTAAAAGTGGCACTTTTAAGATTGATAAAGGCTTAGAAGATATTCATATGAATATTGAGGCCAGTCTACAAAAAAAGATAGGTGCTGTTGCAAAGAAATTACACACAGGAAGATCAAGAAACGATCAAGTGGCAACTGATATGAGACTTTATATAAGAAAGAATTGCCTGCTCATAATCAAGTTAATAATTAAATTGCAAATTGAATTAAGCAGAAAAGCCTTAAAATATTTTGATTTGATTATGCCAGGTTACACACATATGCAAATTGCGCAACCTATTACATTAGGACATCATTTATTGGCGTATACGGAAATGCTAGAAAGAGACAAAAATAGATTTAAAGATGCATTAAAAAGGATAAATGAGAATCCTCTTGGCGCAGCTGCATTGGCGGGCACTTCTTTTCCAATTGACAGAAATATGACTACGAAGGCATTAGGCTTTAATAAAATAATGGAAAATTCTATTGATGCAGTATCTGCAAGAGATTTTATAATAGAACCTTTGGCCGCAGCATCAATTCTTGCAACTCATCTTTCAAGATTTTCTGAAGAAATAGTTTTTTGGGTTTCTGAAGGTTTTGACTTTATTGATCTTCCGGACCAACTTGCTACAGGTTCCTCTATAATGCCACAAAAAAAGAATCCTGATATTGCTGAACTTGTAAGAGGTAAAAATGGAAGAATTATAGGGTCTTTAATGTCAATTCTTGTTGTTATGAAAGGATTGCCATTGGCATATTCTAAAGATTTACAGGAAGATAAAGAATTAACTTTTGATGCTTTAGATAATATTGTGATTTCATTAAAGGCGATAGGGTTAATTGTAAAAAACCTAAAACCAAAGAAAGAAAATTTAAAAATTGCTGCTGAAAAGAAATTTTCAACAGCCACAGACCTTGCAGATTGGCTAGTATCAAATATTCATATACCTTTTAGACAGTCACATGAAATAACTGGAAATATAGTAAAATATTGTGAGGAAAAGAAAATTAATTTATCCGATATTAAACTTGCTGAACTTAAAAAATTTAATAAGAAGATTAATAAAAATATTTTTAATGTCCTAAAAGTTGAGAATTCCGTAAGGCAAAAAAAATCAGCTGGTAGCACTTCCCCTATAATGGTAAAAAAATCAGCAACAAAATGGCTAAAAAAATTACAAAATGAAAAAAATTAACTTTATAGTATTTTTATTGATAATTTTTCTCGTAAGTTGTGGAAGAAAAGGAGATTTATTACCACCGCCTGAAGTTAATTCTTTTCCCAAACAAATATTTTATAAAGGAAGTTAACTATGTATTCTTATATTAATAATAATCTCCATTGCGAGAATGTTAATATTTCAGAATTATATAATAAAATTGGTTCATCGTTTTACTGTTATTCTTCAGAGATATTAGAAAGTCAATTCACTAAGATTAATGATGCCTTTAAAGGCAAAGATTGTACAGTTTGTTATTCTCTAAAAGCCAATTCAAACCAGTCAATTATAAGAACATTTTCTCTAATGGGATCTGGCGCAGATGTTGTTTCTTTGGGAGAACTTAAAAGAGCATTAAAAGAAAATATTCCAACTGATAAAATTGTTTTCTCTGGCGTTGGAAAAACAACTGAAGAAATAGATTATGCCATTAATCAAGAAATTATGATGATTAATGTAGAGTCTATTCCTGAGCTTAAAAAAATTTCAGAAAGAGCTTCTTCCTTAAATAAAGTTGCACCAATTTCTATTAGAATTAATCCAGATATTGTTGCAGGTGATAATGAAAAAATATCCACAGGGAAAAAACAGGATAAATTTGGAATAAATATTGAAGGATCTTTAAATGCTTATGAACTTGCTAGTTCTCTTAATAATATTAATATTAAAGGGATAGATATCCATATAGGTAGTCAAATTAATTCATTGGATCCTTTCGAAAAAGCTTTTGATAATTTGCTTGAAATTATTCAAAACCTAGAAAGCAAAAACATAAATATTGATATTATCGATGTTGGCGGAGGTTTAGGAGTAAATTAAAACAATGATAAGAAAATAAATTTTAATGATTATGCAAGATTAATTAACAATAAATTTGATCATTTAAATAAAAAAATTGTTTTAGAGCCCGGAAGGTTTTTAACAGCAGAATCTGGAATTCTAGTTACTAAAGTTATTTATATTAAAAAAACTGAATCAAAAAACTTTTTAATAGTTGATACTGCAATGAATGACTTTA
>CAZLAN010000010.1:0-19461 GCA_964557485.1 uncultured Rhodobiaceae bacterium | reverse complement strand
AGAAGCAATTTCTGGGGCAAAACCGATGTTAGATCTGAGCTAGTTAGAACCAATATTATGATGTTTATTAATCATGATATGGGTAATGGTATTGAATCATTCACAGAGTTTTCTTATTACGAATCGGATAGTGACAGGATTGCCCATGCTTCTTATGCATTTTCTTCCTCGAAGCATAGAGTGGGTCCAGATAATTACTATTTAAATCAATTAAAGGTAGATGTAGATGGTGTTCCAACAGCCATATTTGCAGGCAAAAATCTATACATAGATAACTATCGATATATGGAGGTGCCGAGACTAGTAAATGTAAAAAAAGAAACTTACAGATTTCTTCAAGGATTCAGGGGTTCAAGCGGTGATTGGGATTGGGAAACAGCTTTCGTAACTTCTAAAGCTACATCTGACGATGTAACAAGCCAAAGAATGTCTAATAATCTTTTAAAAGAAGCTTTGTACGACTCTTCTCCAGCAGCTTACAACCCCTTTAGCGCAGGTGTAGATTCAAACATTGAGAGAACATTGATTGATGTTTATAGAAAAGGTTCAAGTGAACTCACGATGTTTGATTTTAAAATATCCAATAATTCCTTATGGGAGCTTCCAGCAGGAGATGTAGCTTTATTGTTAGGGTTTGAGTATCGCGATGAAGAAATAACTGATGACAGAGATCCAAGACTAGACGGAACCATTACTTATACTGATTACGAAGGAGATACTTATCCGTTAGTTTCAGATGTTCTGAATTCATCACCAACAGGAGATGTTTCAGGATCAAGAGATGTTGTATCTTTCTTTGCTGAACTACAAATTCCATTAACTGATTCAATTGATGTGCAAGCAGCAATTAGAACTGAAGATTTCTCTGACTATGGCTCCTCAACAGTTGGAAAATTGGCATTAGGTTGGCAAGCTGCGCCATGGATTGATTTTAGAGGATCAATATCATCAGCCTTTAGAGCCCCAAACATCGTTCAGGTAAATGAAAAGACTGTTGTGAGATCTGGAACTAGATATGATCGAGCGGCATTCCAAGTTAATGCCGTGCAAAGCGTTGAAAATGTAATTGATTCTGATTCACGTTACACAATACAAAGAATGGCAACGGGAGCAGAAAACCTTGAAGCTGAAGAATCAGACAACATATCATTCGGTGTTGTTCTAACTCCAACAGATAATTTAATCGTTACCGTTGATGCTTGGAGTATAGAAAAAGATAAAACCATAGGCTTATTTGGCCGTGAAAACCAAACGGTTAATGATATGCTTTTACGATTTGCCAATGGAACAAACAATTGCGCAACCTTTGCAGGAGATCCTTTAGTAGTAAGAGAAGCTCCTGACGATGGTGATGCAGCAGGTTTTGCAGCAGCTGGCGTATGCCCATTTGGTGACATTAAATATATTAAAAATAATTACACCAATATGGCAGAAAGAACCATTGAAGGATTTGATGTGGGTATCTACTACAATTTTGAAAGCCAAGTGGGTGATTTTGATTTTCGATACATTGGAACATTTCTTGATAAGTTTGAGCAAAAAGCCAGTGGGCAGTTTGCTGAACTTCAAGCTAAGAAAGATGCTGGTGAAATTCCGGAATCAATTCCTTTAAAAGGTTTTGGTGATCTATTAGGAAAAGACGGAATATATGACAATAAACACACGCTAAGACTTTCATGGGACAAAGGGCCATACGGAGTTAGTTTATATGGGCTTAGGAAAGGTTCATTTGTGCAGACTTCATTAGGCTTAAAGGATGGTACAGCTTACCTTGTTCCGTCTATGACAACATGGAATTTAACAATGTCTTATGACTTTGAATTAAACGATCATGATGCAAGGGTTAGATTTGCTGTAAGAAATCTTGATGACGAAAGAGCTCCTACAGCAGACAGGTATTATGGGTACTATGCTGATGCTCATCAGGACTATGGAAGAAATTACTACATTGATTTCACATTAAAGATGAAATAAAACCAAGAATATAAAAGGGAGCTATTGTTTTTATAAAATCATTTTATGAATTTGATTAAAAATAATAAAGGATTTTTGTTGGGATTTATTTCCACCTTAATTTTATTACTCTTTTTTCCTGTGTCCTTGTCTTTAGTTAAGTAAGTAGAATGAACAAAATTATTTTTATAATTATATTTCAGATTCTTGCAGTATCTAATATTCATTCATCTGATTATTCTACAAAATTTAACAAACTAGAAAATACTAACCCGCAGAGAATTCTATTTATCGGAAATAGTTATCTTTATTACAATGATAGTTTGCACAATCATTTTAAAAGGATAGTAGAAGAAAAAAAACCAAATTATGATGGAAGTAGCAATGTTAAATCAGCGACAATAGGAGGTTCAAGATTAAAGCATCATAATTTAGATCACTTGTTAACTCCGAAAGCCATCAGTTTAGTAGAAAAATTTGATCTTGTTATTCTTCAGGGCGGAAGTGGAGAATCACAATCAAAAGAAGAAAGAAAGTTATTTTTTGAAAAAGCGAAAGAATACATTAATAAAATAAAATCTAATGGTTCTGAAGCTGCATTATATATGATTCATGCATATGTTGAACCGCATAAGAATTACGACCCAAATCTTATTAGAGTTATAGAAAAAATGTATGTGGAAGCTGGAAAAAAAAATAGCACATTAGTAATACCTGTTGGTTTAGCTTTTGAAAATGCTTACAACAAAGATCCAGATATAAAATTACACAAAGAAGATGGAACTCACCCAAATTTATTAGGGACATATTTGGCGGCATGTGTAGTTTATGCAAGTGTATACAAAGATAATCCTATAGGGATTTCGTATGATTATTTTGGTTCAATCAATAAAGAAGATAAGTTATTTCTTCAAGAAATTGCTTATCAAACAGTTCAGGAATTTTATTAAAAAGGAAAATAATGGAAAAAAGAGAATTTAAACCTTTTGGAACTATAAGTGCCCTAACTCTTGGCGGAGGAGGAATAGGTAATGTTTGGGGAAAAACTTCAAGAGAAGAATCTGTTCTATCAGTTAATTTAGCACTTGATTTAGGAATTAATCATCTCGATGTAGCTCCAAGTTATGGAAAAGGAGAAGCAGAAAAAGTAGTTGGAGAAGCTTTAAAAGGAAAAGATATTTCATCAATTAATTTAACCACTAAATGTAGACTAGGTACGCTTACAGATTCTGATGTTTATGAAAGATTAAATAACTCTCTATGTAGAAGTTTAGAAACAATGGGCGTTGAAAAGGTTAATTTATTTATTCTTCACTCACAGATTATAGAGGACGATTATCAATTGCCAATTTTAAATGAATTTAGGAAAACAAATACGACAACATTATCTAGTTATTATAATGCTGTAATTCCAGCTTTTGAAAAGCTTAAGAAAGAAGGAAAAATTGATCATTGGGGTATTGGTTTGGGTCAAGAGGAGGCTCTTATAAAGGCAATAAATCATGAATATCCTCCTGAAGCCATGCAATGTGTTGTAAATATCTTAAATTCTAATGGTGCAATTGGTTATATAAGCAAGGCTCCAAATCCAAATATGATTCTTGAAGAATGTCAGAACAAGAATATACCAATTCTAGCAATAAGAGCTGTTCAAGCAGGAGCGCTTACCTCTAACATGGATAGGAAACCTAATCCTTCAGGAATGGATAAAGCTGATTTTGATGATTTTGACAGAGCTTTACCATTTAGACATCTTGCAGAAAAATGGGAAGAGTCACCTGCATCTTTAGCTCATAGATACGCACTCAGTATTGAGAATGTTAGCTCAGTAATTCTTGGAATTAAAAATAGAAAAGAATTGCAAGAGTGCATTAAAGCTGAAGAGAAAGGGAAACTTAATAATGAACAAATCAATGAATTACAAAATCTTTTTTTTAATTAATTCTTGTTTAGGGTAAGATTAATAAAAAAAATTCTAATTATTTAAAAATTATTCTTTTGGTTCAGACTCTTTTTGATATTTGTAATATCCCTCTACAGGAATCATAATATGGGCCCAAATTGTTTTAGGGAACATTACATATGGTGCGCCATTTTTAAAATCTGCATTCATATTATCAAGTGATGAAGGATCCTTTGGCATTAACATAAGATGCGGACCAGACTCGATCCATTGCCCGGGAGTGCTATATTCTTTATTAAGAACTCCAGCTTTAACATTATCTTCCCCTACATCACCATGTAGCATCCACATCCAACCATCATTATCTAGTTGTGGTTTTTTTCCAGTCATATAGGCCATCATCCATTTCATGGCTTCTTTATCGGAACAGGCTGGCATAGCTTCGTGAACATCTTTCCAACCATTTTTAGGGAAGGCCCTGGGATTCCCTGCTTGACATGTCCATTCATTTGAACCTTCTCTTATTACTTTACCATTTCCACCAACTATTGTTGCAAAATCTCCTATAAATGAAGGAGCGGCGCTGGAGTAAGCTTCTATTTGCCATTCATCAGATGTATGATTATTTTCTGCGAAAGCATTATTGAATATAAGGAAAACAAATATTATTAATGTAGTAATAGAAAAATTTTTCATAATTTATAACCTCAGTTTTGTAATTTATTATATTCTAATAAGATAGAGGATAGAAATGAAAAGATTACAAATTTTTATATGGCTTTTTTTAGTATCTTTAGTGGTTATTTTTTCAGTATTTGGTTTAAAACCTTTTATAAATACAGTAGATCCTAAAGATACTTTAATAGATGAATCAGGTTTTTATCCAACCGATAGCTACAGATTGTCAGATGCAACTTATTTAGTTTCAGTAAGAACCGTTATGCCAGATGTTAAAGCAAAAATGGTTCGTTGGTGGTTTGCTGACTTTCTTGAAACAAGTGAACATTATTCTTGGTGGCATCCTAAAGATCATGTATGGATGGATTGGGAAAATAAGAAACCGGATAAAATTATTGGAGCTAGTCATTTGGTGCATGAATATATTGGAGAAGATTTAAATAAACTGAGAATACAATTTGTAAATTCTTCCGAATTTTTTGGGTATGATGTAAATGATGAAGATACTTTTGCAATTTGTGCAAGAATAGGTAATCTCGAAACAGATTTGAATATTGCAAAAATGTGTCATATTGTTAGAAATACTTCAACTGGAGCAGAAATGAGATCTCGATTTTGGTTAGGCCATGTTGCTAAACGAGAAGGAAACAGAACTGTATATTCAATGGCTGGTTTTATTGGTAATATGGCTATAACAAGACTTTTTCTTCTAAATAAAAAGAGAGCAGAAGATTTAAAACATCATGCAATGGAAGAAATGAAATATTTAGCTGAATTACTTCCATCCTTATACACATCAAAAGAAAGGATAAATCAGGAATAAATTTATGACAAAGGTTCCAATAATAGATTTAGAAAAGAGTGCTAACGATCAGCATCAGGTTTCACTATTAGATATTGCCTGCAGAGATCATGGTTTTTTCTTTATAATAAACCATGGAATGCAAAAAGAAATAAATGAAATGTGGAAAGAATCAAAACGCTTTTTTGAGTTATCAAGAGAAGAAAAGTTAAAAATTATTAGAAACAGTGAGAATCCTCTTGGATTTTATGATAGAGAATTGACCAAAAGGAAAAGAGACCTTAAAGAAGTTTTTGATTTTATGAGACCTAGAAAGGATTCAAAGGATTACAATCAATGGCCAAAGAATGAAAAATTTCAAAAGACAATGCTAAGTTATTTTGAAAAAGCTTCAGATGTGGCAAGTAAGACCCTAAATCTTGTTTTTCAATCTTTATTAAATAATTCTTTAGATTTTCCCAAAGGGGATAAAAGAACTAGTACTGTTAGATTGAATTATTATCCGATAAATGATCCTTTAAATTTAGAAGAAAAGAATAAAACCCTCGCTCTTGGGGATATGGCGCTTCATCATCATACTGATCCAGGTATATTAACTCTTCTTTTGCAGGATATGTCAGGAGGCCTTCAAACATTTTCAAAAAAAGATGGCTGGATAGATGTGCCGCCTGAGAAAAACACCATTGTTGTTAATTTAGGTGATGCAATGCAAGTATGGACAAATGATATATATATTGCAGCTATCCATAGAGTAAAAACTAGGGTTTCCTCGCCAAGATATAGTACGCCATACTTTTTTAATCCCAATAATGACACAACCATAAAACCATTGGATGAATTATCAGAAAATAAACCTAAATTTAAACCCTTCACATGGAAAGAATATATCCAGGGTAGAGTTAATGATAATTATAGTGATATTGGCGAGGAAGATATTCAAATTAACAGATTTAGATTAACAGGATAAAAAGAACGGTAAGATGAAAAATAAACTCAGAGTGGACCATCCATTAAGTATCTTAACTAATGAAGAAATTAGTAAAGCAGTTGAAATTTTTAAAAGACATGAATCATATGATGAAAATTGTTCTTATAGTCATATAAGCCTTGTAGAACCTGAAAAGGAGATAGTTAGAAGTTTTCAATTAGGAAATTCTTTTCAAAGATCTGTTAAATTGCTGGGCGTAGATTCAGCTCCTGATGGAGGATTTATTGTAATAGTAGATTTAGATGCTGGAAAAATAACAAAATTCGAAAGATTATCAAATAAAGCTCAAGCCACCTATACAAAGTTAGAATTATTTAGTTCTATAGATCTAATTAAGAAAAATAATGAATATAAGAAGGCTTTAGAAAAAAGAGATATAACAAATCTTGACCTTGTTCATATTGACCCTTGGCCAGGAGGAGGTTCAGTTCATAGCTCAATAAAAGAAGGTCATAGAGCATTAAAGGCTATTTCTTTTTTAAAAGAAACTGTATCAGATAATGGGTATGCAAAACCTATTAATGGGGTAATTGTTCATGTCGATTTAACCTTAAATAAAGTAGTTTCTGTTGAGGATTATGGAATTGGTCCTTTACCTAAAGCCCATGCCAGGTATGACTCTTCTTCGCAATCTAAATTAAGGGAAGAGCCTAAATTAATTAATATTACTCAACCAGAGGGAACTGGTTTTGAAGTGAATGGCAATCATATATCGTGGGAAGGATGGAAAGTTAGGGTTTCTATACATCCTGATGAAGGGTTAGTTCTTCATCAACTTTCATTAAATGATAGACCTATAATTTATAGGGCAGGAATGTCTGATATGGTTGTTCCATATGGTTCAGCAGATCCAATGCATCAATGGAAAGCGGTTCACGATGGAACAGAATTTGGTTTTGGAACATTTGTAGATTCATTAACTTTAGGCTGCGACTGTCTTGGAGAAATTTATTATTTTGATATTAACCAACTTATGTTCGATGGAACATCAAACACTGTTGAAAATGCAATTTGTCTTCATGAAGAAGATTTTGGAATGCAATGGAAGCACGATGATTTTTATGGTGAAGGTGCAAGTGAAGTTAGAAGGTCAAGAAGGTTAGTTATAAGTTCAATTTCTACAGTTGGAAATTATGATTATGGGATATTTTGGTATCTTTACTTAGATGGAACAATTCAAGCGGAAGTAAAGCTTACAGGGATAATGGGTATTAGCGCTTACGATGAAAGTTTACATAATCCTAACCAAGACATGAGGATTTCTAAGGAACTTGTTGCGCCTCTTCACCAACATTTATTTTGTATGAGATTGGACTGGGAGTTGGATGGAGAAGAAAACCAATTATTTGAGAATGAAGTTGAAGCTTTACCAGTAAGTTCACATAATCCGCATGGAACTCAGCTTCAATCAACATCAAGGCATTTGACAAAAGAAAGTGAAGCAAAAAGAGATATATCTCCATCAACTAATAGGGTTTGGAAAATAATTAATCCTAATAAGAAAAATTCAATTGGAATACCTGTTGCTTATAAACTTTTGCCTGGAAATACACCAACTTTGTTAGCGCACCCTGAATCTCCTCCTGGAAAAAGGGCTTCTTTTGCAAAGCATAATTTGTGGGCCACTCCTTATGTAAGAAGTGAAATGGCGGCTGCAGGACCAAATACAGTTATGCATTCAGGTGAAGGAGGGTTGGAAGAGCTTACTTCTGAAAATAGGGATATTAGTAATTG
This sequence comes from uncultured Rhodobiaceae bacterium, assembly GCA_964557485.1. Lineage (GTDB taxonomy): Bacteria > Pseudomonadota > Alphaproteobacteria > MED-G09 > MED-G09 > AG-430-B22. The sequence continues at coordinate 11,403 of CAZLAN010000010.1, read as the reverse complement.
TGATTTAGTAACTTGGCATACTTTTGGATTAACTCATGTGCCCAGACCCGAAGATTGGCCAGTTATGCCTGTAGAATATTGTGGTTTCCATCTTATACCAGTTGGTTTTTTTGATAGGAATCCAACAATCAATTTACCACCTAGTTGTAAAGATAAAGACAAAGATTAGAATTAAAAAAAAATGAATTAATTTTAATTATTTTTACTAGATTCTCTTATCGACTTAAACTCATTACCTTCATACCATTTAGGCCATTCATTTGAATTAGCAAGTCTTTTAACCATTCTAGAAGTTACAATTAAATGTTCAGTAAATCCGCTTAAATCCCATTCCGAGTTATATTCATCAGAGGGTTGGTGATATTTAATTTTTGTATATTCCTTAGCTAATTTTAGACCGGCTTGAATACCTCCTTCAATTTTATCAATTCCTCCGTCAGCATAAAGAACAGGAACACCTTTTTTTGCCAAGCTAATATGATCTGATCTATAGAAAAATCCTTTTTCTGGTGTAGGATCAGGCGTAATATATTTTCCAATTTTATCCAATTCTTCTTTAAGAATATCTTCGAGTTCAGAAGCTCCATATCCAACAACTATAACATCGTTAGTTTTCCCGATAGGCAAAACACCATCAAAATTATATCCAGCAACTATCTTTGAAAGGTCTACTGGCGGATAATCTGCAAAATATTGAGAGCCTAGTAGACCAGATTCTTCAGCCGTAACGGCCAAGAAAAGCAAGGATCTATCGGTTTTGATGGAACTAAAATAGTTTGCAAGTTCCATTATTCCAGCAACCCCAGTAGCATTATCGACCGCGCCATTATAAATGTGATCCATTTCTTCAGAATAATTTTCTCTTTTTCCGAGGTGATCCCAATGTGCCATCATCAAAATAAATTCATTTGGTTTCTTCACTCCCCTTTTTACAGCTGCAACATTATGTGATTTAGAAAAGCTGACTTTATTATGTATGTTTGCATTTAAGGTAAGATTACCCATTGGAATAGCTTTAAAATCTTTATTTAGTGCCAATTTCTTAAGTTTTTCTAGATCTAATCCAGCCTTATCGAATAAGACTTCTGCAGTTTGTGATGTTATCCATCCTTCTATCTTTATTCGACTAGCCCCCATATCATCTCTTTTCAAATCGATTTGTTTACCTGACCAACTTGTTTCAACAACTTGCCAAGGATAAGCTGCAGGTTCAGTTTCGTGGATAATTAAGACTGCTTCTGCGCCTTGCCGGGCAGCCTCTTCAAATTTGTAAACCCATCTTCCATAGTAGGTCATTGCCTTACCTTTGAATAAATTAGGTTTTTGTAGTTTAAATCCTGGATCGTTAATTAGCATAACAAGCGTTTTACCTTTAACATCTATATCCTTATAGTCATTCCAATCATATTCTGGCGCTATAATTCCATATCCTATAAAAACTAAATCACTTGAATTAACTGACACATTTTCCTTTATTTGTTTTGTCCAAAAAACAACTTCTTTACTTGGAGAAAGATTTATAACTTCTCCTTTGTTATTAATTTGTAAATAAGATTTATTGAGATTTACAACCATTTTACTTAATGGCACTTCATGATAGAAATTATTTTTAATTGGAGAAAGGTTAAGGCCTTCAAAATGATTTTTTAGATATTCTTTTGTTTTTTTACCACCTTTTGAACCAGGAGCTCTTCCTTCAAATTCATCAGACGATAATATTTTAACATAGTTGTGAAGATTTCTTTCTTCAATACCATGACTTTCAGAACAAGATACAAAAAAGAAAATTACCATAAAAAATGTTATTATAGTTTTCATAAAATCAATCCAATGTTAATAAAAGATAAGTAAAATTTCAATACTAAGATAAATGATAAATTTACCAGATCCAATTAGCCCTATTTGTAAAGAGATTTTCGATAAGACTGAAGATGAGTTTAAGAATCTTTCAAGTAAATTGAAGATAAATAATATTTCTGATGTTTTCTTTAAGGAAATAGTAATACCGTTAGCTATTTATCTTAATTCTCTAAAGAAATCAGAGAAACCAATGCTAATTGGTCTTACTGGCGGCCAAGGGTCTGGAAAGACAACTTTATCAGAGTTTGTTCAATTAACCCTGAGGAAGGGCTTTAACAAGAAAACAGTAGGGTTTTCGATAGATGATATTTACAAAACAAGGAAAGAAAGAAAAGAACTAGGTAAAACTATCCATCCATTATGCGAGGTAAGAGGTGTGCCTGGAACACATAATGTTCAATTAGGATTAGATACTATTGATTCTTTATATAAGGCACAATCGACATCAATAACTTCAATACCGATTTTTTCTAAACTTATGGATCAACATTTACCTAAAGAGGACTGGTTAAAGTATGATGGTAAGCCTGACTTTATTTTTTTTGATGGATGGTTTTGTGGCGCAAGACCTATTTCAGAAATTGATTGGAGGCCTCCATTGAATAAATTAGAGGAGGAGGAAGATCCAAATGGAGTTTGGTCCAAATGGTATAACAAAGAGTTATCAGATGATTATCAAACCTTATTCAACAAATTTGATCTTTTATTAATGATAAAAGTTCCAAATATGAAACATGTTTATGAAAGCAGATGGATACAGGAACAAACGCTTTCGAAAACCATAGAAGATTCTGAAATGAAAGAAAAGATTATGACTAAAGAAGAGGTTCATAGATTTGTAATGCACTATGAAAGATTAACTCGATATATACTTGAAGAAACACCTAATTATGCAGATATAGTTTTAGCAAGAAACGAAGACTTTAATTTTTCTTTTATTAAATAATAATTAGTATTGTATTTTTTATAAAAATTAGGGATCATAAATAATCTTTATAAAAGAGGAGGAAAATATGTCTAATATTATGATTGTAGGTGCGACTAGAGGAATTGGTTTAGAGCTTACCAAGCAATATGCTGAGGAAGGTAATTCCGTTATTGCTTGTGCACGTGATACAGGATCAGCGTCTTTGTTGGATGAATTGGCTTCCGGTTCAGACAATATTACAATTGAACAGTTAGATGTTGCTAATCCTTCCTCGATTGAGGAAGCTTCAAGTAAAATTGGTACTACAGCTATTGATACCGTTATTATAGTTGCTGGTGCTGTTGGAGGAATGCCTGAGAATCAATCTATCGATAATATCGATATTGAGGAGTGGCATAGAACATTAGACACAAATACTATAGGCCCACTTTTAGTTGCAAAAGCCTTTAAAGATAATTTAGTTGCTTCAGGTAATGGAAATTTAATGATCTTATCTAGTCAATTAGGGGCTTCAACATGGCCTATGGGGGGAATGTACATTTATTCAACTACCAAAGCTGCTGTTGGAAAAGCTGGGAAGATATTATCACTTGATTGGGCTGAGGAGCCAATAACAGTTTCAATTATGCACCCAGGCTGGGTTCAAACAGATATGGGTGGACCAACGGCTGAAATAACAGCTGAAGAAAGCGCTTCAGGCATTAAAAATGTTATTAATGGTTTAACTAAAGAAGATTCTGGTAATTTCTATAAATGGAATGGAGAAATCCATCCTTGGTAAGAATTTAAGGAACTTTTTTAGGAATCTTTCATATGTATTTTTCTAAATTGTCTTGTTTAAGGGCTTTTGTTTTTTTTATTTTTCTGTTTCCTCTTATTTCGTACGCTGAAGAAATAGATTTTACTCGATATCTTATCAATTATCAGATTGAAGATAGCAAAAAAGAACAGACAACTTTTTTTGGAACTAAAGGATCTGCTAGGTTAATAATTTCACGCTCTAATTTAAAGACGAATTTAGAAATTAACTTAAATAATAATAAGATTATTGTTGATGCTTCATTTAATGGAAAAAAGGATATTGAAATTCCTATCGATCTTATTAAAGAAAATACTCTTTATCTTGATGTAAGTGAGATAAATAAAGACGAATTTACATTGCGGATAAAACAAATAGGAGAAGTTAATTTAAATGTAATTTCCCGGATTCATTTTAATACAAATGTTACAGATTTCACTAAAGCTAAGAATTTTTACAATTCCTTAGGTTTTGAAAAACTATCTGGTGCTCCAGAAACAAATACTCAAGCTATGGCTAGAGCTATGGGAATTAAAACACCTACTTCATATGATGGTTCACAAGGAGGAGAGCCGGGAGGCTATGTTCTTCATGCTGAGCTTCTTGGTATCAATAATTATAATGGTGGAGTTATTGATGTAATTGAATTTGCAATTCCAAGAAATGAAGAGAAACCTTATTCCTCGATGAATAATATCGGTATGGTAAGTGCCTCCATGTATTCAAGTAATATAAATTCTGATTATGAATATATGAAGAGTATTGGAATTAAATTTATTTCATCCCCTATAAAACGATCCGATGGTAAGAATTTTGCAATTTTTCAAGACCCAGACGGAACATTCTATAAATTAATTGAAGGTGTTAATCAAAAAGATCAGAAAAATATAACAAATATTTATAAGATTGGTGAGGTAACCTTTAATATTAGTGATTTAGAAAGGTCCAAAGCTTGGTATAAAATGTTTGGATACAAGATATCAAATACTCTTTCAGAAACAGAATCTTTGGAAGTTTCAAAAGCTATGGGCTTTGATAAAGCAATTAAATCTAAAGGTAATATGATGAAACTTGAAGGGGATGGTTCAGAAATTGAATTGATCCAATGGATAGAACCTAATAATAATGCTAAACCATATCCTATCCCAATAAATCATCCTGGCATCCATAGAATAGCTTTTGCAACAACTGATATAGAAGCAGATGTAAAAGAACTAGAATTACAAGGAGTAAAATTTATTTCTGAAATTACCCCATGTTGTACGGGCCCCGATTCATCTAGTAGTATTGTTGCTTTTTATGATCCTGATGGAATTATAGTTGAGTTGGCTGAAATGCCTCTTTATGCGAGAATATTATTTCCTATTATTCTCTGGTTCACAAATTTATTTAATTAAATGTGATGTAGGGATGTTTCCATTAATTATAAAACGATCAATTTTCCTTTATCACCATCCTTGGTAGATATTTAAGAGAGTTAAGAAATTTTTATTCATTTTTTTATATAAACTGACTAAGACCAGCAATAATCATTACTATTCCAGCTAATTTTCCAATAATGTTTCCTTTAGGAAATACCTTTTCTATAAAAACGAAAACCGTAATTAAAGCTACCCAGATTAAGTTCATTACACCCGCTAAAAAAAGCAAAAGCATTAATGCCCAACAACATCCCAGGCAGAAGGTTCCATGTTCTATTCCCATGATTAGAGCGCCAGAATTACCTTTTCTCCAATTACCTAGAAAAAAATTCAATGGAGTTCGGCATTTATCTAGACAAATACTTTTAATAGGCAGCCATTGATAAATTCCTGTAAAAATTAAAATTGTCGAAGTTAAAAATAAATTTTTTGAAACCAACATCATATTTATCCAATCTAATGATAAAAAGAGCGCCTGAACAAATGTTATTATCAGACTAAAAGCAGCCCAAATTAAAATATAACCCATTACAAAAATCCAAACAGCTGGTAAAAAGATTTCTCTTTCTGCATTCTTATTTACCATAGATTCATATAGAGAAATTGCTGGTATAGCGCTCGGTATCATCATAGCGATCATCATTATTAACCACATTATAAAATTTGCGAAAATAGCATCTATTAACCAAGGAGAAGAATCGATTTTATTCATTCCACTCATTAAGTTCATTTTACCAGCATCAATCCATAAGTATATCCATGCTAAAAGAGCAATAATAACTAATATAAAAAAAGTAATCCTATTAGAAAATTTGTATTTCAAAAATAAACTTTAAATTAATTGGACCAAGAAAATACATTGATATGACCATTTCGAATGCCACTATCATCGTTCCAAGATATACCGAAAGCATTAATTGAAGTTTTTATAGCTTTTGCAATAGGTAATCTAGCACCGGAAGGATGAGGAACATTATCAAGACTAATTGGTTCACTTTCGTTTACAGCACCAGTTATAGCTTCGCAACTTTGATTAACTAAATCGCCAGCTTGAACTGAATGCTTCATGCCATCTTGGGAGAAAGTAATAGGTCTTTTTTCAATTCCAGCATTATTTGAAATTAAGGCACCAAATGCTTCCATAGGACCACCTACTTCACCAGTAGCAATTTCTGCGAGAGCCTTTGTTTGTTCATCGTCAGCGTTTTCATCAATAATCACTCCTGCAGTATGTCCTCCATCAGCCATTGGGCCAGGAGAAAGAAGTACATAAATGAAAGAAAGGCCATCAAGATTAACTCCATCCTTTTCCCCTTTGTCCACTTTAAATGCTATTGCTGCTCTACAATCACCTTCAGTTGGGTTTGTTTGTAAATCAAGAATACAAGGACAGAGTAAAATACAATTGCATGTTTCAACCATATTTCCACTTAAATGCCAAGTCATAGAAAACCTCAATAAAGAACAATTTAAATATAATTAAATAAATTAATAAAACAATATAAATTTTTACATAATATTTGTTTGCATTTTTTACATTTTTGTTTTTATATGTGATTACATTTTGAGAGGGTTTACCCCTGCCAACCTGCATACCGTGCGAAGGTGGTTATATAATGTGGTTTTTAAAGCAAAAAAACGGTAATCATTTAACTCAAAATTTTAAAAGCTAAACATAGTTTAGCAATGGTATGGCTGACTGTCCAAAGAGTTGGGTATTTGATTTTCAGATTGTGCGCCCTAGATTTTCTTAAAGCACTAAAGAGAGGATAAAATGAAGAAATTTTTTATTAATATTAGGTACTTTATTGTACCAGTTCTTTGTTCAGTAACTATATTAGGTATCCTAATTGGAGGCCCTTTTGTGTGGACTGGAGCTATTTTGTTTTTAGTAGGTATAGCAATAGATACTCTTGTAATTAATTATCATACCAAGGGTGCGGGACTTGATGAAGCTGGGAAGCCATATGGCATTAAGGAATTACAAAATCTAGTAATGTACTTAATGTTACCTATTTTCATTATTTTACAGGTAGTTTTGGCTTGGAGAATTTATCAATACACAAATGGTGCTGATTTTGGAACAGTTTCTTTACTAGGGTGGCTGCCTGTTCATACAGGTATAACTGGGTTTGAATTATTTGGAGCTTCGGTATCTGCCGGCGCATTTGCAGGGCTTGGAATTATCTATGGCCATGAATTATCTCATACTAAAGATATAGGTTGGCCAATTTCTCGTATAATGATGGGATTAAGTGGAGCAGCACATTTTTGCTACGCTCATGTTTATAATCATCATTTGGAGTTAGCGCATGAAAATGACCCTGCAACATCTCCAAGAGGAAGAAGTCTATACAAACATTTTTGGTTATCACATATGGGGCAATCAAAATTTTCTTTTGAGCTTGAGAGAGATAAACTAAAAAAACAAGGAAAATCATTTTTTTCATTAAATAATAAATGGATTACTGGGTATTTGATAAGCCTTCCTACGATTATATTATTTGTCTGGGCTGGTGGTTTAGTTGGTGTAGCATGTATGTTCCTTGTCTGGACAATATCGAATTTCGAATTAGAAGCTCTTAACTATATGGAACATTTTGGCTTGGTTAGAGAAGAAGATAAGCCTATTGAACATCGTCACTCTTGGGATAATGATACAGCCTTTACTAGTTGGTTTTTCATTGAAATTGGGCGTCAATGTGATCATCATGTTCGAGGAGAAACACATTTTTGGGAACTAGATGATGTTGGAGGTCCAAATCCTGGTTGGGGTTATTTTACGGGATTTACCTTAGCTTTAATTCCTCCTTTATGGCATGCATTGTTAAAAAAGAAACTCGATCAATGGGATGAGACATATGCCAATGATGCGGAAAGAGAAATTGCTAATAAAATTAACAAGCAAGCTGGATACGCTTAGTAGTCATATTTTTGGTATTTAGTTAAGATTATGTTGAGAAAAATGTTTAGTTTTTTTTGGAAAAAGGACAAGAAATTTTTTGTAAACATTCTAAATACTGACAAAGATATAATTGTAAAGAAGGAAGAAAAGTTACTTACTGCAGCAATAGAAAAAGGTATCGAGTGGCCTCACTACTGTCGTGTAGGAAGTTGCGGTACATGTAGATGTAAATTGATAAAAGGGAAAGTGAGGCATTTGACTGATTTTGGATATGTTTTAGATAAAGATCTAATAAACGAAGGCTATATCCTAGCTTGTCAATCTGTTCTTAAATCAGATATTGAAGTTGTGCTTAACTTTAAACAAAAAGCAATAAGGAGAAAATAAAATGAATTCTTTAAAAGCATTTTTAGGAATGGGTGTTTGGACCATAGCAGTTCTCGTATTTTTATACCTCATCGGTGCTCACTTGAATTATCGTGAACCGATATGGGCGATTGGCATAGCAATTGTTCTTTTAGTTACACATATGGTTAATATGTCTTTGTATTTTAGGATTACTGGAAATAAACCTTATCTATGGTTTAAATAATTGAATCTAATTAGAGGATAACAATTATTCCTTCATTAGGATTAGCGTTTCCTTCAACAACTACATTATAAGTATCTATAAAATCTTCTAAGCCTGATATTACTTTTATTTGCATCCACTCTTGGCTTTGGGTTGCTCGAAGGTGCATGAAGGTTGAAGTTTTTTCGTTGTAACCTTCTGGTCCCCAATCACTAATTCTTTTTTGAATATGATCGGGAGCGAAAAAAAATTCAGTGCGATCTCTGATCATCAATTGGCCAAGAGCATCTTCTGCTGTTGTTTCATTATCCCAATGTGTCATTCCGACAGTAAGACATTTCAACATATTATTACCTAAAGAATTATGCAAAGATCCCAAGATTTCACGATTTCCAGCCATATCCACCATTACACTTTGAACATCAGAATTAACTCTTTCAAGTTTGTCATAGGGGATTGCTTCATCATAACAACCTAAACTTTCAACAAAATTTAGGTTTTTTGAAGAGGTGAGGCCAATAACTTTTGGTGTCTCAGCTTCATCTTTTAATCCTTGGGCTAGACCGATAGCTGTTTTACTTGAAGCGCTAACAATAATTATTTGCGATGCTCCCAAATAAGATTCATTCTGAAGAGCGTCGCATAAGCAGAAAGAAGTAATATGTAGTGGAAATAAAAGAGCCCTTACATTATCCATAGCGCTATCATAATTTTCTTCGCCTGAAAGTCGAACATAATTGTTATAAACAGGAGGCAAATCTTTTCGATGATCTTTGCCGTCTGTAAAACTTTTATCAGAAACCTTTATCGGGTTTAATATTATCGAAGTGGACGCAGGAAAATAGCCAAAAAGTCTTTCATTAATCTTTATATTCTTATTGTTAGAATGAATAACTTTGGCAAACCCCCACATTGGAATACATCCCCATTCATCTTGCGGATCATTTAATGAAGGAAAAAATTTCCAATACCCCATCATATCACCAGCAAGGCCGTAAGTTATATTGTTTGCGGTAAAAGCAAAGCGTTCAATCTTTACTAAAATTTCACCTTTTTCTAGATTAGGTGAATCAAGATTTCCACTTTCTATGCGTGTTTGTGTTAAATCATTTTTTGAAGTTTGAAGTTCGTTAATTTCTGAACTCATTTTTTCTCCTTTACAATCTTTCCTTAAGTGAATTTAATATAACAAAAAAGAAATATCTTTTCATTAATTTACTATAGGGAATAAATTTAATTGGAAAATAATTATAAAACTATTGTAATAGGGGTTCCGGCATCACCTTATACAAGAAAGATGTTAGCTCTACTAAGATATCGAAGAATTCCTTATAAAATTATATGGGGCAATGCTAAAGAAATTCTTGATAAGATGGGCTTGGTTGCACCAAAACCTCTTCTTTTACCAGTTTTTATATTTCCTGATGCAAAAGAAGCCATATGTGATTCAACGCCAATAATTCGTCAGCTTGAAACTCATTTTGTAGATAGAAATGTAATTCCAGAAGATAAGGCTTTGGCATTTATTAATTCAATATTAGAAGATTTTGGTGATGAATGGATTACAAAATTTATGTTCCACTATAGATGGCATTTTAAAGAAGATATTAACAATGCAGGAAATATTCTACCTCTATTAAACGGAGTGGATTTAGATGATGAGTCTCATGAAACTTTTAAAAATTATATTTCTGAGCTTCAGGTTAGCAGATTATGGGTTGTAGGCTCAAATGATAAAACCGCTCAAATAATTGAAGAAAGTTATAAAAGATTGTTAGTTCTTTTAGAGGATCATTTTAAGAATTCACGATATTTACTTGGAAGTAGACCTTCCTCATCTGACTTTTCTTTTTATGGACAAATGACACAATTAATAGGGTTTGATCCAACTTCAAGAGCATTAGCTTTAGAAATGTCTCCTAGATCAGTTGCATGGGTAGATATTATAGAAGATCTTTCGGGATTAAGTGTTAAATCAAACGATTGGTTTTCACTTGAAGATACTCCAAATTCTTTACATGCTATTTTTGAAGAAATAGGAAAAGGATATGTTCCAGCAATGGTAGAAAACTCAAAAGCTTTATCCGAAGGTTTAAGTAGTTGGAAAGTAAATATAAAGGGAGCAGAATGGGAGCAGAAAGTATTTCCTTATCAGGCAAAGTGTTTACAATGGATAAAGGACGAATTTAATTCTTTGGAAGTTAAAGATAAAAATAGAATTGAAAATTTTTTAGCTAATACAGGATGTGAGAATTTAATATCTTAGGGGAAGAAGTATGGAAATTTTAAGAACTCCAGACGAGAGATTTGAAGGAATAACTGATTTTCCTTATGAACCACATTACACGAACATAAAGACCAAAGACGGTTCAGATCTCCGCATACATCATATAGATGAAGGGCCTAAAGACGGACCTATTTTGTTAGCAATGCATGGTCAGCCAGTTTGGTGTTACCTTTATTCCAAGATGATACCTTTCTTAACAAAAGCTGGGATAAGAGTTATTGCTCCTGATTTACCTGGTTATGGTAAATCCGATAAGCCGGCCTCTAGAGAAGATTATAGTTACCAAAACCAAGTTGATTGGATGGTTGATTGGCTAAATGCCAATGATTTTCAAAATATAACTATCTTTTGTCAGGACTGGGGTGGTTTGATTGGATTAAGAATGGTTGCTAGAGAGCCAAATAGATTCTCAAAGGTCTCGATGGGAAATACCGGGCTACCTTATAATCCTGAAGCACCTGAAGAAGTCATTGAAGAAATTAAGGCCTTTAGAGAAAGCAATATAAAACTTCACCCTTTGTCGATGGCGAAACAAATAAATCAAATGGACAGTGGCAAAACTCATCCGGGACTAAAATTCATGTACTGGCAGAAATTTTGTTGGGACACTGAAGACTTGCCTATAGGTTTTA
>CAZLAN010000009.1:0-19687 GCA_964557485.1 uncultured Rhodobiaceae bacterium | reverse complement strand
AATTATTCTGCTCTCAGTGCTGCACATGGGTGTGTAAAGTTATTAGCTAAGGCAGGAGCATGTGAACTTGGTCCTGAGAAGATTAGAGTAAACTCAATACATCCGGGGTTAGTAGATACTTATTCTGATGAATTGTTTGCAGAAATTTATCCAGATGCAACTGAATCTTTAGAACTTCAAAAAGAGATTATTAAAGACATTCCTTTTAACAGATTAGCAAGCCCTGAAGAAGTTGCAGAAACTATAAGATTTTTAGTTTCAGATGAATCAATTTTTATGACGGGGGCTGAACTTACGATTGATGGAGGTATGATTGCTAAATAGGTTTAACTATGGGTAGATTAGATAATAAAATTGCCATTATTACTGGAGCTACAACTTTTGGTATAGGAAGAGAAACCGCATTAAGGTTAGCTGGAGAAGGCGCATCACTAACTGTCACCGGAAGAAATGAAGAAGCCGGCAATGAAACTGCTGATATGGTAATTAAAGAAGGCGGAAAGTGCTTATATATTCAGCATGATGTATCTAATGAAGATAATTGGATTAATGTAGTTGATAAGACTATAGATGCTTACGGATCTTTAGATATTCTTGTCAATAATGCTGGCCAGTTTTGGGTAAAATCTATTGCTGATACTTCTTTAGAAGACTTCAACGAAATTTGTTCGGTAAATATTGATGGAACATGGCTTGGAATGAAGCATTGTTTAGAGAGAATGAATAATGGTGGTGCAATTGTTAATGTTTCTTCTTTGATGGGCCAAATGGGTTTACCTGATGGTTCTGGTTATTGTGCCTCTAAAGGGGCTGTAACATCTATGACTAAAGCGGTTGCATTAGAGGCTGCAGAAAAAAAGATCCGAGTAAATGCTTTGCATCCAGGAGTAATTTGGACTCCTATGGTTGGTGGTGGTGAACAAGGAGATGAAAACCTAAAAAATTTCTTCATTCAGGAAACCCCAATTAGAATGGTGGGTTTACCAGAGCATATGGCCGATGCAATTTTATTTTTATGTACTGCAGAATATATTACAGGCGTTGATTTAAATGTTGATGGTGGAAGATTAGCTGATGGCTCAATGGGAAGTCATGCTGGATAAATCATTAATTGATTTTTATACCAACAAGATATAAACACACACCATGTCTACTTCAATCCAAACTTCTCCTAAGGAACGAAAATTAGCCTTCAGAGTTTTATTTTTAGGAATGTTTGCTATTGGGACAGGGCAAACTTTATTTATTGCTGTTTTACCTCCCTATGCTAGAGGGTTAGGGTTTAGCACTATGCAAATAGGATTTATTTTCTCATTATCTGCTCTTGGTTGGATGTTTATGAGTCCATATTGGGGTCGTAAAAGCGATTATGTAGGAAGAAAATCTATTATTCTTCTAGGATTATTTATTTACTCCATCACAACAATTTTAATGGGTGTAGAGTTTGGGCTTCATCAAGATGGGATTCTTGGTTTAAGTACACTCTTTATTCTCTTGTTTTTAACTCGTGGTTTTTTTGGTTTTTTAGGGTCTGGTTCTCATTCTGCCTCAATGGCTTATGTAGCTGATAGAACTACAGAGAAAGAGAGGTCAGGGGTTATGGCTTTAATGGGATCTGCATTTGCTGTTAGCGGAATTGTTGGCCCTGGATTGGCTTCGCAAGCTGTCTTGCTAGGGCCTTTGGTTCCTTATTTTCTATTTGGATCAATCACAGGTATCATTGGTATTCTGATTTGGATATATTTACCTGAAAAAACAAAACCAATAATTCCTGCAAAAGTTCATCAAGTTAAATTAACATTCTTCGATTCTAGAATATTAACTTTTGTTATCATGGGTTTTTGTATTAGCCAAACGCAAGCTCTCATTATGCAGTTATTGGCTATGTATCTTCAGGATAAGTTTAATTTTACGATTATTGAAGCAACATATCATACAGGTTTGATATTAATTTACATGGGAATTTCAACATTTATTGTTCAATTTTTTATTATAAGAAAAATATCCCCAACGCCCGGTTCATTATTAAGGCTTGGAAGTAGTTTTACTATTTTTGCCTTAATAATATTTGTTTTTTCAAAAAATCTTAATCTTATGGGTCTTTCGTTAGCTATTTATGGAGTTGGAGGAGCATTAATGGGGCCTGGCTTATTTACTGGTATGTCTCTAGCAGTTGGAAAAGATGAACAAGGTGCTGCAGCAGGAATATTAGTTAGTGCTTTTGCTGCAGGTTTTGTTATTAACCCTTTAACAGGTATGCAACTATTTGATTGGAACCCTGATGCGCCATATTTCTTAGGAATTATTCTAATGATTATATGTTTAATTATTTCTATAATTGATAAGAGGTTAAATATTGAGGTTGATTATGACGAAAGTATGGGTCCTTCAGGACATACAGGATAAATCTTAAAAAGTTCCTTCAAGTTCAATTTTGAAAAAGGTGTGTCCTTTAACATCAAAATTTTCTTGGATAAGTATGTCATTATTCGATCTAAATCCATTATAAATTATTTTTCTGCCATTTCCGTAATTAGTTAAAACATTCTTTGCTACAAATTTAATATTTAATTTTGGGTTGATTTTAGCGGATATGTTAAATCCTAAGTGAGGATCTTGAGCAAAACGTCCCCATAAATATGGGTCAAATATATTAAATTGAGATTGAGATTCATATGTAATACCCCAACTATATCTTCCTCCAGGAACATCTTGTCTTATGCTAAGCATATATTCCCATCTTTTATGCCAGGCAAAATCTCTTTTAATATTCGTTACTGGATCTAAAACTTCAGTACTTTGTAGATACCCCATAAACCTAAATACACCACCAGTTAGAATTTTATCAATTCTTAAACTTCCATCAATACGCGCTTGCTTTTTTTTTCCAGTTCCTAAATTTCCTATTCCGGCATATTTACCGATAGGAATTCTTTCGACAGGACCATCTATTTCAGCAGCGAGACCTTTCAAGGTAATAACTCCACCATCATTAGGAATCCTCCATTCGTGCTCAAGCTTAAATTCCCAAGATGTAGAAGGTTGTAAATCTGGATTTCCAGCCCTTATTCTTTCTTCAAATTCATCATAACTAGCAATAAAATCATCAAAATTAATCTGACCAACATTCCTTTCTATATTAAGTCTAATTTGCCTATTATTTTTGTAATCCCACTTTACATCTACTCTTGGTTTCCAGTATTGAAATTCTCTTGATAGCGTTACATCACCAGATTGGCTAATTTCTGACCATTCATAATTTATTGCTAATTCAGCTCTTATTTTTTTTGACAAAGGAAAATTATAAGAGAAAAAGCCTTCGTATCTATCTTCCTCTACCTTTCCTGCAGTATTAATTAAGCCTGAATCTGTTTGTGCTAAATCACTATCAAAATATATAAGATTGAAAGTTCTATCTAATTCATTATAAGCAGTTTCAAAACCGTACTCTAAAGATCCTCCAGTTCCTACAAAACTATTAAAGCTAAGTCTAATTATTCTTTCACTTTCACTTCTATCATTTGTTTCTCGGCTATTTTCATAAAGATTAATTGTGTTATCTAAATATGAACTATCTTTTTGGTCTTCATTTTCTTTTGTAAACACAGTTCTTAATTTAAATGAATGAATGTTATTAAATTGATGTTCCCAATCTCCGCCAAACTCCCATCCGTCATTACTTTCTCCTCTATCCCAATCAATCGATTTGAAGAAACTTTCTTTGTTTTCATCAGAAGGTAAGAAGTACTGTTGTAATTGAGGTTCATTTTCTTTTCCATCAAACCACAACAAGGCATTTATCCTTATAGTGTTTTTACCATTTATTTTTGAATTTATATCAATATTAAATCTATTCTTAGCTTCATATTCAATAGTCTCCCTTAATCTGTATTGAAGTATGGATTGGCTCTTATCGACATGAAATTCATCATACATTCTGCTATTCATATATGAGGTTCTTTCTAAACCTAAAACAAGGTCAGTATTTTTAATTTTTTTTGCCCATGATCCACTTCCGCTCCATATACTATTTCCTGAAGATAAAAATCTTAGTGCCGAATTCCAAGTTCCTGAACCTGCTGAAGAACTTGCATCAACGATAATGTTAACAATTACTCCTTCTGAGCGGACATCAAGACCGGCTTCAGAACCTCTAATAACTTCTACTCTAATGAGTGCCTCAGCCTTTATTCTTTCCAGAGTTTTTATAATATTATTACTTTTGGATGATTGTCTCTCTCCGTTTATTAGAATTTGTGTTCCCGAAGAACCAAAACCTCTTTTCTTGTTGGTATTACTTGGATCAAAACGATCTTCTGCTCCTCTACTCAATTCTTCAACACCTGGAATTCTTTTAAGCGCATCAGCTGCAGTTGTTATATTAAATTTTTGAAAGTATTTCTGATCATAAACAATCTTATTGCTTTCTTGAGAAGAAATTTCTAAAGAGTTTATAATTAATACTGTAAAAATTAACAGTAAGATTCTTATTTTAATATTCATACTTAAATGTTTTTATAGGCGATTTTCAAACCATCCATGAAACCCATATGGAACTCTATGAGGAAGTTGTGCAACCGCAACTGGCCCATCAGCTACATGAAGAGCCTCCAATATAATTAAATTTGACCTATTTTCATTGGCATTATATTCCGTTGCCACTAACCATCCTTCGCCATCTTTACTTTCTTTAGACTTTGGAATAAAGACTGGTTCACCAACTGCTCCACCATCTTTGGTTGTGTAAGCTTCTCTTTCGTTTGTAGTAAAATCATAATGTACAATAGAATTTAATGACATTCCTTGAGGATGTTTTCCTATAGATCCAGCATAAAATCCATGTGAATGTTTTTGCAGAGCAAATCTATCATCAATTCTAGGAAATTCTCCTGTAAGATCATCTAACACGGTTTTCTCAACCTTTGATTTATTTAAATCAATTTGCCATCTTACAAGCTTAGCTTCCGCATCTTTTTGCGGAGGCATAGTACCATCAACATATGGAAAAAGAGGAGGAACACCAAATTCCATTAAATCACAAATGATAGAACCTTTATCTTCATAAGCATTCATGTAATGAAAAACAAATGAAGGATCAATTTCTATCCATTTAGCATCTTCAGCAGTTCCATTTCTTGGAAGTATACAAATATGACTTCCTTTTTCAGGTTCCCATGCAAATGGAGGTTGCCCATTTAAAGCTCGTTCAAAATCACCCGTTAAAGGAAAGACAGGTATAATAATATAATTCTTTGTAGCAAAGAAATCATGAACCATAGAAGGGAAAGGCGCTTTAATTTTTTCAGATTTTGTTATTTGTCCTTCTTTTGAAACTGCAGTAAATCTTATTGTGTCTGTAAAAAACCCATCAGCCATATAGGCAAAGAATAGTAATTCACCAGTTATTGGATCTACTTTTGGGTGAGCTGTTACAGGACCTTCTAATTTATTATCAAAAGTATGGGACCCAATTGAATCTAAAGTCATCGGATTAAATTCAAAAGGTGCGTGCGCTTCTTCCAGAGCAAATATTTTTCCTGCATGTGAAACAATCGCTGTATTTGCAAGACCATCTGTTTCAATATTAGATACTGAAGGGTCATTATTCATAACATCCATACCGCTTGACCATAGAGCTTTTTGCTCCTCATGTTCTTTCAACCACTTCACTGTTTTCATCCAGCGGTTTAGATATGAAACTTTTCCATCTTTTATATGAAAGGCATGAATCATTCCATCACCACCAAACCAATGAGAATTTCCCCCTCTAGGAGGGAATTTTGGATCAGGTCCATTTCTATAATAAGTCCCATTTATCTCTTTTGGAATTTCACCTTCAATTATAACATCATCAATATTGCTCTCCATTCTTATTGGAGCAAAATTTCCTTTTAAATGATCTTCTTCTGGATATGGTTGTGCCATTTTATTCCCCTTAATAATTTTACGAACTATAAATAATTATTAAATAATTGTAAAAGATATTGTTCGTATTTTCTAATTATGCTGTAATAAAGATGTTGATTATTGAGGAGGAGACAATGAAAGAATGTCTTAAGTTTTATATTAATGGAGAATGGGTTGATCCTGTCGATCCTAAACATTTTGATGTAATAAATCCAGCTACTGAAGAAGCTATTGGCCGTATTGCATTAGGAAATGAAGAAGATTTAAATAATGCTGTGGCAGCAGCTAAATCATCGTTTGGTAGTTTCTCTCAGACAAGTAAAGAGGAAAGAATTGATCTAATTGGTAAAATTTTAGAAGTTTATCAAACGAGATACGATGAGATTGCAGAAACTATATCTTCAGAAATGGGTGCTCCATTATGGCTTTCTAAAGCAGCACAAGCAGCTACAGGAGCAGGTCATCTAGGTACTTTTCTAGAAATTCTTAAAAATTATGAATTTGAAGAAGATAGAGGTAATACACGAATTAGAAAAGAAGCTGTTGGTGTATGTGGTTTTATAACTCCTTGGAATTGGCCTATTAACCAAATAACATGTAAGGTTGCCCCAGCGCTTGCTGCTGGTTGTACAATGGTTTTAAAGCCATCAGAAATTGCTCCTTTAAATGCTATCTTATTTGCAGAAATTCTTGATGAAGCTGGAGTCCCAGCGGGTGTCTTTAACCTTGTTAATGGTGATGGACCTACTGTTGGTGAAGCTATGTCAGCTCATAGAGATATTGATATGATGTCTTTTACTGGATCTACTAGAGCGGGAATAGCGGTTGCAAGAGCTTCTGCTGATACAGTAAAAAGGGTAGCTCAAGAATTAGGTGGAAAATCAGCTAATATTATTCTTGATGATGCAGATTTTAACTCTGCTATCGCAGGCGGTGTTACTAGTTGCTTTATGAATTCTGGTCAATCATGTAACGCTCCAACAAGAATGTTGGTGCCAGCAGATAGACAAGATGAAGCAATAGCTATAGCGAAAGAAACTGCAGAAAATACAATTGTAGGTAATCCTGCTGATGTTGCTGCTGGAGGAATTGGTCCTGTAGTTAGTGAGGTTCAGTTTGACAAAATTCAAGGTCTTATTGAAAAAGGCATTGAAGAAGGAGCCACACTTGTTGCAGGTGGACCAGGAAAACCAGAAGGACTAAACGCAGGTTATTTTGTAAAGCCTACAGTTTTTGCTGATGTAAAAAATGATATGACTATTGCTCAGGAAGAAGTCTTTGGACCTGTTTTATCTATACTTCCATATAAAGATGACGAGGATGCAGTTTCAATTGCTAATGATACTGAATATGGTTTATCGGGTTATGTATCAGGAGGTCAGGAAAGAGCACAAAAAGTTGCTGAAAGAATAAGATCAGGTAATGTTCATGTTAATGGAGCTGGGCCTGACTTTACAGCACCATTTGGTGGGTATAAACAATCAGGAAATGGTAGAGAATGGGGAGAATTTGGTTTTGAAGAGTTTTTAGAAACTAAAGCTATTCTTGGATACACGGCTGCTTAATTAGCTAAAAAATATATTAGTAAAAGGCCGTACATTTTTTGTATGGCCTTTTTTATTCATGTTTATTCATCATAGGCGGTCTGAGTTTAACAATAGGATTAATTGTTATATCCTCATGATTTTCAAACGAAAGATTTAAGTGAATTCTATCATTAAGAGCAGGTTTATTATTTAATCCCATTAACATGATGTGATAACCACCAGGCTTAAGATTTACTTTTTCATTATTAGGTATTTTTATACCACCCGTAACATGCTGCATTTTTGCGATATTATTTTCTCTAACTGTTTTATGAATCATAGATATTTCTGTATTTTCCGATGAAGCAGATAAAAGGGCGTCATCTTTTTCACTATTATTTTCAATGGTCATAAAAACTGCCCCTGATCCAGACGGAGTGACTCTAGCCCACGCATTAGTAACAGTAATCTTTGCGTAAGAAGGGTCCGTTATTAATAATAATACGAATAAAAAAAATGAAGATAACTTCTTATCCATTAGGTAGAATATTTTCTATAGCTTTTATCATTTTACCAGATTTAGGTTTTGTTAATGAACTATAAAATCCTGCTACATCTCCATCAGGATTAATTAATATTTTATAAAAATTCCATTTTGGAAACTTACCTGTTTGACCTTGTGCCCATTGATAGAATGGATGGGCATGGGATCCCTTGACAATATTTTTTGTTGTCATAGGAAAATTAATTCCGAAAGAAGTTTCACAAAAATCTTGAATAGCATCTTCTTGATTTGGTTCTTGTGTCCCAAAATCATTTGATGGTACGCCTATAACAACTAATCCTTTGTCCTTATATTCATCCCATAAACTTTGAAGTCCTTCATATTGAGGGGTAAATCCACATAAAGATGCTGTATTAACTATTAAAAGGGCTTTTCCGTCATAATCTTTTAAGGGCATTGGATTTCCTTCTATTGATTCAAAATCAAAAGAAAAAGCATTATTATCATTTTCCATGGCAAATATACCTCCTGAAGTTATTAGGCTAATAGCAATAGTTATTGCAAATATCATTTTTTTATAAAAAGTTTTCAAGGTTGCATCCTTTTTTAATCTTGCTTTAATATATATAGTGACTTTATTCTTAATAACAATATTATCGATATAATTTTATTAAAATTGATTAAAGTTGGAGGTAGAAATGGATCTCAAACCTGGACCAGAGTATGTGAAATTTAGAGAAGAAGTTAAATCATTTTTATCTAAAAATAATTACATGTCTGGTAAAGCCAAAAATCCTGCTAAACCAAATAATAAAGAGGAAAATTGGCAAGAAATATTGATAAAAAACGGATATGCCGCAAGAACTATACCAAAAGAATATGGAGGTTTCGGGGCTGAGCCAGATGTATTAAAATCAAGAATAATTGCCGAAGAATTTACTGAAGCTCAAATTCCACTAGGAATGGCTAATCAAGGTATTTCAATGCTTGTGCCTACTCTTTTAGAGCTTGGATCAGAAGAGCAGAAAAAATCATGGATTGAAAAAACTATAAATGGTGAAATTATATGGTGCCAAGGTTATTCTGAACCTGGTTCAGGATCTGACCTTGCTTCTTTACAAACTAAAGGTGTTGATGATGGGGACGACTTTATAATTAATGGCCAAAAAATTTGGACCTCAAGTGCACAATTTGCAGATATGATGTTTTGTTTAGTTCGTACAGAGCCTGAAGCGCCAAAGCACAAAGGAATTTCTTATATTTTAATAGATATGAAAACCCCCGGTATTGATGTACGACCTTTAATGACCATGACTGGGCATGCTGAATTTAACGAAGTTTTTTTTACTGATGTAAGGGTTCCTAAATCAAATATAGTTGGTAAAAGAGGTGAAGGTTGGTCTGTCGCAAATGCAACCCTCACTCACGAGAGAGGTATGTTAGGTGACCCTAATCAAGCATCCACTAGACTTAAGGAAGTAATCGAGATTATGGAAACCGAAACTATAAATGGTGAAAAGTTAATCAATAATCCTATTCATTTGGATCGTTTGATGCGACTTCAAGGTAGAGTTATGAGTATGTCTTATAATAGCTTAAGATCCTTAACCGCATCCCACAAAGGATTAGATGCAAAAATGGCAAAACTAATAGTTAAGTTAAATGGTTGTCAACTGAATCACGACTTAGCTGGATTTGCTATAGATCTTTTAGGTGAACTAGGGACAATTTACGGTACAAGCAATCATGATCATGATTCAGGTAAATGGCAATGGCGATATATGTTTGATTTAGGTTTAATTATTGGTGGTGGAACTGCCCAAATCCAAAAAAATATCATAAGTGAAATTGGACTTGGTATGCCCAGAGAACCAAAACCTATGCAAGAAGGAAAAAAATAATGGAATTTGCTTTATCAGAAGAGCAAGAAATTCTTATCGATAGTGTTTCAAAAATGTTGGATTCTGTTTGTAGTATTGACGATTTAAGAGATCAAGCATCAGGAGAAAACAATTTTCGAGAAAAAGTTAATAAAGAATTTATTGAAATGGGCTTAAACGGCTTGTTAATTGATGAAGATTTTGGAGGGTCAGGATTAGGAATTCTTGAAGCATCATTAATTGCTGAACAAATCGGTAGATTTGCTGCACCAGCTTTATGGGTAGCTAATTCTGTTATGGTACCAACTAGTTTATCTGGTAAAGAAAATAAAGGTTTAGCGGAAAAATGGTTGCCTAAAATAGCTACCGGTGAAAGCACTGCTTGTGTAGCTTTAAATGAGTTTGTAGGCAAAAGAGAAGATAATGGTCTTACAATTAAAGATAATAAAATATCAGGTATAAGTATTTTTGTCATCGATGGAGAGGTTAGTCCTGATTTTATCATAACTGCTGTAGATAATGAGCTATATCTTGTTGAGATTGAAAACGAAAATGTTGAGATATCGTTTCTTCCAACCATTGATAGTACAAGAGTAATGACTGAGTTAGTCTTCCATTCAAGCCCAGCTCAAAAGATTTCTGGAGGAATTAATTTAATTAATAAAGTTATTGATTCAGGTCGGGTTGTACTTTCTGCTGATATGTTGGGTGCGGCTCAAAATATGCTTGATCGAGCAGTGGAATACTCTTTAGAAAGAAAACAATTCAATAGAATTATTGGTTCTTTTCAAGCCGTTAAACATATGTGCGCTGAGATGGCAGCAGATTTAGAACCTTGTAGGTCACTTGTTTGGTATGCATCTTATGCCCAGAATGATATCCCTGAAGAAGCACATTTAACAGCATGTCATGCAAAAGCGCATTTATCAGAGGTTGCCCATGATATAGCAAGAGTGGCTACACAAGTTCATGGTGGAATGGGTTTTACAGATTTATTAGGCCTTCATTATTGGTTTAAGAGAATAGGGTTAACAAGACAAATTTTAGGCGGACCAGATTTAGTAAGAAAAGAAGCAGCTATTGCTCAAGGTTTTTAAAGGAATTAATTAAAAGGCTATAATATGAAAAAAATAATTATATTTTTAGTTCTTATAGCAGTGCTATTTTTGGTATCTGTTTATATGGGCTGGTTCGGGCAATCTCGACATGTAGAAGAATTTGAAGGCTCTCCAATCCCTGAAAAAATTATCACCCAACGAACCTCAGAGCAAATTAATGCCTCTAAAAATATAAATATTAATAATCCAAAACAGATTCTTTTCGGTGATTTTCATGTGCACACTACATTTTCAACTGATGCTTTTTGGTGGTCTTTACCAATTGTTGGTGGTGAAGGGGTGCACCCAATGGCTGATGCATGCGATTATGCTAGATATTGTTCCTCAATAGATTTTTGGGCAATTACAGATCATGCAGAAGCATCTACTCCACGAAAATGGAAAGAAACTAAAGACTTTATCAGGCAATGTTCTTTTAAAAATGGAGAGGAATCAAATGATGTTATTCCCTTTATAGGTTTTGAGTGGACTCAAGTTGGAAGCACCCCTGATGAGCACTATGGACATAAGAATATAATTTTTAAGGATTTAGAAGAATCAAAACTTTCTAAAAGACCGATTGGAGCAGGAGGGGTAGCAACAAATGCCTTAAGAAACAATACCGGTAATCTAATACCACCAATTACAGGATTATTAGATATAACAAACTTTAAAGATTATTCTGATTTTAAATATTTTGTTAATGAAATTCGTGGTGTTCCAACATGTAGCCAAGATGTTTCTTCTGATAAATTATCAGACGATTGCTATGAGTTTGCGTATACCCCTGGAGACTTAATAAGAAAATTAGAAGAGCAATCTTTAGATCCTTTAGTTATTCCTCATGGGTCGACTTGGGGTTTTTATACTCCACCAACTACTAATTGGGATAAACAGCTCAAACCAGATATGAGGCCGGAGGCATTTAAAATAATAGAAATTATGTCTGGTCATGGAAATTCTGAAGAATATCGTTCTTATCAACAAATAATTGG
Source organism: uncultured Rhodobiaceae bacterium (assembly GCA_964557485.1). Classification (GTDB taxonomy): domain Bacteria; phylum Pseudomonadota; class Alphaproteobacteria; order MED-G09; family MED-G09; genus AG-430-B22. The sequence continues at coordinate 7,777 of CAZLAN010000009.1, read as the reverse complement.
TGATATTAATAATCCTATTTGCCCTCAACCGACAGAAGATTTTCTTCCTTCTTGCTGGAGATCTGGACAGATTATTGAATCTAGATGTCTAAATGAGGGTGAAAGTATTTCTGAATGCCAAAAAAGAGCTGAAAAAGCTAGAGAATTTACCGCAAATGTAGGTATAGCAGGTCATATTTTAGTTCTTGGGGAAACACCTGATGATTGGTTAGATTCTAATCAATGTAAGGATTGTTTTCTTCCTGCATTCAACCATAACCCAGGAACCTCTGTACAATATGGTTTAGCTATTACTGATTTTTCTAAAGAAAAACCTACAAATTTTAAATGGGGATTTATTTCTGCATCAGATAATCATAGAGCACGACCTGGAACAGGGTATAAGCCAGTTGATAGATTAAAAACTACTGAAACATTACGATTAAGAAGTAAATTTTGGAAAGACGCCCTTTTCCCAAACAAGGAAGAGCCTTCTTCCAATATTTTAGAACGTAGCAGAGATGAGATTCTTGGAAATGCTGGATTTTCATTAACAGAATTAGAACGGCAGCAAAGTTTTTGGACTCAAGGTGGTTTAGCCGCTGTTCATTCTGAATCAAGATCAAGGAATGGCATTTGGGATGCTTTAAATAAAAAAGAAATTTATGCTACTTCTGGTCCAAGAATTCTTTTATGGTTTGATGAAATTTCTTCTGGTGAAGAAAAACCAATGGGTTCAGAAATTTTTTCATCTATTAATCCTTCTTTCGTTGTTAAGGCAGTAGGTTCATTTAAACAAAAACCAGGTTGCCCTGAATTTACAAATGATGGCTTATCAAATGAGAGAATAGAAAAAATATGTGCGGGTGAATGTTATAATCCTTCTTCAGAAAGGCAAAAAATAACAAGAATTGAAATTATTAAGATAACTCCTCAGATTGAACCTTCTGAAAATGTTGATAATTTAATAATTGACCCTTGGTTATCATTGCCATGCTTAAATAATTCAAATGGATGTGAAGTTAGATTTGAAGATAAAGATTTCCTTGAAGATAATAGACAAGCGCTCTACTACGCTAGAGCTATTCAAGAACCTACAGATACGATTAATGGTAACGCTTTAAAATGCACTTATGATAATGAAGGTAATTGTATAGAAGTAAATCCATGTTATGGAGATTACAGAATTGATGAAGATAACCAATGTATAACAAAAGTTGAACATAGGGCATGGTCATCACCAATATTTGTCTCTAAAAATACGAATGAACAATAAATTTTTACTAATTCTAGGTATTTGCTTCGGTTTAGTATTTGTCCTGCTAGGTATAATTTTACCAGAGGGTAAGATTGAAGATAAGGATATTGTTGTCTCCATTAATGGTCACCCATTATATCAATCGGATTGGGATCTTGCGCTCCAAGCGCTTGCAATGAATAAAAGAAATGAAATTACTGAAGAAGAAAGATTATTAGTTTTAGAACGACTAATAGACGAACAATTATTATTGCAACGGGGTTTAGAAATTGATTTACCGCAAACCGAGGGCATGGTCAGGAAATCAATAGTGAATACGATGATTGATAAAATTGTTATTGAGGGTGAAATTACAGAAGTAACTGATAAGGACTTAAAATCTTTTTATGAAGGCAATAAGATTTTCTTTGCCGGTCACTCAGAAGTTCACATAAAAAGAATTTTTCTTGAATATATGTCTCAAGAAGAGGATGAAAAAAGGTTAGATGAGATTCGAAAACTTTTAATTGATGGGGAAGATTTTGATTTCGTTTCATCTGAATATGGAGATTATATACTTCCTGAGATACCTAATATGCTTTTACCTATAAAGAAATTAAAAGATTATATTGAACCTAATTTAGTACCGATGATTTTAAATATGCAACCGGGCCAAATTACATCTGAAATTGAAACCACAAATGGTTTTATTTTTATATATATGCTTTCATCCATTAGGGGAGAGGAGAAGCCGTTTGAGGAAGTAAGAGAGCAGGTAAAAGATGAGTACATGAGAAGAAATGATGAAATATCTATTCAGAAATATATGGAATGGCTAAGGGGTAAATCAGAGGTTATTTATGCAAAATAAAATTATATATCCTTTTATTTTAGCTTTATTAGGACTTTTATTTTCTTCTAATATTGATGCACATCAATTAAGTCGATCATTTTCTAAATGGGAAATCAATAATAAGGAAGTAAGTGTCACTTTTACTGTGCCATCTCGTCAAGTGACTCTTTTACCTGCTATTGAAGGGCAATCATCAAGTCTTGAAGATCTTTTAACAAGTCACTTAAAAAAACATCTAAAGGTTTTTATTTCGGATACAGAGTGTGAAAGACAAGGTGATATAAAAAGTATTTATGGTGATAATAATTATGTAAGGTCTGAAATAAAATTTTACTGTGAGAGTTTTAGTAATAATTTAGTAATCCAAAATGGATCTTTCTTTCCAGTTTCAATAGGACATGTTCATTTTGCTCGAATTAAAATTGAAGATAATGAATGGCAGGAAAATATATTCACGAGTTCTCGCCAAGAAGCCGTTTTCTCTCTTGAAACCGGAGAGAGTAACAGAAGTCGGTTAGAGATATTTATCGATTATGTTTTTTTAGGATTTGAACACATCTTAAAAGGTTATGATCATCTTGCATTCTTATTAGCTATTTTATTAATAACTTTTCAATTTAGAAAGATGTTGTTATCTATTACAGGATTTACCTTAGGTCATTCCTTAACACTTGCATTGGCAAGTTTAGGAATTATCCAACCATCTGGTCCTGCTGTTGAGGCATTGATAGGATTCACAATTTTATTAGTTGCATATGAAGCACTAACATTAGAAGAAAAAAGAAAATCATTATTCGCAATCTTCATAACATTGTTAGTTGTGGTTATTGCTGTTATTTCATTAATTTTTGGTGGAACAATTAATCTTTTAACTTGGATTGGTCTTATAATTTTTACTCTTTCTTACAGTTTTTTATTGGAAGACCGAAAACAAGCTGAAAAAGCTAATCCTATTATTACAATAATTTTTGGGCTTATTCATGGCTTTGGTTTTGCCGGAGTTTTAATGGAATTAGGTCTTCCAAAAGATGGGTTAGTTGTCGGTTTATTAGGGTTTAATATTGGCGTAGAGCTCGGTCAGATATTAGTAGTATTTCTTGCTGTTTTTGGTCTTTATATGCTAGGGAAAACCTATCTATTCCGTTATAAGAGTATAGTTTATGATTTAACGGGAATGTTATTAATTGCCTTAGGTATATATTGGTTCTTAGGAAGAGCATTAGGAATTTAAATAATGAAAGCAAAAAAGGTCATATTACAGTTTATTTGTCCTGACAAAGCAGGAGTATTGTCATGTGCTACTCAATTTCTTTACAAAAGAGAAGCTTTTATGACAGAGGTTTCATCTTTTAGTGATCATGAAACAAAGAAATTTTTTAGTAGAATAGCTTTTGAAAAAGAGGATAACTCAGACTTTGATCTTGAAGAATTGGAAAATGATTTTTCTGATGAGCTAAAAGAATTTAAGATTGAAGGTAAATTTTTTAATGCTAAAGAGCCATGTAAAACTGTAATTGCAGTTAGCAAAGAAGGTCATTGTCTTAACGATCTTATTCATAGATGGAAAATAGGATCGTTACCAATTGATATTACTGCGGTTATATCAAATCACGAAACTTCAAAGGATCTTGTTGAATGGAATAATATCACTTTTCACTATCTTCCGGTTACTTCCGATAATAAAGAAGATCAAGAAAAAAGATTTAAAGATATTTATCAAGATACTGAATCAGAATTAATAATTTTAGCTCGATATATGCAAATACTTTCCCCTGATTTCCTTAACGGATTAGATGGACAATGTATAAATATTCATCATTCTTTTTTGCCTGGTTTTAAGGGCTCTAAACCCTATCATCAGGCACATGAAAGAGGTGTTAAAATAATTGGAGCTACCGCTCATTATGTAACTGATGATTTAGATGAGGGACCCATCATTGAGCAAGATATTTTACGTGTAGATCACAGTGCTTCCCCTGAAAGTATGCAAGAGAGCGGGTATGATATTGAATCAGCAGTTCTCTTAAGGGCGGTAAGGTTATTTTCTGAAAGAAGAATCTTATCAAATGGATTAAAAACTGTAGTTTTCTAATTTCTTATATATTGTAATTAATTTCGCAGTCGGCCTAAAAATTACTGTCTAATTTTAGAGTTTTAAAAGGTTTTAAAGCCAAATGAGGGTATTTTCTAATGTATTTCTAATATAATCCTTATTTACTTTTCTTTAATTATAGTTTTTATTAATCCTATATTCTTTTAAGAGGAAAAAATGGATAAACAAGTTGAAGAGTTTGATAAAACGGATGTTAGAAACCTCCCATTATTAGATCGAGTAGAGTCTCTTCGCGATAAAATCATCAAAGGTGGAGATGAGGCGCAAGAAATTAGAAGATTACCGGATGAAACAGTTCAAGCTCTAGTTGATAAAGGTTTATTTAGGTTTCAACTTCCTATTGAGCTTGGAGGAGATAATACTACTATTTGTGAATCCATAGAAACTCTTGAAGCTATCGCAGCAATTGATGGATCTGTAGCTTGGAATGTAATGATTGGTTCAGAAATTAATGCTATGGCTGCAGGTGGTATGGATAAGAATCTTGCCAAAGAAGTATATATTGATAATCCTGGAGTTATTATGTGCGGAGGCGGTGGTCCGGGTAGTACACCTCCAAAGGCTGTTAAACAAGATGATGGAGGATATAAAATTTGGGGAGAAATAACATTCGCTAGTGGTTGTAACAACGCAGAATGGTGTTTTATGGCAGCGCCTATATTTGAAAATGATAAACCACAAGTTGATGAAAATGGAATGCCAATAGTAAGGATGTGGTTTTTACATAAGAGTGAATGGAAAATTATTGATACATGGGATGTTGCAGGGATGCGCGGTTCAGGCAGTCACAATGTTCTAGCTGATGGAGCTTATGTTCCAGAAAAGTTTGTCTCAGTTCAACTTATTAATACTCCAGCGCTATATCCTAATCCGGTTTTTAGAGTCCCTGTAGCTTTGAGGCTAGCTTATAATAAAGCTGCTGTAGCAATAGGTGTTGCTAGAGGAGTTTTAGATACTTTTAGAGATCTTGCTCAAGATAAGGTCCCTATGCTTTCTATGGTAACAACAAAAGAAAGACCTATTGCACAGTATCGTGTCGGTCAAGCAGAAGCAAAATTAAGATCTGCTAGAGCTTTTCTTATGGAATCAATGCGTGCAGTTGAAGACGAATTAAATGATGGACTGGATAAACCTTCTCCTAATGCAACCCATATTGGAAGATTGGCTTGTACATATGCTGCTAATGCATCTATGGAAGTTACTGATAGTATACATATTACAGCAGGGACAAGCGGGATGCGTATGTTTAGCCCATTGGAAAGAAAATTAAGAGATTCTCATGCCTGTGCTACCCATCGTTGGGTCGCACATCCACTTTATGAAGATTTAGGAAAAATCTTCTTAGGAGTTGAAGCTTCACCAGAATTTACTGGCGAAGACTAAGTTTACTTACCAATATTCTTTTCAATGATGTGAGTATCAATGCCATCTAAGGATTTGGCGTTGCTTTCTTTCCAATATTTTTTAATACCATCAACTCCTGCAACTTTATTAGATTTTTCTAGAATATCTCTTTCTTTTTTGAATTCATATTCAGGAACAGCCCACCCACAAGAGGTTTGAACAAGAGAAACAGAAAGATCAAAAATTTGTCTTGATCCTTCGGAATATGGAAAGAGTTTTATAAGATCTTCCCATTCATTATCCTGGTGATGAATAGCTTTTGCATTGCCATAAATTCTTAAAATTAAAGGTTTTCCTTCAAAGGCATTTAACATGAGAGTCATTCTTGGGTTTTTTTGAACATGAGCTGCAGTCTCATTACCGCTTCCAGTAAGATTTACCCATACTATTCTATTGTCATTTAGTATTCTTAAACTATCGAGCCCCTTAGGTGATAAATTTATCCAACCATCAGTTACACCAGTTGCAACGAAGAATATTTTTTGATCTTCGATGAACTTTATGTGATCCTTTGTTAAATTATCAAATAATTCCATATTCTTATTCTATATCAATAATAGATCTGAAGAAATACCAATTTCAACATCATTTTTAATCCTGATAGTTTTTAGGAGCTTGGAATTTATATCCTTCTTTTTCCAGTAATTTAGCGAGACCTATAGTTTTTAAGTCACCAAACTCAGGACCGATAATTTGTATCCCAATTGGCAAACCATTATCACTTAAACCTGTTGGTATGACAGTGGAAGGAAGATAACTATTGATGGCAATTCCTGCCCAGAAGATTTGCTCAAAATATGGCCTTTCATCGTTATCGACCATTATTGTGCGTTCTCCATATTTACCATGATCATGATCTATTGCATCCGTAGCCATGATTGGAGCTATAACAGCATCATACTCTTTAAAAAAGTGATGCCAAGCCCAACGGAAATGTGTCCTCTCATTATTAGCAATGTTATAATCACGCACATAGGAAACTTGTTTTCTTAAAGTAAATGCGGCTTCACTATTGTCATTTGGGTCAAGTTTTTGGGCTTCATTTATAAGTTTTTGAAAATCTTCATCAGTCGTTCTAGAGGCCATGGTAGGATGAAGAAGTGATCCATAAACTTCCTGGTATTTATTTATATCAAAATCTGGACGCGCTTCAAAATTGGTTTCACCACCCGCATCGCTTATGGTTTTTGCAACAGCAATGACACGGTTTTGAACTTCTTGGTTAACAGGCGCAATCTCATCATTGGCCCATACTGCAACTTTATACTCTTTTAAACTGCTCTTTAGTGATTTTTCTAGATCTAATTTTAGCCCTGCGCTTTGAATTTCATCTGGACCAGCCATTACCATGACGCCAGTTTCAATATCTTCAGCACTTCTCCCTAGAGGACCTATAACAGATAAATCTGGTTGTGCAACTCCTCCCGGAAGGGCGTGTCCTCTAGGAGGCAAAAGACCCCAAGTTGGTTTATGTCCAAAAACTCCACAATAATGAGCTGGATTGCGGATAGAACCGCCAATATCAGAACCTGACTCAAATCCCGTTAAACCTGCAGCTAATGCAGCTGCCGAACCCCCTGAAGAACCGCCCGGTATTTTGCTAAGATTCCAAGGATTATTTGTGGTACCATAAATATCATTATAACTTTGAAAATCGGCTAATTTAAATGGAACATTTGTTTTCCCAAATATAACTGCACCTGCATGCTTGAGTCTTTCGACCGACAAAGCATCTGTGTCTGATATATTATCTTTAAATTCAGGAACGCCAAAGGTTAAAGCGGTTCCTGTTAAACCATAAGATTCCTTTAGAGTCATTGGAACACCATGAAGAGGTCCAAGTATTTTACCCTTACTTATCAGTTCATCTGCTTTTTTAGCTGTTTCATAAGCTTCTTCATAATTTTTAACAATAATGGCATTGATATCGGGATTAAACTTTTCTACTCGCGAAATATAATATTCTAAAAGCTCTAAGCTGCTTATTTCTTTATCTTTTATAAGTTGGGCTAATTCTTTCGCTGATTTATAAGCTAACATATCTCACTTCCCCTTTATAAGTATAGTAAATAGAAAATTTTGAGAAAGTAAAATGTTTATTACTTAAACAGTGAGATTTTTTTTAGAAACAATAATACCATCTTCATCAGCATAAATGTAATCGCCTTCAGAAATATCAGTGCCTGCAAAA
>CAZLAN010000008.1:22535-24639 GCA_964557485.1 uncultured Rhodobiaceae bacterium | reverse complement strand
ACCTAGCCATTGGTCCATCACTTAAAAAAGATCGAGCAATACCTATATCCTTTGGCTCCATTGATACAACGTAAGGAATTCTTCCAACAGAAGGTTTTAAAGAGGCAATACCACAGCAATAAGCTGGGTTACGAAGGGAGCCCCCTATATCATTTCCTAAACCAAAAGGACTCATACCTGTAGCAATTGCTGAAGCTTCTCCTCCGCTTGATCCTCCAGGTGTTAAATTTTTATTCCATGGGTTTATCGTTCTTCCTCTTAAAGGATTATCGGTATCAAGTCGTAAACCCAATTCAGGCAAATTAGTTCGAGCTATTGGAATTGCGCCCGCTTGAATCATTCTATCTACTATCGGAGCATTACTAGGTGGCATAGCTTCAGCTAATAAAGGTAACCCCCAAGTTGTTGGAGTTCCTGTTAGATCAATATTTTCTTTTACTGTAAAAGGCACACCATGAAAGGGTCTTTTACGATCTTCATCAGAAGCATTATCTGCTTTTTCTGCAGCTTCTAAAGCTAATTCATCAAGCGTTAATGTTATGGCATTTATATAAGGATTAATCTCAGATATTCTATTAAAGTGAGACTCAACTACTTCCTTACTAGACAATTCCTTTTTACTAATTAGGCCTGCTAATTCTGTAGCACTTTTTTGATATATTAAATCCAAGTATTTTTTCCACGAAATTTAAAATTTTTATCCATCATATGCTCCATTAGCAATTAGTATATCTTCTATCCGCTTATATCTTTTAACTTTTGCCCAATCTAAGGCTGTTCTACCCGTTAAATCAGTATCATCAGGATAAGCTCCGCCTTCTAATAAGGCTTTAACAGAATTAAATTTACCTTCGCGTGCGGCAATAATAAGAGGTGTTTGTCTATTCGGTCCTAACTTATTTGGTTTTGCGCCATACCCAATTAATGTCTTAATTAAATTTGGATCATCCCTTAATACAGCAAGTGAAAGGGCTGTTCTATTTTCTTGATCTCTTATATTTACTCTAGCTCCTTTTTCAAGAAGGTACAAAGTCATGTCAATCCTGGATCTTTCAATTGATAATAACAACGCTGGAACCTCATCAAAATCCTTCTGATTAATGGGTGCTCCTGAATTTAATGCAGATACTAAATCATGCATTTTTCCTTTTTTAACAGCTATGACAAGTGAACCCTCTTTAAAAGGACTCTTGTTATTATTATCAAGTTGAGCCTCTAAATGAGCAAGTGGATATAAAATTAATAAGTACAATATTAAAGTTAATTTAAAATAAATTTTCATTTTTTTTATTATTTACTCAGCTAAATTAAAATTAATAGATTTTTACCAGGTCTTATTATACACCTATAGACATGTTTCAGAAATATTTTTTCATATTGTTAACTGCCGGATTGGTTTCTCTTTTATTATATGGATTTGGAACTTTTTTTATTTCTTCAAATCGTAATTACCATCAAGATCAAGTAGTTACCCAGGTAGAAAATCAAGATGGAATTCCTGGAGGTCATTTCAGACTTAGAACCCATGATGGTAAAATTTACGACTCAAAAGAAGATAAGAAGCCAATGCTAATATATTTCGGATTTACTTATTGCCCAGATGTTTGCCCAACAACATTATTGACTATGGCAAATGTTATAGAAAAACTAGGAGATGATGCAAAAAAATTAACTACAGTATTTATTACAGTTGATCCTGAAAGGGATAATGAAGAGGTTCTCTCTAATTATGTTTCAGCCTTCCATGAGAATATTATAGGATTAACTGGTTCTCCAACTGAAATAGAAAGCATTACATCTGATTGGAAGGTGTATTTTAAAAAAGAAGAAAATTCTGATATGCCAGATAACTATACAGTAAACCATTTAGATATAATTTTTATAGCAAACAAGAATGGAGAGTTTATTGATTTCATTAAACCTAATACTTCTACATTAGAAATAATCAATAAATTAGGTTTGCTTAATATAATCTCTTAAAATAATAGATAGATAAATAGAAATCAAATATCTAAATTTGCTACAAGATCTCCTGATTCAATACTATCTTGAATGAATTCTCTTCGCTTAATAACCTCATCACCCATTAAATCAGCAAAGATTT
>CAZLAN010000008.1:0-22435 GCA_964557485.1 uncultured Rhodobiaceae bacterium | reverse complement strand
TTTGATATTTCTTTCAACATTTCTTTAGTTATATTAATTGGTTGTTCAAATGCTCCACTAATACTTACTGTTTCAACTAGACCTTGGTTATACTTTTTAGGTAGGGCTGAAATAAGATTTTTAAAATGCCTACTTTTTTTCACTAAATCTAAAAGATCATTAGAAGCTATAACTTCTCCATTATTTAATATAAGAGATGAATCATTTGTTCCTGAATCAATTAAATAATTTTCTAAATCATCATCATCTTTTAAATAAGTCTCTGAATTACCTTTTTTAGCCTTATAAAGAGGTGGTTGAGCAACATACAAACAGCCATCAGTAATTAAAGGTCTCATTTGCCTATAAAAAAATGTTAAAAGTAAAGTTTTAATATGTGCACCATCAACATCAGCATCAGTCATGATAATAACTTTTTTATAGCGTAATTTTTCTGTTTTAAAACTTTCGTCATCTTCATTATTTTCTTCAGCGACTGAGTTTCCTATACCTCCCCCAAGTGCTGTTATTAATGTAGCAATTTCATTAGATGACAAAACCTTAGAAAGTCTAGCCTTCTCACAATTAATTATTTTTCCTTTTAATGGAAGAATCGCTTGTGTTGATCTATCTCTTCCTTGTTTGGCTGAACCACCTGCGGATTCACCCTCAACAATAAAGATTTCGCACTTTTCAGGGTCTTTTTCTTGACAATCTGCTAATTTTCCTGGCAAAGAAGAAATATCTAATGCTCCTTTTCTTCTTGTAAGATCTCTTGCTTTCCGAGCAGCTTCTCTAGCTGATGCAGCCTCAACAACTTTACCAACTATAATTTTTGCTTCATTAGGATGTTCTTCAAACCAGTTTGATAAAAGATCATTGATCAAACTTTCAACAACCGGGCGTACTTCAGAAGATACTAATTTATCTTTTGTTTGGCTTGAAAATTTTGGATCTGCTACTTTTATAGATAATACGCAAGTTAAACCTTCCCTTATATCTTCACCAACTAATTGTACATTTTCTTTTTTAGCTAAACCAGACTCTTGAGCATAAGAATTTACAACTCTAGTAAGTGCAGATCTTAGACCAGCTAAATGTGTACCCCCATCCTTTTGAGGTATATTATTAGTAAAACAATTTACTGTCTCGTAGTAGCTATCATTCCACCACATTGCTATACTAACCTCTATATCATCTTTTTTCCCCGTAAAATTAATTGGATCTTCCATTAATGATTTTCGTGTCTGGTCTATATGTTTAACAAATTCCACAAGACCGCCTTCATAAGACATTACCTTTACCCAGGGCTCATCCTTTCTATAATCTTCTAAATGAATAGTAATTCCAGGATTAAGATAGGCTAACTCTTTTAGTTTTGTTTCAAGAGTTCTCTTGTTAAAATCGGTCATAGTAAAAACTTTTTTAGAAGGAAAAAAAGTAATTTCTGTGCCAGTTTCTTCATTACAATCTTTAGTTGCTTTTAGAGATTTAACAGCTTTACCGTTTTCAAAAGACATAACATGAATTTTGCCATTTCTTTTAATCGTAAGATCTAATCTTTCTGATAAAGCATTTACAACAGATACACCAACTCCGTGAAGTCCACCTGAAACCTTATAAGAATTCTGATCAAATTTTCCGCCTGCATGTAATTGTGTCATTATAACCTCAGCAGCAGATACTCCTTCACCTTTATGAATTTCTGTAGGTATGCCGCGACCATCATCTTTAACAGTTACAGATTCATCTGCATTTAAAATAACTGAAATTTTATCACAATGACCCGCTAAAGCCTCATCTACTGAGTTATCTACAACCTCATAAACCATGTGATGCAGTCCAGAGCCATCGTCTGTATCACCAATATACATTCCTGGACGCTTCTTAACAGCCTCAAGACCTTTCAGAACCTTTATTGATTCAGCTCCATAATCTTCTTTCTTCTTAGTCTTTTTTTTTGTTTGTTTTTTTGCTTCTTTATTAACCATTATTTATCCTGTTAAACTATATTGTCCTTAACTTAGTTTGATTGAGATGAAAAATATCTAAATTTTCACCTAAAGAATTAAATATTGAAATATCTGTTCCAGTCATAATAATTTGAGAACCAATATTTAAAATCTGATGGAAGAATGAATCCCTTCTTTTTTTATCAAGGTGGGCTAATACCTCATCTAATAAAAGAACGGGATATCTAGAGGTATGGTTTGATACAAGTTCTAAGTGAGCAAGTATTATTCCCATCAACATTGCTTTTTGCTCTCCAGTTGAACATTTTTTTGCTTCCAGTTTATTTTTTTGCTCTGTAACCATCAGATCACTTCTGTGAACGCCTTCTGTTGTTCTTTTTGAAAAAAAATCTTTTTCTCTATTTGCATTTAATGTTTCACAGAAAACCATTATTGCCTTATCTTTATTCCATGAAGAAACTAAATTCTCAACAAAGCCAGAAATTTCGAGACTGGATTTTGGCCAAACCTCATCAAGATTATTTTCTAATATTTTATTTAAATTACTAATAAATTTAAGTCTAGTTTCTGCTATTACTATTGAAATATTGGCCATTTGTGATTCCAAAGCATCTAACCAAATTTTATCAATTCTTTCATTTTTAAAAGACACATTTCTTTCTCTCATTAACTTTTCATAAATCTTTAAATTCTTAGTATGATCCTTCTCATAAACGGCACATAATCTATCTATAAACTTTCTTCTATAAGAGGGTGTTTGATTAAATATTTGATCCATTGAAGGGGTTAACCAAGAAATTAAAATAACTTCTGGTAAGTGGCTAGAACCAGAAACTTTTTTTTCATTAATTTTAATATTTCTTCCTTTGAAACTTTCTTTAATACCTGTTGAAACTTTATATTTTTTTCTCTCATTAGAAATAGAGGCACTTATACCCCATGGTTTTAAGTTATTATCTTTTATCATTTCAGAAAAATTAGCATTCCTAATCCCTCTTCCTGGTGATAACAATGAAATTGCCTCCAAAATATTAGTCTTTCCAACTCCATTTTCTCCAATTATTGCCAGTGGAAGTCCTGATAATTGGATATTGAAATTTTCATGTGAACGAAAATTAATAATTTTTAAAGACTCGATTTGATCAAATGATTTATTTTTTGAACTTATTGTATTTATTTCTTGTGACACCCTGGAAAAGACCTCTATTAAACCCTCATAGGCATTAAAACATAAGTAGCATCTTCATGGGCTGAATCCTTTATAAGAGCAGGGGCTCCCGGATCTTCTAGAGTAAAGACCATTTTATCACCTTCAATTTGGCTTGAAATATCTAATAAATATCTTGCATTAAAACCTACCTCCAAATCATCAGATTCATAAGAAACATCTAACTTTTCAACGGCAACACCTGCATCAGGGTTTGTTACTGTTAAAGTTAAAGAATTATTTACTATGGCAAATTTAACTGCTTTTGATTTATCAGATGAAATTGTAGCTACTCGATCAATTGAGGAAGCAAAATCCTTAGTTTTGACTTCCATAACTTTAGTATTTGTTTTAGGTATAACCCTTTCATAATCTGGAAAAGTTCCATCAATTAATTTTGACGTCAAAGAAATATCTGTTAATTCAAATTTAATTTTAGTATCTGATACAAATAAATTAATATTGCCTTCAATATCTTCTACTAATTTTCTTACCTCGCCTATTGTCTTTCTCGGTATTATTACACTTGGTATATCGTCTGCGCCGGTAGGTAATTTTGATTGGATGCAAGCTAGTCTATGTCCATCGGTAGCAACACTTCTCAACTCACCGTTAATAGCGTGCAAAAAAATTCCATTTAAATAATATCTTGTTTCTTCAGTTGAAATAGCAAATTTAGATTTATCAATCATGTTTGCCATTTCGTCGCAACCTATAACAAAATTACAAGGCATTTCACCAGAAGACATCTCCGGAAAGTCCTCCTCAGGTAAAGTTGATAACTCGAAATTAGATTGACCACAACTAAGCTCTAATTTGTCATTTTCCATTGTTGATATATCTACTACAGAACCTTCAGGTAATTTTCTTACAATATCATATAATGTGTGTGCAGAAGTTGTAACTATTCCTGATTCTAAAGTATTTGCTTTTTCAAGATTTTCTATAATTTCTAGATCTAAATCTGTTGCTGTTAAAGAAATACCGGAATCACTAGAAATAACCTTAACATTAGATAATATAGGGATAGTATTTCTTCTTTCAACTACACTTTGAATATGATTTAGACTCTTTAGAAGAATATCCCTTTCAATCGATATCTTCATAGGTTTAAAGCTCCTTTTCTTAACTGCAGATAAGTTAATTCTTATTTACGAATCACTTATAAATTATAGCAGAAAACTGAGAAAAATCACTTAAGAATCAATTTTCTAAGGATCTTCGAAGGACTTCAACTTCTTCATCTATTGTAACATCATTAACCCTTAAATCTTCCACTTTTTTAACAGCATGAATAACAGTTGTATGATCTCGACCTCCAAATTTTCTTCCGATCTCAGGTAACGATCGCGTGGTTAAGATTTTGGATAAATACATAGCAATTTGTCGCGGACGAGCAATAGTTCTTGATCTCCTAGCAGAAAGTAAGTCGGATAATCTGAGATTATAATAATCTGCAACTTTTCTTTGAATATCGTCAATTGTTAGTTTTCTTTGAGAAGCCCTAATTAAGTCTTTAAGAACCTCTTTAGCCATATCAATACTAAGAGGCCTATTTGCAAAAGATGAATATGCAATAACTCTATTTAAAGCTCCTTCTAGAACTCTTATATTGGAATCTATTCTTTGAGCTAAAAATTCTAGGAGATTGCTAGGAATAATTAAATCAGAGTTTTCAGAAAGATGTGATTCCGCTTTAGAATGTAAGATTCCTAATCTTAATTCATAATCTGAAGGATGAATATCCGCCACTAAACCCCAACCTAATCTAGATCTAATCCTTTCTTCTATTCCATCAAGATCAACTGGTGATCTATCTGCAGAAATAACAACCTGGTGATTATAGTCTACGAGAGTATTGAAAGTGTGAAAGAACTCTTCTTGAGTTGAATCTTTCCCAGCTATAAATTGAATATCATCTATCATCAGAACATCCACAGATCTAAATTGTTGTTTAAATGACATAGTATCTTTAAATCTCAAAGCTTTAATAAATTGATACATAAATTTTTCTGCAGACAAATAAAGAACAGATCTTTCTGGCCAATTCTTATTAATTTCAAGAGCTATTGCATGTAATAAATGAGTTTTCCCAAGACCTACTCCCCCATATAAAAACAAAGGATTGAAAGAAACATTTCTTGATTCAGTAATTCTTTTTGCTGCGGCATAAGCAAGCTCATTAGATGGTCCTACCACAAAATTCTTAAAAGATAATCTCTCGTCAACTGGTGCTCCCACAGATGAATTATGGTCCATTAATTCATTACTAGAAATTTTTGGAGCAATATTAGAATTATTATTATCTTTCTTGCCTTCAATTTTAGTAACAGCTACCTCGATAACAATAGATTTTATCTCCTTAGTTTCCCTAATAATAAGAGATAATATTCTTTCGGAATAATGACTTTCAATCCAATCACGCATAAATCTTGTTGGAACATATAAGTGCAATTGATTATTCTTGAATTCACCAAATTCAATATTCTTAAACCAACTTTTAAATGTTGCTTCACCAATTTCCGCTCTTAATATAGATAACGAGCGTTCCCAGAACTCTTTAATTTGTTTTTGATGAGAATTATTGTCTTCCAAAATAAAGTGCCCTTCGATATTGAATTACAGCAAATTAATGATGTAAAAAAAAAAATTAAAAATTTCTTATCAAGTTACACTATCCTTGAGTCATGAATGATGCAACATGATTCAACAAAAAAGATAAATAAAATTAATTTTTTTAAATTTAGAGATTTAATTTAGCTTTTTAAGCTTTTTGGTTAACCTAGAAATTGTTCTTGATGCATTTTTTTTATGGATAATTCCTTTTTGGGCAAGCTTCATAAGTTTCGGCTGAACACCTTCTAAGGTGTTTTTAGCTTCATCTTTAGAACCCGCATCAATGGCTTCGCTAAATTTTCTAATAGAAGTCCTAACATTTGTTTTAAGAGACTTATTTCTTTCTGTTCTCTTAATTATTTTTCTTACCATTTTCTTGGAAGAAGATAAATTAGCCATAAAAAATCCTATATATAATGGTTGGTCTTATATTTGCTTATCAATAAAGCGTCAAGCACTCAGTTACTCATCTTTGAAATCAGGCTTTCTTTTTTCTATAAAAGCAGTCATTCCTTCAGATTTATCATTTGTTGCAAACATGGAATGGAATAATCTTCTTTCAAATCTTACGCCCTCAGAAAGAGTTGTTTCATAAGCTCTATTGACCATTTCTTTAGTCATCATGGTGGCAATTAAAGATTTCTCAGCAACCTCTTTACCAACTTCTATTGCTTTATCAATAAAGCCATCAGCAGGGAAAACTCGACTTACTAAACCAATACTATCTGCTTCTTTCGAATCCATCATACGACCAGTTAAGCACATATCCATAGATTTTGATTTTCCAATAAATCTTGTAAGTCTCTGGGTTCCTCCTGCACCTGGACTTACGCCTAGATTAATTTCAGGCTGGCCAAATTTTGCTGAATCAGAAGCAATAATAAAATCACACATCATAGCTAACTCACAACCTCCGCCAAGAGCATAACCAGAAACTGCAGCAATAGTTGGCTTCCTGCAACTAGAAATTCTTTCCCAATTCCTTGTAATAAAATCTTCTTTATAAACATCCATGTATGATTTTGGTTGCATTTGTTTAATATCCGCACCCGCTGCAAAAGCTTTTTCTGAGCCAGTAAGAATAAGACATTTAAGACTTTCATCAGATTCATATTTATCTACAACAGCAGATAATTCGTCCATTAATTCATCATTTAATGCATTAAGTGCTTCCGGCCGATTAAGTCTAGCTATAATTAAATTATCCTTTACCTCAGTTAAAACATTTTTTTCTGTCATAAGTTCCTCTCACTTAAAATATAAAATATCAATTATACATCTGTTATAAAAAGTATAGTTAAAAAAATTTATTATCTTTTTTTTGGCACCTTGGACAAAAAAAAGTTGAACGATTAGATTGAATTATTCTTTCTATTTTTCCATTGCAATTACCTGAAAAACAATTTTCTCCTTCACGACCATAAACATTAAAGGAATTTTGGAAATATCCCATTTTACCATCTGTATGTGCATAATCCTTTAATGTAGATCCGCCTTTTTCAATTGCCTCTACAAGAACTTCTTTTATTTTTTTAAAAAGTAATACAAGATCATGTTTAGGTGTTTTATTGTTATCTACTAAACTTCCGGCTAAAATCAAAGGTGAAATCTTTGCTCTATACATTGCCTCACAAACATAAATATTGCCTAACCCAGCAATAACTTTTTGGTCCATCAGCATATTTTTTATATTTCTTTCTTTTTTGTAGAATCTAATAGCCATATTCTTTGCATTACATTCTGACGATAATGGTTCGGGTCCAAGGTTTTTTATTAATTTATGTTTACCGGGGGGTATACTAGATAATAAGATATATCCAAATCTTCTAGGATCATTGTAAATAAGTTTATAATTCTTAAAATTAATAATCATATGATCATGATCATGTTTCTTATAGTTCTTTGTATCTGAATTTTTTAAAACCTTGTAACTGCCAGACATCCCTAAATGCGAAATTATGGTTTTGCCTCCAGAAAGCTCGAAGAAAATATACTTAGCCCTTCTTGTAATATTCAACACAGTCCTGCCAGATAAAATTTTTCTTAACCCAACATTATAAGGAAATCTAAGATTCTTATTAGACAAGTATACTTTTAAAATTTTTTGACCTTTTAGTGGTTTTTTTAATCCTTCTTTTATAGTCTCTACTTCAGGTAACTCAGGCATAATTTTATACTTTCTATCTGGAACTAATTATTACTTCCAGCTATGTTCGCCTGATGGAGTTTTTATTTCAATGAAAAAAAATGATTTTGGATATAAAAAAGTTGATCAGGATGAACACTATAATAAAGTTCAACAAGTCTTTAATAATGTAGCTAGTAAATATGACTTAATGAATGACTTAATGTCCTTGGGTTTACAAAGATCTTGGAAAAAAGAATTTATTAATATGATAAATATTACTAATGAGGGTCAAATAAAAGTTATAGATCTAGCCGGTGGTACTGGCGATATTGCAATAAGATTGAAAGAAAAATTTCCAGAAAGCTCTATTAGAATAATTGATAAGAATTTCAATATGTTAAAAGAAGGTATAAAAAGAGAAAATAATATTCTTAAAAAGGATATTAAATTCTTATGTGGAGATGGAGAAAACATTCCAATGAAAGACAATTCTATAGATTTAATAACTATATCATTCGGGATAAGGAATATGACCGATAGAAATAAATGTTTGGAAGAGTGTTATAGGGTTCTTAAACCAAATGGCACATTTATGTGTATGGAATTTTCTATGCCAGAAAACTATACATTAAGAAATTTATATGATGCTTGGTCTTTTTTTATAATTCCAAAACTTGGACAATTAGTTTCAAAATCTGAAGATTCATATAGATATCTTGTAGAAAGCATAAGAAAATTTCCAAAACCAGATGATTTTGTTAAGTTGCTTGAAAGTAATAACTTTAAAAAAATATCCATAAAACAATTATCCGGAAATATTGTCTGCATATATAAAGGCAAAAAATATAATGAATGATTTCTTAAAAATATTTAGATTAATAAAGGGCGTTAGGGCATTACTTGGGGAAGAATCTCTAATATCTAATGAGATAATAGAGAAAAGACCTATTTTATATAGAGTTTTAAAAACTTTATTATTCATACAAAAAAATAAAGGTGGAGATTTATCAAAAGTATTTATCAAGCTTGGCCCTACTTGGGTTAAATTAGGTCAATTTCTGTCCACAAGACCAGATATAATTGGTATTGACCTCTCTTCGAAACTTAAAACTCTTCAAGATAGTATCGAGCCATTTGAAAATGATAAAGCAATAGCGATATTAAAAAAAGAATTTGGGCCTAAGTATGAAGAAATATTCATAGATGTAAAACCATCAGAAACTGCTGCATCTATAGCACAAGTCCATAAAGGGAAAATTAATCATAATAATAATGAATTATTTGTAGCTATTAAAATTCTGAGACCAGGAATTGAAAAAAGTATAAAGAAAGATCTTCAAAGTTTTTTCGTAGCCGCAAAATTATTAGAAAAAATTTCTCATGAAGCAAAAAGACTTCGCCTCATTGAGGTAGTTAAAACACTTTCAGATAGTTTAGGTATAGAAATTGATTTAAGATTAGAAGCTGCAGCTCAATCTGAAATAAAAGATAACACAAATGATGATAATTTTTTCGATGTTCCATCAATAATTTGGGATTACACAGGCAAAAACATCCTAATTTCTGAATGGGTAGATGCTATACCAGCAAAAAACATCTGTGATCTTAAAAAGAAAAACTATAATTTAAA
This sequence comes from uncultured Rhodobiaceae bacterium, assembly GCA_964557485.1. Taxonomy (GTDB): domain Bacteria; phylum Pseudomonadota; class Alphaproteobacteria; order MED-G09; family MED-G09; genus AG-430-B22. The sequence continues at coordinate 12,902 of CAZLAN010000008.1, read as the reverse complement.
AAAAATTGGCGAAAATATTTTGAAAACATTTCTAACTTTATCAATCAGGGATGGATTATTTCATGCTGATATGCATCAAGGGAATCTGTTTATTGATAAAAACGAGAAAATAATAGCTGTTGATTTTGGTATCGTCGGTTACTTAGATTTTGAAAGCAAGCAATATTTAAATAATATTTTACTGGGTTTTATAAATAGGGATTATGATAAAATTGCTAAAATACATTTTGACGCTGGATACATATCTGAAAAGGAAGATAGGAAAAAATTTTCTCAAGCCCTTAGATCAATTGGTGAACCAATACAAGGAAGAAATGCAAATGATATTTCAATTGGAAAACTTTTAACTCAACTTTTCGAAATAACAAATCAATTTAATATGAGAACTCAACCCCAACTTCTTTTACTACAAAAAACTATGGTAGTTGTTGAGGGAGTTGCGAGAGAATATGATACAAACTTAAATATATGGAGTCAGTCAGAACCAATATTGAACGAACTTAATAGATTAGACTTCAGTAAAAGTAAAAATATAAGTCAAGAAACTCAAGAAATTATAAATAGGGCAAAGGAAACAATTATAAACTTACCAAATAACATCGAAGGTGTTAAAAAAAATTTAAACCAATTAGGTAAAATAATCGATTATCAAGGCATAAAAATACATCCAGAAAGTATAAATAATATAAAAACGAAAGACACTAACCAATTGTTTTATTTGGCTATTATCTTACTAATAGGTTTAGTATTAATAATAATGTTATTATAAAATAAAATTATCCTACACTTTTAAAAATATTAGATTTATATTTCCTTTCACTATATAGGAATATTATGAAGAAAATCTTATTAATAATATCTGGTGGAATTGCCGCTTATAGATCGCTTGATCTTGTAAGAGAAATGAAAAGAGATGGTAATGATGTTACATGCATTATGACTAAGGGGGCATGTGAATTTGTTCAACCAATATCATTTGCAACCTTATCAAAAAATAAAGTCTATACTGAGCTATTTGATTTAAATAGTGAATCTGAAATTGGACATATCAATCTTTCACGTGAGGCAGATCTAATTGTAATAGCTCCTGCTACAGCTAATTTAATCTCTAAAGTTTCTAATGGTATTGCAGATGATTTAGCTAGCACAGTAATGATGGCTTCGAACAAACCAACATTAATTGTACCAGCTATGAATGTTAAGATGTGGGAAAATGAGAATACAGTAGCAAATATTATAAAACTAAAGGATAGGGGATTTTATTTTGCTGGTCCAAATAGTGGTGAAATGGCATGTGGAGAAGTTGGGTATGGTAAAATGGCATCTATTAAAGAAATTAAAGATGAAATAAATCATATCCTTTTACCAGGACCTCTAGATGGCAAAAAAGCTCTAGTAACATCAGGGCCGACAATAGAAAGTCTAGATCCTGTTAGATTTATATCCAATCGGTCTTCTGGAAAACAAGGACACGCTATAGCAAATGCTTTAAGGTTGTATGGAGCTGAAACAAATATGATAACTGGGCCGGTTAGCATTAAAGATCCTGAAGGTATAAATATTACAAAAGTAGATTCAGCTGAAGAAATGCTTCAAGCTTGCCGACAGCAACTACCAGTAGATATTGCTATCTTTGCTGCTGCTGTATCAGACTGGAAGGCTTCAAATCTTTCTGAAAGAAAAATAAAGAAAAATTCTCAAGAAAATAATGCATTCAATATTAAACTTACCCAAAATAAGGATATTATTAAAGAAATAAGCACTATGACAAATAATAGACCTAAGCTTGTAATAGGATTCTCATTAGAAACTGAAAATTTACTTGAAATGGCAATAAATAAATTAAATGATAAATCTTGTGATTGGATAATTGCAAATAGCACCTTTAATGGCAAAGAAAGCGTTTTTGATAGCGATATGAATTCTGTTAAGTTTATTGATAAGAAAAAATCTGAAGATTGGGGATATATGACTAAGGATAATATAGCAGATAAAATTTGTAAGAAAATTTCAAATTTTTTTGACGAGGCGGCTTAGTGAAGTTTGCGCTTAAGGTTCTTAATAATGGAAAAGACCTTCCTATTCCAAAATACCAAACCAATCAAGCAGCGGGAATGGATATATATTCAGCAAACCCTAAAGAAAAAAAAATAAGTATCTCACCTGGTGAATATAAATTAATACCTACAGGAATTTCTATTGGCATTCCGGTGGGTTATGAAGCTCAAATTCGTCCTAGGTCAGGACTTGCCGCAAGACATGGTATTAGTGTTTTAAATACGCCCGGAACAATTGATAGTGATTATAGGGGTGAAATATCTATTATATTAATTAACTTAGGGAAAAAAGAATTTATTGTTAATAGAGGAATGAGGATAGCTCAAATGGTTATATCTCCTGTCAATCAATTTGAAGTAGAAGTTGTTGATGAATTAAATACTACCTCAAGAGGAGAAAAAGGATTTGGCTCAACAGGTGAAAAATAAATCTTTCACAGGTGAAATTAATCTTGAAAAATATTCAAGACAATTAATATTAAGAGAAATAGGGCCCAAAGGTCAGAAAAAAATTAATAAGTCAAAAGTACTTATTATTGGCTTAGGCGGTTTAGGGGCATCCGTTCTTCAATACCTGTCTTCTGCAGGAGTGGGAACAATTGGGATAGTTGATTATGATCAAATACAATTATCAAATATGAATAGACAAGTTATTTATAAGGATAATGATGTTGGTAAAAATAAAGTTGATATAGCTGAAAAATTTTCTAAAGAACTTAATCCTTCAATAAAAATTGAAAAATATAGAAAAAGAATTTCAGAACGAAATATAGAAAAAATAATAAATGAATATGATTTTATAGCTGATTGTACAGACAACTTAAAGACACGTATCCTTATTGATGATTCTTGTTTTAAGCTTAAAAAGACTTGGGTTATGTGTTCTGTAAGTGGTTTTTTTGGTCAATTATCAACATTTAAATCCTATACTAAAGATACAGAAGGAAATCATAATTCATCATATAGACACTTAATGAAAAATAAATTCTTCAATGAGGATAATTGCGAAAATATTGGAATTCTAGGATCTATAGCAGGAGCAATGGGTTCTTTACAAGCAACAGAATTAATTAAGTTGATAATAGGAAATGGTGATAATTTAATAAACAAGCTTTTGATTTTTGATTTCTTATCATTACAAAATAAAATTCTAAAATTATAATAAACTGAGATACCTTAATATGTGGTTATTATAGAAAATGAGAAATAATGTTATAATAAAATACTTAATTTCTTTTGTAATTATTTCTTCATTTTTTTCGACAATTGCTTATTCAGAAAATATTCAATCTGATTGGCTATCTCTTAAGTATGATAAAACTTATCTCCGTACAGGGCCATCTAAACAACACAAAGTTCTTTGGACTTACAAAAAAACCGGCCTTCCAATTAAAAAATTAAATAAAAAAGGCGATTGGCTTGAAGTGAAGATGCCTGACCAAGAATCTGGATGGATTAACGATAGTCAAATATCAGAAAAAAGAAGAGTTATTATAATTAGTAACAAGTTGGTTAACATATATAAAAGAGATAATTTGAATTCGAAAGTAATTGCTAAAGCGGGTATGAATATTATTGGAGATTTAATTAGTTGCAAAAATTCTTTTTGCAAAATAAATTTTTATAAAACAAAAGGTTATATTAGAAAAAAAAATATATGGGGAATAGACTAGATTTTTATGACCCATATCTTTGAAAATTATAAAATTAATCTTTCACTTACTTACGTTAAAGGAATATGTTAAAGGTCAGCTGAGGGATTAATTAATGAAACAAAAATCCAACTATAGTTATGATGATCTTATAAAATGCGCAAAAGGTGAATTATTTGGCCCAGGAAATGCTCAACTTCCAATGCCTCCCATGTTAATGTTTGATAAGATAAAAGAGATTTCTACTAAGGGTGGAAAAAATAATAAGGGCGTTATTAAGGCTGAAATGGAAATTAAGCCTGATTCTTGGTTCTTCGATTGTCATTTTATAGGGGATCCTGTTATGCCAGGTTGTCTAGGATTAGATGCGATGTGGCAATTACTTGGTTTTTATCTTGGTTGGCTTGGCGAAAAAGGAAGGGGAAGAGCTATCTCAGTAGGAAATGTAAAATTTTCTGGAATGGTTCTACCTATTGTTAAAAAATTAGAATACACAATAGATCTTAAGAGAGTCCTAACTAGTAAATTGATATTAGGAATTGCTAATGGAAAATTAGCGGCTGATGGTGAAAATATATATGAAGCAAATGATTTAAGGGTTGCTTTATTTAAATAATTAATTTTAAAAGGAATAATTATGAGGCGCGTAGCAATAACAGGTATGGGTATAGTATCTTGTATAGGAAATAATACCCAAGAAGTCTTAGCAAGTCTAAGAGAGGGGAAATCAGGAATAACAAGATCAGATGAGCATACCGATTTAGGTTTTAGGAGCCAAATTTATGGGAAACCTAGTCTAGACCCTGAAGAATATCTAGAAAAAAAAATAAGAAGGTTTATGGGTATGGGCGCAGCATGGAATTATATTTCTATGCAACAAGCTATCGATGATTCCGGTTTAGAGGAAAAAGACATTATTAACGAAAAGACAGGAATTATTATGGGGTCAGGTGGGCCATCAACTAAGACTCTCGTTGAATCCGCAGACATTACAAGGGATAAAGGTCCAAAAAGAGTTGGGCCCTTTGCAGTTCCTAAAGCTATGTCTTCTACAAATTCAGCTACACTTGCTACTCCGTTTGGGATTAAAGGTGTAAATTATTCAATCTCTTCAGCATGTGCAACATCATCTCATTGCATAGGGAATGCTTATGAACTTATTCAATATGGAAAGCAAGATACAATGTTTGCAGGGGGTGGTGAAGAACTGAATTGGGCTCTTTCCGTGCTTTTCGACGCTATGGGGGCCATGTCATCAAAATACAATGATACTCCCACTACCTCAAGTAGAGCATATGATAGAGATAGAGATGGATTTGTAATTGCTGGTGGAGCAGGTGTTCTTATTCTTGAAGAACTTGAAAAAGCCAAGGCACGAGGTGCTAAAATTTATGCAGAAATAGTTGGGTATGGAGCAACTTCAGATGGTCATGATATGGTTCAACCTTCTGGTGAAGGGGCTGTAAGATGTATGAAAATGTCTATGGAAAATTTAGATGGCGAAATTGATTATATAAATCCACATGCAACATCAACGCCCATAGGAGATGAAAAAGAAGTAGAAGCAATTAGAGAAACATTTAAAAATAAAATACCAACAATTAGTGCTACAAAATCTCTTACAGGACATAGTTTAGGCGCTGCAGGGGTTCAAGAAGCTATATATTCACTTTTGATGATGCAAAATGATTTTATTTCTGAGTCAGCAAATATTGAAAATATTGATCCAAAATTTGATGATTTGCCTATTACCAGGAAAAGAATAGATAATGCAAACATAGAATATTTATTGTCTAACAGTTTCGGCTTTGGCGGTACAAATGCTTCTTTGGTTTTTAAAAATTCTAATGCATAAAGATTAATCTTGAATGAATAAAAATAACGAAAAAGAAATATTAAAACCAAATTCCTTAATGGAAGGAAAAAAAGGTTTAATTATGGGAGTGGCGAATGATCATTCCTTAGCATGGGGTATTGCAAAGACTTTACATAATAGTGGTGCAGATCTAGCTTTTACTTATCAGGGAGATGCTTTTAAGAAAAGGGTAGAGCCTTTAGCGGAAAGTATTAATTGTTTCGATACACTTATAAATTGTGATATTTTAAAAAATGAGCAACTAGAAAATGCTTTTAAAATCATAAAAGATAAATGGGGTGAATTAGATTTTATTGTACACTCAATAGCTTATTCTGATAAAAGCGAACTTAACGGCAGATATATAGATACATCTAAAGAAAATTTTCTTAATACATTGGAAATTTCATGTTTTTCTTTGACAAATATTACTAAAATTTTTGAACCAATTTTAAACGATAATGGTTCAATACTAACACTTACTTATGGTGGGTCAGGGCAGGTAATTCCTAATTATAATGTTATGGGAGTTGCTAAAGCTGCTTTAGAAGCTTCAGTAAGATATCTTTCTTCTGACTTAGGTCTAAGAGGAATAAGAATTAACGCATTATCAGCAGGAATGATGAGAACTCTAGCAGGATCAGCGGTTAAAAATGCTCGTGATATGTTTAAATTTTCTGAAACTCATAAACCCTTAAAAGATATCCCCTTAACCTTAGAAGATATAGGCTCATCTGGCTTATATTTATTGTCTGATCTTTCTAATGGTGTGACGGGAGAAATACATTATGTCGACCAAGGCTTTAATATTATAGGTATGCCAAAAACTAAAGATCTGTAATTAAATTACTTTTTATCTTTTTTTGGTTTATCTTCCTTTTTAGGTTTATCTTCCTTACCTTTATTAGTTTCTTCTTCTCCAGTCTCTTGATTAATATTTTTCATTGAAAGTTTAACCTTACCTCTATCAAATCCAACAAACTTAACTTTGACCAAATCATCTTCCTTTAGAATATCAGTAACCTTGTTAACTCTTTCATTTGATAATTGTGATATATGAACAAGACCATCTTTCTTACCAAAGAAATTTACAAAGGCGCCAAAATCCATAATCTTGACAACCTTACCTTCATAAATTGTTCCAACTTCTGGCTCTGCAACAATTGAATCAATCATTTCAAGGGCTTTTTGTATTGCATCTTCACTATTAGATGCAATTTTTATAATACCCTCATCATTAATATCTACCTTGGCTCCACTTTCCTCTACAATTTCACGTATAACTTTACCTCCAGCCCCAATAACTTCTCTTATTTTGTCCGTTGGTACATTAATTGTTTCAATTCTTGGAGCATTAGAATTTACTGTATCTCTAGCTTTATCTATAGCTTTAGCCATTTCTCCTAGAATATGTATCCTTCCGCTTTTTGCCTGACTAAGAGCAGTAGCCATTATATCTTTAGTAATACCTGTTATTTTAATATCCATCTGTAAAGAAGTAATGCCATCATTTGTTCCTGCAACTTTAAAATCCATATCTCCAAGATGATCTTCATCACCTAGAATATCCGACAATACAGCAATTTTTCCGTCTTCTTTTATTAGCCCCATAGCTATTCCTGCTACTGGTTTAGTTAAAGGAATTCCAGCATCCATCATTGATAATGATGACCCACAAACTGTTGCCATTGATGAAGATCCATTTGACTCTGTAATTTCTGAAACAAGCCTAATGGTATAAGGAAAATTTTCATATTCTGGCATAACTGCTTTAAGTGCTCTCCAGGCTAATTTTCCATGCCCAATTTCATGCCTTCCCGTAAAACCAGTCCGCCCAGTTTCTCCTACAGAATATGGCGGGAAGTTATAATGCAACATAAATCTTTCTTTATATGTTTCATCTAAACCATCTACAAATTTCTCATCATCTCCTGTACCTAGAGTCGTTACAACTAAAGCCTGAGTTTCCCCTCTAGTAAATAGAGCCGATCCATGCGTTAAAGGTAAAACACTTACATCAGATTGTATTGGCCTAACTGTTTCAAGATCTCTCCCATCAATACGCTCATTGGTATCTAAAATACTATTCCTTACAATTCTTTTTTCAATATTTTTGAAAACAGACCCTAAGGTATTTTCACTATATTCTTCACCTCCTTCAGGTTCCTCCTTAGAAAATTTATCAATGAGATTATTCTTAACATCAGCTATCAATTCTGTTCTTTTTTGTTTATCTGCTTCCTTGTAAGCATCAGTCAATTGATCTTTAATAATTGCGTTAACTTTATTTTCTAATTCAGAAAGATCTTCTTTTGTAAAATCTCGTGGTTCTTTCGCAGATTTTTCAGCCAAACTAATTATAGCTTCTATAATAGGAACAAAATTCTCTTGCCCATATGTTACAGCACCAAGCATAATTTCTTCAGATAATTCTTTTGCTTCAGACTCAACCATAAGAACCGCATCTTTAGTTCCAGCAACAATTAAATCTAACTCTGAATCATCCATTTCAAGTTTAGTTGGGTTGAGAATATACTCACCATCTTTATAACCTACTCTTGCTGCACCAATTGGACCCATAAACGGAATACCGGATAGTGTTAATGCAGCAGAACATGCAATCAAAGCGACAACATCTGCGTCATTCTCCGTATCATAGCTTATAACTGTTGCAATAACTTGTGTTTCGCACTTAAATCCATCTGCAAATAATGGTCTAATAGGCCTATCTATTAAACGAGAAACTAAAGTCTCTTTTTCTGAAGGTCTGCCTTCTCTTTTAAAAAAACCACCTGGTATCTTTCCAGCTGCATATCCTTTTTCTTGATAATTTACAGTCAAAGGGAAAAAGTCTAAATCCTTTCTTTCTTCTCTATCAGCAACAACCGTGGCCAATACAGAAGTGCCTCCATATGTAGCAATAACAGATCCGTGAGCTTGTCTTGCAACCCTTCCTGTTTCAATTGTTAATTTCTTACCACCCCATTCTATAACTTCATTTTGTATATTAAACATTTCTTTTCCTATAATTTCTTTTCCTATATCTGTCTTTTAGGTAGACATATAACCTGAACAATAAATACTAAATATTATTATCTTCTTAGACCTAACCTTTTTCTTAAATCCTCATAACGAGCTTCATCTTTAGACTTAACATAATCTAAAAGTTTTCTCCTTTGATTAACCATCTTCAACAAACCTTGCCTAGAATGATTATCTTTATTGTGATTTTTAAAATGATCTGTAAGATTTTTAATTCTTTCAGTTAAAACTGCTACCTGTACTTCTGGAGAACCAGTATCGCCTTCTTTAGTAGCAAATTCTTTTACTATTTCATCTTTTTTATTTGAATCTATCGACACCAAATACTCCTTAAACTAAAAAATTTCCTCAGAAAATACTTTCTTAGGTTTGAAAGAATTTTCACAAATATCGGCAAGTCCAATAGGTTTATCATTATTTAACAATATAACCTTACTTCCCAAACTAGAATTAGATGACAAATTATAATCAAAAATAATTTGACCTTGTTGGAATCTTTCTGCCTCTCTATCTCCAATTTGCAAGGCCGGGATGTCGTCCAGCACTTTACTTAAAGGAGTAAGTAGGTTTACACCAACCGTTCCAGCTGGCGCACTATGCACTAAATTGTCTATGGTTTCTAGTGAAAAAGTATTTTCAATAGAAAATGGCCCAACTTCAAGCCTTTCAAGGGTATTTACTGTACCTAAGACACCCAATTTATGACAAATATCTCTTGCAAGAGCTCTAATATAGAAACCTTTACCGCAAGTTACAGCAAATTCTGATGTTATATTATCTTTATGATTGATAACAGAAATATCATAAATTTTAACTTTTTTCTTTTTAAGTGTAAAATTTTCCTGATTCCTAGCTAAGTTATATGCTCTTTTACCATTAATCTTTACTGCAGAAAATTTTGGAGGTTTTTGAAGAATATCCCCTTCAAATTCTTTAATAACATCCATTATATTTTTTTTTGAAGGTCTTAAGTCAGATTCATCGACTACTTCTCCTTCAAGATCATGACTTGAAGTCTTAGTTCCCCAGAGAATTGAAAATTTATATTTTTTTTTTGATGAAATTAAATAAGGTATTGTTTTTGTGGCTGCGCCAAATGCCATAGGTAAAACTCCTGAGGCAAGGGGGTCAAGGGTGCCGGCAAAACCAATCTTTTTTAATAAAAATTTTTTCTTGATAATCTTTAATGCAGAAAATGAAGTAATTCTCTTTGGCTTATATATAGACAGCCAACCTCCAGAAAAACTTCTATCGTCTTCTATGTTTAATTTATTAAGACTTAACATCATCCATAACCTTTTTAGAAGATAATATTTTTTCTATTTTTTCTGTTTCAATTATAGATTCATCAAAACAAAAGGAAATTTCTGGTACATATTTTAATTGGACCTTTTCAGCAATTTTTTTCCTTATAATTTTTTTTACTGAATTAAATTCAAGAAGAAATTTATCTATCTGATTTAAGTTTTGAGGAATAAACATAAATTTTGCATTCCTTAGATCTGGAGAAATATCTACATATGTTATAGTAATTATGCTTTCATCCAAAAAATGGCTTTTGCTCTCTCCTCTAATCAGAATCTCATTCAGAGCACTTCTTAGAATTTCTTGGACTCTTTGTTGTCTCTGAGAGATTATTTTTTTATGAAATAAATTTCTTTTATTCATTTTGATGTTTATTAATCTATTTTCTTTTTTATTTCTAAAACTTCATAACATTCAATTCTATCATTAGCCTTTATATCTTCATTATTTTCAAATGCGATACCACATTCCTGGCCAGATTGGACTTCTTTGACATCATCTTTAAATCTTTTAAGTTCAGAAATTTTACCCTCATAAATAACTATATCATCTCGAATTAATCTTATGTTTTCACCTCTCTTAATAGTGCCGTCCGATACAAGACAACCAGCTATATTTCCTGTTTTAGATATTTTAAAGACTTCTAAAACTTCTGCATTTCCTATAATTGTTTCTTTAATTTCAGGATCTAGTTTTCCTTCTAAAATACCTTTCATTTCATCTAAAAGATCATAAATAATTGAATGGTATATTATATTAATATCCGATTTTTCTGCTAGTTCCTTAGCTTGAGAATTTGCTCTAACATTAAATCCAAAAACAATAGAATTGGATGTTTCTGCTAATGAAATATCACTCTCTGATATAGCACCTACTCCAGAATGAACAATTCTGCATGAAATTTCTTCATTTCCTATTTTTAATAATCCATCTTTAATTGCTTCAGCAGATCCATGTACATCAGCCTTAATTATTACTGATAGTTCTTTTTTAATATCATCTTTAATTTTTGATAACATTTGCTCAATATTTGACTGTGGAACATTAGGCGTTAATTTTTTATTTTGCCTTTCTCGATATTCAGAAATTTCTCTCGCTCTAGATTCATTTTCAACTACAGAAAGAAAATCACCCGCATTAGGAGTATTATTCAACCCCAGAACTTCAATAGGCTCTCCGGGATAACATTCCTTAAGCTGTTCTCCCCTATCATTAATTAAAGATCTAACTTTTCCCCAATATTGACCTACAATAACTACATCTCCCTTTTTTAAGGTTCCTCTTTGAATAATTGTACTTACAACCGGCCCTCTACCTTTATCTAATTTAGATTCAATTACAAAACCTTCAGCAGGTCTATTGGGATTAGCCTTCAAATCTAGAATTTCAGCTTGTAAATTTATAGCCTCTATTAAATTATCTATTCCTTCTTTTGTTTCAGCAGAAAGCTCAACACATTGAATTTCTCCACCTAATTCTTCAACTATTATTTCATTCTCTAGTAAATCATTCTTAGTTTTAGTAGGATTTGCTTCAGGTTTATCAATTTTATTAATAGCAATTATTATTGGTACACCAGCATCTTTAGAATGGTTAATAGCCTCAACAGTTTGAGGCATTACGCTATCATCGGCAGCAACAACTAAAATAACGATGTCAGTCACTTTTGCCCCTCTAGCCCTCATCGAAGTAAATGCAGCATGTCCTGGTGTATCAATAAAAGTAATTTTATTATCATTTGAGTTAATTTGATATGCGCCTATATGTTGAGTAATGCCTCCAGCCTCAGAGGACACTACACTGGTTTCTCTTATAGAATCTAATAATGAAGTTTTTCCATGATCGACATGGCCCATTATTGTTACCACTGGTGATCTCGGTAATTTACTTTCTTCTGGATCGTTATCGTCAGAAATACCGTGCTCTACATCAGCCTCAGAAACTCTTGTAACTGTATGCCCAAATTCTTCGACTATTAATTCAGCTGTATCAGCATCAAGATAATCATTTATTTTTACCATTACACCTTGTTGCATAAGTGATTTTATAACATCGACATTTCTCTCAGCCATCCTATTAGATAATTCTTGAACGGTTATTGATTCAGGAATAACTACATTTCTTGAAATTTTTTCTTTAGGGGCATCGGCATCAATAGTTTTCTTCTTAGCTTTTTCTTGCCTTCTTCTGATTGATGCTAAAGATCTTTGTCTTTCATCCTCATTCAAAGCTTCAGAAATTGTCAATTTTCCTTTTCTTCTTTTTTGTGGTTCTTTCCTTTTTTTTCGGTCAACTTTATCTTTTTCTTCTGACTTTAAATCTTTTTTCTTTGTTGAAGAAGATTGGGAATCTCCTTTTTTAGATGTATGAGATTTTTTCTTTTGTGTTGAATCAAAATCATTTTGAATAGGAATATCTTGGGCTTCTAAATTCTCGTTCTCTTTTTTCTTCGACCCTTTCTTGACTATCTTGCTAGATTTTTTTTCCTCAATAGCTTCTTTCTTCTTTCTATCATCAGCCTCTAGAAGAGCTTTTTCCCTCGCAACCCTTTCCTTTAATGTTAGATTCTTTGTATCCTCAGCTTCGGTTTTTGGTTCGTTAATTTTTCTAGAAGTAACAGAACTAGATCTAGTTTTAATTTTAGGAGCGCTTGGTTTTCTAGTTTTAGAAATTTTTCCCCTCTTGGATTCCACAACGACAGTAGAAATCCTTGATGAACCTCTTGATCTAGAGCCAATTGTACTTTTTGAAGGAACTGTACTTACTTTTAAAGAAAGTGTTTTTTCCTTTTTATCTTTTTTTTCATCTTCAGACATAATTTTCTCAATAGAAATAAATAAATAAATTTTTATATATTCAGCCTAAATATCCTCTTCTTCAGTATCATTAGATTTAGAATTATTATTTGATCCTTCTTCCTCTTCATCAGAATCATCTAAATCTTCACCATCTAACTTTTCTTCTGCATCATCTAGCTCATCTTCAGTAACA
>CAZLAN010000007.1:0-26386 GCA_964557485.1 uncultured Rhodobiaceae bacterium | reverse complement strand
TATAGAAACTTTTTTTGGAGTGAAAATACCAACTTCATCAATAGTGTAAGAACTATCAGTTTCAAGCATTTTAATTTTTTGTCCTTTTGATAATTCTCCTTCAATTACCCTTATTAGAACTACGACACCTAAGTATGAATCATACCAGCTATCGACCAACAGGGCTTTAGAGTTTTCTTTAGTTTTTGTTTTAGGTTGTGGAATAAGGTTTATTAAAGAAGCAAAAATTTTATCTATTCCTTCACCAGTTTTAGCTGAGACCTTAATTGCATCAGATGCATCTAATCCTATTACATCTTCAATCTGCTTACATACTTTATCAGGATCAGAAGCAGGCAAATCTATCTTGTTAATTACAGGAATTATTTCATGGTTCAATTCAATTGCTTGATAAACATTTGCAAGAGTTTGTGCCTCAACTCCTTGTGCTGCATCGACTACCAAAATAGATCCTTCACAAGCAGATAATGATCTGTTTACTTCGTAAGAAAAATCTACATGTCCAGGTGTATCAATTAGGTTTAATTGGAATAAATCATCATTATCATCTTTATAATTTAATCTAACTGTTTGAGCTTTAATAGTAATTCCTCGCTCTCTTTCAATATCCATAGAATCGAGAACTTGATTTTTCATTTCGCGTTCTGAAAGTCCTCCGCAATATTGAATTAATCTATCAGCTAAAGTTGATTTCCCATGATCTATGTGAGCAATTATAGCAAAATTCCTGATATTTTTAGTGCTGTGCAATTTTATAAATCCGTTATTGGCTTCTTAAATTACCTTTAGTAGCTTTTTCAACTGAATTGATTACCTTATCTGATATTCTATCTATTTCTTTATCTGTTAAAGTATCAATTTTGGGTTGAATTGTTATTTCGACAGCCAACGATTTTTTTTCATCATCAAGTATAAATTGATCAAAAAGTTTTATATCCTCAATTAAATCTTCATTACATAATCTAATTGCTTTTATAAGAGTTTCTGCGTTTACATTATTTGGAATATCAAAAGAAAAATCCCTTTTAACAGATTGCAGATTATACGAATTAAATTCTTTGGGAATATTTTTATTTTCTATAATAGGTAAAACATCCTCTAAATATATTTCAAAACCTACACATAAGGGTATATTTAGTTTTTTTGATATTTTTGGATGTAATTCTCCAAATGAAGCCAGTACATTTTTTTTCTTCGAAACAATATTCGCTGACCTTCCTGGGTGAAACCATTTAGGTCCTGGGGTATCATAATCTAATATTTCTTGCTTAATTCCGACTATATCTAAATAAGCAAGAATATCACCTTTAACATCGAATATATCTACCATATCGTTTCCTTGCCAGTGTCTTTCAACTCCAGAAACTTTATACATGCCTGACCTTAAACCTGATGCAATTAAATGTTGATTACCGGGTTTAGAACCCGTAAAACCAGGTCCAATTTCAAAGATTCCAACATCATTAAATCCTCTTTTTTTATTTCCTATATAATTGTCTATGAGTGATATTAAAGGTGTTGTTCTCATATCAGATAAATCTTCTGAAATAGGATTCAAAAGTTTTAAAGAGTTAGAATTATTAGAAAACAATTTTGTATATTTAGAGCTTACAAAAGAATATGAAATATTCTCTACTAAACCTCTTGAAGCTAAAATTCTTCTAGTAAGGTTAGTATTCTTTTGTGAATCGGTAAGTATAGGTTTAGATGGTTGGTTAGTATTTTTTAGAGGTGAAGAAACAATATTATTTAAACCATAAATTCTTATTACTTCTTCAACAATGTCTACTTGTTCACTTACATCGGGCCTCCATGAGGGGATAGTTATTTCAAAACTTTTACTTACTTTAAACCCCAGGGATAATAGTATTTTTTTAATATCCTTTTCTTTAATTATTATACCTGTGACCTTTTCTATAATTTTTGGATTAAATTTTATTTTTTTAATCTTAGGAAGTTCTTTTTTAATAGATTCTAACTTACCCGGTTTACCTCCGCAAATTTCTATAATCATTTGAGTAGCTAATTCTAATCCATCTATAACAAATGATGGATCAGTACCTCTTTCAAACCTATACCTGGCATCACTATTGATATTTAACTTTCTTCCGTTTCTAGCTATATGAATAGGATCAAAATAAGCTGATTCAAGAAAAATATTTTTGGTATCAAATTCCGAACCAAATTCTTCTCCTCCAATAATTCCTCCAATTCCTAGAATTTTCTCATCATCTGAAATTATACATGTTTGATCGTCAAGGGTGTATTCCCTACCATCAAGCGCTTTAATTTTATCACCTTTTTTTGAAAGTTTTGCACCAATTCGCCCCTTAATTTTATCTGCGTTATAGGCGTGAAGAGGTCTTCCATAATCATAAGTGATATAATTAGTTACATCAACAATAGCATTTATACTTCTTAATCCAATTTTCTCTAAACGGTCTCTTAACCATTTAGGGCTTTCATTATTAGTTATGCCTTCAATCAATCTTCCTGAAAAAAGATTACAAAATTGTGTTTTTCCAGATGAATTAATAAAAACAGGTATTGTTTTTTCTGTTTCATTGATTGTTTTAATTTTTACTTCTTTAAGTTTACCTACTCCTTTAGCGGCTAAGTCTCTGGCTATCCCATATACACCTAGGCAATCTGGTCTATTTGGTGTAATAGCTATTTCTATTACAGGTTCAATGGAATTGAAGGCAGTAATAGCTTTTGTACCTGGCTCATAATTATTACCAATTTCTATTATTCCTTCACTATCATCACTTAGATTAAGTTCTTCGGTAGAACATAACATACCAAAAGATTCAACGCCTCTAATCTTAACTTTTTTTATTTCCATATTTGATTTTGGAATAATACTTCCTATAGGCGCATAAATTGTTAAAAGATTTTTTCGAGCGTTTGTAGCACCGCAAACAACATCCTTTATTTCTCCGCCAATATCTACTTCGCATAATTGAAGTCTATCAGCATCAGGATGTTTTTTTACTGAAATGATTTTTGCAACGATAAAATCTTTTAAATCTGAAGTTGGGTCAGTTATATTTTCAACTTCTAAGCCAATCTCAGTAAGATTTTTAGCAATTTCATTTAAAGGGGCATTTGTTTCTAAATGATTTTTTAGCCAAGGGAGTGTAAATTTCATTTTTTTAATCCCCTAGATAAAGTTGGTATATCTAAGGATGAGAAACCGTAATGTTTTAACCATCTAATGTCTCCATTAAAAAAAGTCCTTAGATCTGGAATCCCATATTTTAATTGAGCAAGCCTATCTAAGCCAAATCCAAAAGCAAAGCCTTGATATTTGTTTGGATTAATATTTGCTGCTTTCAAAACATTAGGGTGCACCATTCCTGCCCCTGCAACTTCTAACCAATCTTTTCCTTCTCCAATTTTTAAGACAGATCCTGATCTATCGCATAAAACATCAATTTCAATAGATGGTTCTGTAAAAGGGAAATAACTTGGTCTCATCTGTATCTGAGTATCTTCAATTTCAAAAAAGGATGATAAAAATATTTCTAAGGTCCACTTAAGGTGACCTAAATTAGTATTTTCATCAACAACTAAACCTTCAATTTGATGAAACATAGGAGTATGAGTCTGATCTGAATCACAACGGTATGTTCTGCCAGGTGAAATAAATTTAAATGGAGGTTTTCCTGACTCCATCGTTCTTACTTGAACAGGACTTGTGTGTGTCCTTAAGACTGATTGACCTTCGATACCATTATATTCATCTAAATAAAATGTATCATGCATTTGTCTAGCTGGATGTGATTCAGGTATATTTAATGCATTAAAGTTATAATATTCAGATTCAATATCAGGACCATCTGCTATTTCATATCCAAGTGATCCAAAGATTTCTGATATTTCCTCTAAAACTTGTGATACCGGATGTATTTTACCATTATTATTTTGATTAATTTTAACAGGAAGCGTTACATCCAATTTTTCTTCTAACAATCTATTATCTAAAATTAGATTTATAAAATATTCTTTTCTTTCTTGGAGTTTATCATTAATAACTTTTATTAAATTATTAATATCAGTACCAATATTTTTTCTTTCTTCTGAGTTAAGAGTTCCTATCTCATTCAGTAATTTTGATATTCTTCCTTTTTTTCCTAATTCCTCTATTCGAATTTTTTCGACCGCATCTTCATCAATTGCGTTTGATATTTTTTCAAGAATTTCTTTTTTTATGGATTCAATATTTTTCATATCATATTTACCAGACACTATTCATGTGCCATCTGCCATAATAACATAAATTAAATATTATTTTAATGCTGATGTCGCTTTATCAACTAAATCTTTAAAAGTATCTGGATCAGATATCGCAATATCAGATAAGACTTTTCTATCAATTTCGATATTAGCTTTATTTAAACCATTTATAAATCTTGCATAATTAATACCATTTAGTCTTGCTGCAGCATTGATTCTTTGAATCCATAATGAACGAAAATTTCGTTTTCTTTTTTTTCTATCCCTATATGAATATTGGCCTGCTTTCTCTACAGCTTGATTGGCCGCTCTAAAGGTGTTTTTTCTTCTACCAAAGTAACCTTTAGCATTCTTTATTACTTTTCTATGTCTTGCATGGCTTGCTGAGCCACTTGTAACTCTAGTCATCTTTATCTTCCTTTATGAATATGGCAGGAATTTTTTTACAACCCTGCTATCTGGTTTTGAAAGAAGAGATGTTCCACGCTTATTACGAATTTGTTTTGGCGTACGCTTAATCATTCCATGTCTTTTTCCGGTTCTAGCGGAAAGTAATTTTCCAGATCCTGTTACTTTAAAACGCTTTTTTACACCACTTTTGGTTTTTAACTTGGGCATTTTGCATCTCCTATTTTTTAAATTTCATAGTTTTGGCAATTTTTAACCAACACGGCATGCCCTGCCGGCTGATTAGCTAAATGATTGTTTATTCCATTTTTATAAAAAATTCAACTAAAGAAAGATTATTTTGGGGCTAAAACCATAACCATTTGTCTTCCTTCAAACTTTGGAAGTAACTCAACCTTAGCAAATTCATCAGATTCATCTTTAATTTTCTCAAGCAATATTGCTCCACGATCTTGATGAGCCATTTCTCTTCCTCTAAATCTTAGTGTTACTTTGACCTTATCTCCATCAGTTATAAACTTTTCTACACTTTTCATTTTTACCTGATAATCGTGAGTATCAATATTTGGTCTAAATTTTATTTCTTTTACATCAATATTTTTTTGCTTCTTTTTTGCCACATTTGCTCTTTTTTGTGCTTGATATTTGTATTTTCCATAATCAATCACTTTGCAAACTGGTGGTTTTGATTTAGGAGAGATTTCAACTAAATCTAAACCTTCTTTTTTTGCAAAATCTATTGCTTCGCCTATTGGAATGATACCTTTTTTTTCACCTTTAGAGTCAATTAAAAGAACTTCATTTGCCTCTATTTGATTGTTAACTCTTGGACCTTTATTGGCCGAAGAATTTCTGATTGTATTTCTAGTTATAGATTTATCTCCATTTTAAGTTGGTTAATTATATTTATTTAGAAACATTTAATATTCTTTCATAAACTGCAAGTGTTTTTTTACACATATTTTCTAAAGAGAAATGTTTATCAACACTTTTTAATGCTCTTTTTCTTATTTTATCTACTTCTGAATTATCAAGCCCTAAAATGAAATCTATTATTTTAGCTAGATCAAAGTGATCGTTAATTTTTGTTTTAAAGCCAGTTCTTTCGTTTCCATCTATAACGGTTTCTTTAACGCCACCATGATTAGATGCAATAATTATACATCCAGCAGCTTGCGCTTCAATAGGAACTCTTCCAAAAGGCTCAGGCTTTAAGGAAGGATATAATGTAATATCACTGGCATGATAAGCAAGCGGCATATTATCAAAATGACCTAGAATTTTTAAATCTTTATCAACACCAAGTTTATTTGCAAGCTTTTCTAATTTAGATACATATTTCTTATTTTTATTTTTATCTCCTATAAAAATCAAAGTTATATCTAGTTTTTTATTTCTTTGTTTTAACTCTGACAAAGCTTTTATAGCTAGGGTGTGACCTTTCCATTCAGTATATCTTGCTGGCAGCAAAATAATTTTTTTCTCTGTATTATCGTTCCATTTACTTTTAGTTTTATTTATTAATTCTTTAGAAGATTTATCTGTACTGTAATCAATACAATTTACGCCTCGAGGAATTATATCAATATCCTCTATTTTGATATTATAATTTTCGCTTATGTTTTTTGCAGTATATTTTGAGTTAGCTATTGTAGCCATTCCTTTAGCCATAATAGAATTATATTTTCTCTTTAGAAATGAATTACTATCAGCGTGTCCGTGCCATGTTGTTATAAAAGGAACATTAAGTTTTCTAGATGCATAAAATGCTGACCATGCGGGAGCTCTAGATCGAGCATGTACAAGTGATATATTATTTTCTTGAAATATATTTTTAAAAGTATTTATGTTTTTATATATATTTACTGGATCTTTCTGATCTATTTTTTTTATTATTACTTTAATATTTTCTTCTTTTAGTTTTGACACTAACTGACCTCCGCTGGTCAAAACTATAGGTTCGTATTGGCTGCTTTTAAGATAAGAAGCTATTTCATATACTGTTTTTTCTGCACCGCCTATTTCCATATTAGGTATAATCTGTAGTATAGATTTTTTATTTAAACTTATTTTATTATTTTGAGACATAACAATCTAATGACTAACTCCTTTAAGAAATTCTATGTTAATAAAAAAGAGTATATAGCCTATAAAGACCAAATATATCATAAAAATAAAAAGAGTATTATTTGGTTTGGTGGTTTATATTCGGATATGGACGGAACAAAGGCAAATTATTTGTCTAAATTTGCTAGAAAAAATGAAATAAATTTCTGTAGATTTGATTATTTTGGTCACGGAAAATCGTCGAAAGAATTTCAAGATTGTACAATTAGCCATTGGTTAGATAATGGTAAGAAAATGGTTGATAATATTTTTCAAGGACCTCTTATTCTTATAGGCTCTTCTATGGGTGGTTGGATATCTTTATTGACATCTTTAAAAAGAAAGAAAAGAGTTAAAAATTTAATATTAATAGCTCCTGCTATAGATATGACTGAAAAGTTAATGTGGAAAAATTTTTCTCCTAAAGAAAAACAAATGTTTAAAAAAAATGGTTTCCTTCAAAGATTCTCTGAAGGTTATGATGAAGGTTATAAAATAACAAAAAATTTGTTAAATGATGGCAGTAAATATTCAATTTTAGATAATAAAATTAATCTAAATATACCTATTAAAATTTTTCACGGAATGAAAGATGATTCAGTCCCTTGGCGTCATTCATTAGATTTAATAAGTTCTTTAAGTTCTGAGAGAATAGATATCAATTTTATTAAAGATGGCGATCATAGTTTATCCAGGGAAAATGATTTAAAGAATTTAGGAAATAATATACTTGAATACTTAAATTAAAATTATGAATTTAATAAATACTTAGTGCCACTCTTTTTTAACTGAATTATCTCTTTCTTTATTTAAGGACTTTTCTTTAATATCTTTAATTTCAGCATCATCTAATAGATTTCTTGTCGCCCATATTGCAGCACCTCTAACTAATGGAGATTTATCAGAAATTTTCATTATAGTTTCTTTTGATAAGCTTCTTTTACCTGAATTACCGATAGCAATCATAACATTTCTTAAAAAACGATCTCTGCCAATTCTTTTTATAGGGGAACCAGAAAAAAACTCTCTGAAAGTCTTGTCTTCTAATTTTGAGAGTTTTGATAAAGAAAAATCACTTATTTTTTCTTTTGTCGTAAATCTTATTTCCTTAGATTTTTTTGCGAATTTATTCCATGGACAAATTGCTAGACAGTCATCGCACCCGTAAATTCTATTACCTATTTTTTTTCTATATTGGATTGGAATCTGGCTCTTATGTTCTATAGTTAGATAAGAAATACATTTTCTTGCATCTAATTTATATTCTTTAGTAAATGCTTCAGTAGGGCAAATATCCTGACATTTATTACAAGTTCCGCAATTATCTTCTTGAGGTAAATCAATCTCTATATTTCTATCGATAAATATTTCTGCAAGAAATAACCATGAACCAAAATCTTTACTTACTAAATTAGTATGTTTACCTTGCCATCCCAAACCAGCCAATTCCGCAATATTCTTCTCTAAGACAGGAGCAGTGTCGACAAAGATTTTTATCTCACAATTTAATTTATTTACTATCCAGCTACCAAAAATCTTCAGATTTTTTTTTATAATTTTATGATAATCCTCACCTCTTGCATATACTGAAATATTACCTAAATCTTTTTCTTTTATTAACTTTAGTGGATCATCATCAGGACCATAATTAATACCTAATGAAATTATGGTCTTAACATTACTCCATATATTTTTTGGCGATTCTCGTCTGGTTTTATTCCTTTTAAGCCAGTCCATTTCTCCATGATAATTATTATTGAAGAAGTCATCTAGATTTCTTTTTACTTCATTCTTAAAATTAGGTTTAGTAAAGCCTATTGCATCAAAACCTAATCTTTTAGATTCAAGAATAATTTCTTTCTTTATTTTTTTTGATAATTTATGATTAGAAATCAAGTGAGACATATTTACCTCTTGGAGGAATGCTCATTACTTGATCGGTTAGTAAGGATCTAAAACTTGGTCTACTTTTAATCTTTGCATACCATTCTTTTACTTCAGGAAATTTTTTCCATGGGATATCACCTAAATAATCTAAGCATGATAGATGAGCTACTGCTGTAAGATCTGCTGTATTTATCTTTTCATCTACTAAAGAGAATCTTTCCTTTAGAAGTTTTTCAATATAATTAAGATGATAGTTAAGATTGTGGATAGCAATTTTAATTCTATCCAATCTTGGCAGCCCACCTCCTTGTTTTACATTGAGGAATTGCCTTTCGACCTTTTCGTTAAGAATAACTTTTAAGACCTCAAAGTAAAATTTATTATCGAACCAATCTACCAATCTTCTACATTCATTTCTTTTATCATGATCTTTTGGAAGGATTGGATCATATTCTTCCTCTAGAAATTCAGTTATTGCATAATGACCACAAATTTTTTGATTATCAATAATCAAAACTGGAACTTCACCTGATGGGTTCGTTTTAAGAAATTCTTTTCTATTTAACCAGAAAGCTTCAGTAATCAAATCAGGATCAATATTTCTTTCTCTTAATAAGAGTCTCACTTTTCTGCTAAAAGGACATAAAGGATAATGATATAATGTAGCCATATTAAATTAACCTTCTTGATAAATATTATTTTTTATAGCAAATATTTGCTATATAGTTCCTTAAAATTTTATTTTAACTTATTTTAATTAATTACCAAAGAATGTTTACATGAACATAACTTTATACAAAGGCGATATACCGAAGGATCTTGATTTTGGTGATAGTGTCGCTATTGATACTGAAACTTTGGGATTAGTTCCCGAAAGGGATCCGTTATGCCTAATTCAGTTATCATCAGGAGATGGAAATGCACATTTATTACAATTTGATAGAAGTAATTATGATGCCCCTAATTTAAAAAAAATTTTGTCTAATAATAAATGTAAAAAAATATTTCATTTTGCACGTTTTGATGTTGCGGTAATTAAACACTATCTAAAAATTGATTGTGAACCAATTTATTGTACAAAAATAGCATCAAAACTAGCTAGAACTCACACTGATAAACACGGCCTGAAAGATTTGTGTAAAGAATTATTGAATGTTGAGTTATCTAAAACCGAGCAAACATCTGATTGGAGTATTGATGAACTATCTGAAGATCAAAAAAAATATGCAGCTTCAGATGTTTTGTATCTTCATAAATTAAAAGATATTCTCGAAGAAAAATTAAAAAAACTAAAAAGAAAAGAACTAGCAGATGATTGCTTTAGGTTTATTTCTACAAGATCTTATTTAGATTTAAACGGATGGTCTGAGATAGATATATTTAGACATTAGAATTATGGCGACCCCAAAAACAAAAAATCAAATAGACAAAATTAAGGTAAGAAGATTGAAAATAATTTTACCACTATTCATCTTCGTTTTCATTATTCTTATGGTTTTTCAATATATTTCATCAAAAAAAGTCTTTACTCTGAATGAATATGCTAGAGATAATTATACCAGATTAACTATAGAATCTACATCTGGCGTCATCAAACCCCTTCTAACCGGTAATACTTCTGATGGAGGCTATTTTAGAATTACTGCAAATAGAGCCAGTCCCCTTGGGCCAGAATTAAAAGATGTTGAATTAGAGAATGTTAAATTGGAATTTTTTGATGACAATAATCTTTCTTTAAAATTAACTTCAAATTTTGCTAAATACCTAGCCTCCTCAAATTCGGCAACATTATATGAAGATTTATTAGGGGAAACTTTTGAAGGCTATTCATTTTCTGCTGTTTCTGTAAATATGAATCTTGATACAAATTTTACTTTTTTTGAAGGCCCAATTTTTGGCTCTAATCAAGGTATGGTATTTGAAGCTGGTAAAATGGAAATTCAAAAAAAAGGCGACAAAATTTTCCTTTCGTCTGGTGTGAAGGTAAAGATTCTATCTGGATTATTAGAGGAGAAAGAAAATTAAACATTTTATTTATTTTTTTTGTCTTATTCTTTTTTTTATTAATTTAGTATCTGCTAATACTGATGGTAATCAATCATTTAATATTGAAAATGAATCACCTTATGAACTTTTCTCTGACAATATGTTTCTTGATAGAAATTCAAAAGTAATAGGCTTCTCGGGAAATGTTTTAATAAATCAAGGGCCATTTATTATGTCCTCTGATCAAGTAGAACTATTTTTTATTGAAAAATTTATTCAAAAAGATTTTAAAGAACTAAAGGCAACTGGAAATGTAGTTATAGAAAATAAGGATATTATTTCTGCTACTGGAAATTTTGCTACTTATAGTGTAAGTGATAAGAAAATGATTTTAACAGGAAATGTTACTCTTACTAATCAACTTTCTATGATTAAAGGTAATAAGCTTATATTGGATGTAAGCACAGGTAAGATAGAAATACTTAATGATGAATCAAAACAAGAAAAAGTAAAAGGCATTTTGGTTGAAGAAAATTTGGAAGAAATTGATAATTAAATGACTGAAAAAAATGATAAACCTACTTTAGTTAAGGATTTAAAAGACGGCTTAAAGATAAATAAGATAAGTAAATCTTTTTCTGGGCGTCCAGTCGTTAGAGAAGTAAACTTTGAGTTTAAATGTGGAGAAGCTCTCGGTTTGTTGGGTCCTAATGGTTCCGGAAAAACTACTTTATTTTATACTATCATAGGTCTTATAAAGCCAGATTCAGGGACAATAATTCTTGAAGGAGATGATATAACTGATCTCCCTATTTATAAAAGATCAAAGAATGGGATAGGATATTTACCTCAAGAAGCTTCAATATTTAGAGGTCTGACTGTTGAAGATAATATTAGAGCTATAATTGAGATCTTAGAAGATGATCAAATGAAAATTGAAGAAGAAATTGATCATTTATTAAAAGAATTTGATATTGATCACTTAAGAAGAACACCTGCACTTGCACTTTCTGGAGGAGAGAGAAGAAGAGTTGAAATTGCTAGATGTTTGGCCTCTCACCCTAAATATATATTATTAGATGAACCTTTCGCAGGAATTGATCCAATTGCAGTAGGAGAAATAAGGGAATTAGTTTCTCATCTAAAGGATAGAGGTGTGGGAGTTTTAATAACAGATCATAATGTAAGAGAAACTCTTTCTTTAATTGATAGAGCTGTTTTAATCCATGAAGGGTCAGTATTGATGGAAGGAAATCCAGAAGAAATTGTTGGGAATAAAGATGTAAGAAAAGTTTATCTAGGAGATAGATTTTCCATCTAAATTTGTATTTTGCGATTTTTTGATGATGTCATAAATTCAGTTATAGTCTGCTTTTATAGGTATTTCGATTTTGAAGGAAGATCTTCAAGAGCTGAGTTTTGGCATTGGCAATTATTTCGTGTTTTATTATTTTTATCTTTAACCTTTTTGGAAAGTTTATCTTTTTTAGGATTAAATTTTATTTTTAATATTTTACTTCTAATGCCGGAAATATCAGTTTCAATAAGACGACTTCATGATACCAATCGAAGTGGTTTATGGTATTTATTAACTTTTACCATTATAGGTATTATACCGTTGATTTATTTTTACTGTCTTGAGGGAGACCAGGGTAAAAATAATTATGAGGTTTGATAATTTATTAAGATGATAAAAATTTTAAAAAATATATATAATTTAATTTTACTTTTTTTTAGAAATTTATTTAATTTTATTCTTTTTCTTCCAAAGTTTTTATTTGGAATCATTATTCTTGTTATTTTAGTTTTTTTAGTAAGGTTTTCTTTAACAGATAATTCTCAGAAGTTAACAAATGGGACAGCTTTATATTTGCCAATGGAAGGTTACTTGGTTGAAGAAAAGGTATCAAATAACGATATTAGAGATCTTCTTTTCTCAGAAAATAATATTCCACAAATTGATCTCCATCAATTATTAGATTCTATTGAATATGCAAAAGATGACGATAAGATAATAGGTATTGTTATTGAACTTAGTGATTTTTTAGGAGGATATCCATCAGATTTAATAAAAGTCAGCAATAAAATTGATGAGTTTATAAAAACTGGAAAGCATGTTACTGCATATGCTGATTTTTTTTCCCAAAGTGCTTATATTATAGCTTCACCTTCTTCAAATATAGTTTCCTATCCCTCAGGAGGTCTATTATTTGAGGGTTTTTCTTCTAAAAGGGTCTTTTATAAGGACCTATTTGATAAAGTGGGATTGGAAGTTGTTAATCTTTCTGAAGGTCAATTTAAGACTGCTTTTGAAAATTTAACCCTTTCATCAATGAGTAATGAGGATAAATCTCAACGTAAAAATCTTTTACAAAGTATATGGTTAGATATTACTTCTGAAGTAGAAAAAAATCGAAATTTAGAAAGCGGGTCAATAAAATATTATTTAGATAATCTCGATTATATTCTGGAGGATAATAATGGAGATTGGGGGCAGGCATCTTTAAAGACTAATTTTATAGACGAGTTAATGAATAGGGAAGAATTTAAAGAATATCTAAATCAAATTTATGTGAATAAAAAAAGTAAGGAATTTAAGAAAATTGATTATAGAGATTACAAGAAAAAGAAATCTAAAATAGAGGATAAAAATATAATAGCTATTATTTCCTTGTCAGGTCCAATTTTAGATGGCTATCAAACTCAAGGTGTGGCAAGTGGAGAAAATATTTCTGAACTTCTTTTAAAAGCCAAAGAAGATAAAAAAGTTAAAGCTATAGTTTTAAGAATAAATACTCCTGGCGGTTCAGTATTTGCTTCTGAATTAATACGAGATAATGTTTTAGAGGCTAAAAAAGTAGGAATTCCTGTTATAACATCTATGGGTGGTGTTGCTGCATCAGGAGGATATTGGGTTGCTGCATCGAGTGATTATATATTTGCAGAAGATTTAACCATTACTGGATCTATAGGAGTTGCTTCAGTATTATTCAATGCAGAAGAAACATTAAATAAAATTGGAATAAATGAAGATGGTTTTTCTTCTTCAATATTTTCAGATATTTTTGGTCCTATTCTTTTTGATAAGCCAAATCCAAGGCTTATAAATTTATATGAGATTACTATAGAGAATGTTTACCAAAAATTTATAAATATTGTTTCAGAAGGAAGAAGTATTCCAAAAGAAAAGGTTTATGATCTTGCTGAAGGGAAGGTATGGATAGGAAAAGAAGCTTTAAATTTAGGTCTTGTTGATGAAATTGGATCTTTGGAGGATGCAATAAAAAAGGCTGCAGATATTGCTAATGTAAAAGAATTTAATGTGAAAAGATTTATCAAAAAGAATAACCCTTTACTTAATTTTTTACCAAAATTTTCAGAAAAAGTTGGTCTGGTATATTTAAAAGAGTTTAACCGTCAAGATATTGTCATAGGTCAGAGCTTTTCACACCTTTTTTACAATATTAGGAAACTTAATGATCCTAAGTCTTTGTATTACCTTTGCGGGACATGTATAATTTTAAATTAATCTTTCTCTTGCTAGGTATTAATTAAGCATTTATAAACCTCACTTATTATATTGGAGTTTTAAATGGCTGTTCCAAAAAGAAAGGTAAGCCCTTCAAGAAGAGGCAAAAGAAGATTAGGACATAGAAGTAAGGCGCCGACCTTTGTTGAAAACAAAGATTCTGGTGAACTTCATAGACCTCATCATATAGACCTTAAGAGTGGAATGTATAATGGGAAACAAATCTTAGCCCAGAAGGAAAATCAGAAGGAAATAGAGTAAACTTACTTTGAATAAATTATATCCTAATAATATTAAAGGAGCTTTTATTTTATTAATTGCTTCTGTAATTTGGGGTTCAACATTTATACCACAAAAGATGGCTATGGATTTTTGGTCACCACTTCAATTTACTGCGATAAGATTTTTTATTGGCTCTTTTTCCATATTATTTTTAATTCCTATTTTTGGAATTTCGAAAAAGTTAAATTTAAAATCTTTATTTTTATATGGAACTTTTTTAGGTTTTTTTCTTGGCTTTGCTGCTTTCTTTCAACAATTAGGTTTGGTTACTACTACAGCAACAAACGCAGGTTTTTTTACTAGTTTGTATGTTTTACTAGTCCCAATTATTGGGCTTTTTTTAGGAATATTTCCTCATAAGACGATTTGGCTGGCTGTAGTGATGTGTATTTTTGGTTCGGTTTTATTAGGAACCCCTGAAGGGAATCTTTCTTTAGATAAAATAAATATTGGCGATATTTGGGTTATTATTGGTTCAATATTTTGGGCGGCACATGTTCAAATTCTATCATTTGCAGTCAAAAGAAATCCAATTATACTTTTAGCAGTTTTACAGTTTTTCTTTGCTGGATTAATTTTAACTATATTTGGAAGTTTTTTTTCTTCAGAGGTTTTATTAGATTTCCCAAACTTTTCAGATAGTTATATCCCTTTAGTTACACTTCTTTATTGTTCAATTGGTTCTGTTTGTATTGCTTTTGTTTTACAAATGATTGGTCAGAAATATTCTCCTCCTAATCAGGCTGCTATAGTCATGAGCACAGAAGCAATCTTTGCTGCTTATTTTGGGTGGTTAATTTTGTCCGAATTCTTTAACGCAAGAATTATAACTGGATCAGCTTTAATATTTCTAGGTATTATAATTTCTCAAATTTTTCCGTTTAGATTAAAAGAAAAAACCTAACCCTTTAAAAGAAAAATTGCTTCTTCAGATAATAAGTTTTCAATAGAAGTAGGTTTTCCCGAAAAAGATTTATGTTTCTTTGAATGGAGAGTTACTGTTTGCTTAATGCTTATATTAAGTTCATTACATAAAGAAATAAAATCAGTTATCGTACATAAGTGAATATTTTGTGTTTCGTGCCAAGATGAATTTAGTTTATTGGTAATAGGCATTTTACCCTTAAATAATAGGTCTAACCTAACTTTCCAAAAACCAAAATTCGGTATTGAAACTATTACTTTTTTTCCAATTCTTGCTAATTCAGAAAGGATTCTTTCAGGTTCTTGAGTTGCTTGAATTGTTTGGCTTAAAACAACACAATCAAAAGAATTGTTTGGGTACAAACTTAAATCTTTATCAGCGTCTCCTTGTATTACTGATAAACCTTTAGAAACACATTCATTAACTTTCTTTTGACTAATCTCTAAACCTTGACCTTTTATGTTTTTATTATTTATTAAAAGATTTAATAGATCACCATTACCACAGCCAATATCGAGAACCTTACTGTTATCCTCAACTAAGTTGACTATAAGATTTAAATCTATTCTAGGATTTTCCATTTTTTTATCTTAACTAATATATTGACTTAAAAACCCATTAAGACATAAGTCAAACTCTGGTTCTTCCAATAAAAATGCATCATGACCTTTATCAGACTCAATTTCTACAAAACTTACATCTGCACCGGCAGCAGTTAAAGCTCTAACTATACTTAGGTTTTCTGATGTAGGATAAAGCCAGTCACCTGTAAAGGAGACTATAAGAAATTTAACATCAGAATTATTATATATCTCAGTTAAACTTTTTTTATGTGTTTTCTCTAAGTCAAAATAATCCATTGCTCTTGTAATATACAAATAAGAATTTGCATCAAATCGATCAACAAAAGTTAAACCTTGATGTCTTAAATAACTTTCAATTTGAAAATCAGCATCAAAACCAAATCCTAGATCAGACTTATCCTGGAGTCTTCTTCCGAATTTTTTACTTAATGAGGATTCGGATAAATAAGTAACATGAGCAGTCATTCTAGCTATAGAAAGACCTTTCGATGGATTTAGGTCTGCTTCTCTATAGTCACCAGATTTCCAATCATTATCAGCCATTATCGCTTGCCTTCCTAACTCATGGAATGCGATATTTTGTGCAGTATGTCTTGCTGAAGTGGCTATTGGTATTGCAGAAACTATTCTGTCTGAATGTGATGCGGCCCACTCTAATGCTTGCATACCGCCCATAGAGCCACCTATTACAGATAAAAGCTTTTTAATTCCAAGATGATTAATAAGTCTTAATTGAGCATTAACCATATCCGATATAGTTATCATTGGGAAATTTAGAGCAAATTCCTTTTTTGTTTCAGGATTAACAGATGTTGGTCCTGTTGACCCCATGCAACCACCTAAAACATTAATACAAATAACAAAAAATTTATTTGTATCTATTGGTTTATTTGTTCCGACCATTCTTGACCACCAGCCATCTTTGTCTGTTATAGGATGTTTACTTGCTAAAAACTGATCACCAGAAAGAGCATGACAAATTAAAATAGCATTATCTTTTTTTGGATTTAATTTACCATAAGTTTTATATGCAATATCATGACCTTTAATAGTCTCGCCACTTTCCAATTCTAAAGAGTTGGGATCACTATAAAGTAAGCAATCAATATTTTTATGTTTATTTGTCATACTAATCCCAACCAATTTAATAGATTCTAGTAATTTTAGAAATTACATATCTTAGAATCTCCATCCATAACCAATGCTAATAGCAAGTGGATCTAGATCTACATCAGCAGTAGCGATTCCTGCTGCACCTGCGTCAATTACAACATCAGTGGCTAAATCATATTTTTTAATATCAATATTAAAATAATTATTTTCACCTAACACATAATCAAATCCAATATTAAAAGCTAGACCCATTTCATCCTTGTAGCTTATACCCACAGCATTACCAGGATTATCATCATAGAAAAAGGTATAGTTAATTCCAGCTCCTATATAAGGTAGAAAATTACCTTCAGTATTAAAGTGGTATTGTAATGTGACGGTTGGTGGTAAGACTCCCACAGTTCCTAGATTTACATCTCCAAGTGCTGTATTTATTGCGCCAACACTATGTTCTGTTGTTCCAAGGATTGTCTCTATAGCTATATTATCAGTTATAAAGTACCGAATATCTAATTCTGGCACTGTATCATCACCAACAGTAGCTGACCCTCCAATTGAAACATTGGAATCAACATCAGGATCTAAATTTAATACTTTAAGTCCAATTAGCCACTTTCCAGCACTCTTGAATGATAAACTTTCTTGCGCAAAAGTTTTTTCACTAAGAAATCCTGTGAATGTTAATAAAGAAAATATGATAAAGATATTTAAAGTATAATTTTTTTTCATTTTTACCTCTCTTTAGTGCTTTAAGGAAATCTAGGGTGCACAATCTGAACATCAAATACCCAGCTATTAAGTAGCCAAACTAAAATACTGATTAAGATTTAAATGAGACCGTATTTTTGCTTTACAAGCCGCATATTAATACCACCTTCGCACGATTTGCAGGTTGGCAGGGATAACCCCTTCTTAATGCAAATTTTTGTTTAAACTATAAAATTTAATAAAGCAACATATTTATTTATACATGGCTTTAAATAGTAATTATGTGTTAATGATTGCTTCAATGGAGATGCTTGGTGGAAGAAAAACTAAATAAATTAAGAGTCAGAATCGATTTAATAGACAAACAGTTATTAGAATTAATAATTGAGAGGGCAGGTATAGTTAAAAGTATTGCATCAATTAAAGATTCAAAAGGAGTTGATATATTACGGCCAGGGAGAGAAGTAGATTTACTTGATGATCTATATAAAAAAGATAACGAGCTTTTAAGCGGTTCTTCAATAATTAATATTTGGAGAGAAATTATAAGTACAATAACGGATTCCGTTCAATCTGCTTTTGAAATTTTAATAACTGATTCTATGGATAGTGATTTAGGAATAGAGGTAAGAAATTATTATGGAGCAAAGACAAATAAAGTTTTTAATTGTTCTGAAGGTGAT
The DNA here is from genome assembly GCA_964557485.1 of uncultured Rhodobiaceae bacterium. GTDB lineage: Bacteria > Pseudomonadota > Alphaproteobacteria > MED-G09 > MED-G09 > AG-430-B22. The sequence continues at coordinate 7,936 of CAZLAN010000007.1, read as the reverse complement.
GTTATCAAAAAAATTATTGAGAGTAAGAAGTATTTAGCAATTTTACCTGTAAAGGGCGATTGGTGGAAAAAAGATATACCTTTAGATGTAAATGTTTTTGGTGCTTTGCCTATTGTAAATGAAAAACCACTTGGATTTCTTTTGGGGCAAGTAACTAATGAAAAGGCTAGAAGAAATAAGACAGTTATAGTTTATGAGAAAAAGAATAAAGAAATGATTAATAAAAAATATAGAGTTGAAATACTAGATTCTAGCGATATTCTTGAATTTGGTATTATAGACGGTTACTTTCAATCATTTGAAGATTTTGATATTTCTATTTTAGGGAGTTATGGATATATAAATCCTTGAAGAGAATAAAATGGATAAACCAGAACCAAAAAAGTATTTAAAAAACATTGCTCCCTATAAAGGGGGTGTTAATAATGTTGAGGGTATAGATAAAATATACAAATTATCTTCTAATGAGAATTCATTAGGACCGAGTAAATTAGCCTTAAAAAAATATCAAGAAGAATCTAATAACCTATCTTTATATCCAGATTCAGGAAATTATGAACTTATAGATTCTATATCAAGAAAATATTCACTTGAAAGTAATAGAATTATTTGTGGATGTGGATCAGATGAATTACTCCATCTTCTTGCTAGAACTTATTTAAATGAAGGTGATGAAGGGTTAATTTCAGAAAATGCTTTTGCAGTTTACCCTCTTGCTATTTTAAGTTCTGGAGCAAATGTAGTTAGGGCAAATGAAAAAGATCTGCAGCCAAATATTGAAAATTTAATTTCTAATATTACCCCAAAAACAAAAATTATATTTATAGCCAATCCTAATAATCCGACAGGTAGTTTTATTAACGGCAATGATCTAAAAAGTTTTTATTCTGCTATACCTTCTAATGTTTTATTAGTTATTGATGCAGCTTACTCAGAATATGTAACAGACCCTGAATATGAAATTGGTTTTGATTTAGCTAAAGAAAATACAAATGTTGTTATTACTAAGACATTTTCAAAAGCATTTGGATTAGCTGGACTAAGGGTGGGATGGGCTTACTGTCCAGATGAAATTACCAAAACCTTATTAAATATTAAGGTTCCATTTTCAGTTAATGTAGCAGCTCAGAAAACTGCTATTGCGGCTCTTGAAGATAATAAACATATTCAATTATCAATTAATCATAACTCTAAATGGCTGAGTATTTTTAAAGAGGAATTTGCTAAATATGAAAACAAAGGGATAAAGATTTATCCAAGCCAATGTAATTTTGTGCTAATTGAATTTACATCAGAAAGTAAAATTAAAGCCTCTAATGTATATTATCAACTCTGTTCTAAGGGCTTGATTACTAGAGAAATGCAGGAATATAATTTAGATAATTTTCTTAGAATTACGATTGGTACTGAGGAAGCGAATTTATTATTGATTGAAAGCTTTAAAGAATTAATGATTTAATTATGACAGGATATTACAAAAAAATAGCAATTATTGGTCTCGGACTAATAGGCGGCTCTATTGGATTAGCAATTAATAGATACGATAAATCTATTAAAAGAATTGGCTTAGCTAGAAGCCAAGAGACGCTTGATAAGGCTCTTGAAAGAGGTTTGGTTGATGAGGTTTGCAATCAAGCTAACGAAATTCTACTTGATTGTGATTTAGTGATACTTGCAACACCATTATCTTCATTTAAAAACATCGTAAAAGAAATTCTGCCATACTTAAAAGAAGGTTGTGTAATAACAGATACAGGTTCATCAAAAATTCAAGTAATCAATGAAATAGAAAAATTGATTCCTGATCACATAGATTTTGTTGCAGGTCATCCAGTTGCAGGTACAGAAATGTCTGGTCCAGACGCAGGTTTTGCTGAGTTATTTGATAATCGATGGTGCATTTTAACCCCAACCGAAAAAACTAATAAGGAAACATTAAAAGATATTTTAAATTTCTGGAATAATTTAGGAGCAATGACAGAAGTAATGACAGCTGAACATCATGATAAAGTCCTTGCTATAACAAGCCATATTCCACATTTGTTAGCATTTAATATTGTTGGAACAGCTAATGATCTAGCTAATGTTACAGAAAAAGAAGTTGTAAAATACTCTGCAGGTGGGTTTAGAGATTTTACAAGAATAGCTGCATCTGATCCTATTATGTGGAGAGATATTTTTATTTCAAACAGTGACGCTGTACTTGAAATGTTAAATTATTTTTCTAAAGATCTAGATGATTTAAAGGCTGCTATAGAAAATAATGATTCTGATTTTCTTGAAGATTTCTTTAATAAAACAAGAGAAGTTAGAAAAAATATAATAGAAGCTGGCCAAGATACTAAAAAAACTGATTTTGGAAGGCATGATAAGAAAACTAATTAATTTTTGGTGCTTTCCCAATAGGAAGAGGTCCCAATAAAGCAATCCCATCTTCAAATATAAGATCTATTTTTCCTCTATATATTAAAAGGTTTGTTATTGGATTTTCTTCAATTATTATTCCAAAAAGTTGGAACAATCTTTTTATGTCCTCAGGATCCGAGAACGAAAATTCTATTTCACCTTTTAAATAATTTTTATTATCTTTTGAAAGATTTCCAATTATTTCTAAAGAAGATTTTCCTTTATAAGCAGCAAGAGAAATTCTAGTATTTTCACTATATTCAATATTTCCTAAGATTTTATCGATAGAAAGAGAAGCTCTTCTTAGGCTGTCAGAAAAAAATATTTTCTTTCCAGAAATTTTTAAATTATTTATATGATTTTTATTTTTTTGATAGTCAACAACAATAATTTTTGGGGATATTATTAAAAAAATTGAGTCAGTTAAGTTAATCCTTATTTCTGAATCAGTCTGAGCTCGAATTTGATCAAATCTCCAAGCTAAGGTTTTTAAATTTAATTCTTTAATTACATTCGAATTTCGGTTCTTAAAGTTTAGCTCTTCTGTATTAATTTTAAAGTAAAACGGATATCCTGTTATAGAAATATTCTTATAAGAAAGATCCTCATAAGAATTAATCTTATTTTTAATATAATAAGACCCAATAAACCAATATGATGTCCATAAAAATGCTGAAGTAAAAATTACTAAAAAGGGAAAAATTATAGGAGAAAAGATACTCCTAGACTTTTTATTTAGTTTCTTCATTACTTGTTAACCGATTTGTTTCTGTTTCAATTCTTTCTTTTAAAATATTATTAAAATCTTCTTTTGTGAGTCCTATATCTATTTTTTCAAGAAACTTTACTTTTATTACGCCTTTACTCTTTCTGTAACCTTTTGTTTGCCAAAATAATCCTGAATTTAATGCTACTGGAATACAGGGAATATCTAGGTATTTATATAAAGCAAAGCAGCCAGATTTATACTTTTCCTTTTCTCCAATGTTTACTCTTGTTCCTTCAGGGAAAATAACAATTGGTCTTTTATCTATAGAACATTGTTTAGCTTCTTTAAGTAAATGTTTTAACGCTGTCCCCTTTGCTTCTCGGTCAACCCATATCATTCTTGCTTTTATTGCATGCCAACCATAGGCAGGTATATATATTAAGATTTTCTTCAAAACCATTGCCGCATCGGAAAAATATGCTGTAAAAAAAATAGTATCCCAGACTGATTGATGTTTTGAGGCTACAATAAATGGACCCTTGGGAATATTTTCTTCTCCAATAACAGTCCAATCTAAACCATCAAGATTTTTGAATAATAAGAGCATTAATTTAGACCAAGAATGAATTAAAAGAGCTGTATATTTTCTAGGAAAAATAAGTAGAGGTATACCAGTTATTGCTATAATTGCTGTGATTACAAAAAAACCTAGGGCAAAGAGATATGAAGAAATCTTTTCTATTTTATTTTTCCTATAAAGTTAAATATTTAATACGAACAAAACTAAACCTTAAAAATTCCTGTAAGATGTTTAAAAAATTTATATTTTTAGACTCAACTGGATAGGTTACAATTCTAATATGATTGGTATTATTTTGGAATTCTAAAATACTCCTAGGTAAGTGGATATCTGTAGTCACCAAAATAGCTGATTTCAGATTATTTTTTTTCATCCAATTTATTACCTCCTCAGCATTAGATTTTGTGTTTTTAGCTTCCTTTCCTAGGAAAATACAACAATCAAATAAACTATCCTTTTCATTTTCATTATTTTTTGTGACTATTTTTCTTATATCACTTTTACTTACAATTGGATTAACTCCAGAAATGAACATTTTTTTAGAATAATTTTTTACTAAAAGATCAAAACCTTTATTTATTCGGTTTGATCCTCCTGTTAAGACTATAATTGCATCAAATTTATAATTTGAATAAATTTTATCATCTGACTTTTTTGTAAGGTCTAAAAATTCTTTAAATAGTAAAACAAATAAAAGAGAAGATGATAATAAAATGATTATTAATAGTGGCTTAAATCGCATTTCGTATTAGTATCGCTCTTTAAAGAATTTATTCATAGTTAATTTCAAAAAAAATTAATTCTATTTAAAATATCAAAGCCAATAATTATATATTATAAAATGACAAAAAACTTTCTTCCTTTTTTTTTATTGATTTTTCTGGTGATTGTTTGGGGCTCGGCTTTCTCAGCAATAAAAATTATTCTCACCTTCGTTCCTCCGTTATGGATAATGTTTAGTAGAATAGCCCTTGGATCAACTATCCTGTTACTATGGTTCTTTTATAAAAAAAGAACTATTCCTTCATCTAAAGAATTTTGGATTTGGAGTTTTATAATAGGATTTTTAGGATTCACTTTACCCTTTAGCATTATCGCATGGGGTCAACAATATATACCTTCCTCTCTTACCGCTATATTAATGGGAATAAACCCTATCTTAACTCTGATCCTTTCTTATTTTCTAATTAAAGATGAAAAAATTACATCATCTAAAAGTTTGGGCATAATATTAGGATTTATCGGGCTTGTATTATTGATTAGTCTAAATGAATTGGAAACTATTAACATTAATTCTAGGTTTTTGATTGGCCAATTTGCAGTTTTATTAGGAACTTCATCTTATGCTTTGGCTACAGTATTTGCTAAAAAAGTATCTCATATTCCATCTATTGATAGGGCTTTAGGGTCTTTAATAAGTGCATCTATTATGGGTTTATTTATAGCATTGCTTTTTGAACCTCTTCCTAATTTGTTATTGCTTGATACTAAGATAATTTTTTTAATATTATTTTTAGGAATTCTTCCGACGGGAATTGCAACTGTTGTTTGGTTTAAAATTGTAGATCTTAAGGGCCCAATATTTTTATCCATGGTTAATTATTTAATGCCAATATGGGCTTTAATATTAGGAATTAATTTGTTAAATGAATCTATAAACTTTGCTATTATCTCTGGGCTAGTTTTTATTTTTAGCGGTATTTGGCTTATTCAAAAAAGTAAGGATTAAATTTAAATGTTTTATTTGTATATTCCTTTTTTCTTAATTATTTCCACCATTTTATCTGGATCATTAATTATTATTATAAATTTAATGTTAAATTTAATTTGGTTAACATCAAAGGATTTTAATATATCTGCACAACTCTTCTTCAATTCTCTTTTGAACGATCTTTCGAATGGTATAGCCTTTTTTATTATAGTTCTTATTACCTTTTTTATTGCTTTTATTGTTACTGCGATAATTAGGTACTTTTTCCCCATAGATAGGAGAATTGCTTATGGTTTAGCTGGTTTTTTTGGAATTTTAGTAATGCTCAAATTAACTACTCTTGTTTTTACTGGGGCAGCATTAATTGCAGGTATGCGTTCTATTTTGGGACTCTTTTTATTATCCTTATGTGGCTTGTCGGGCGGTTATGTATATGGTTTATTGTTAAATAAGAATACAAAACAATGAGAGAAAGAATGTTTATTTTCAAGTATAAGAGAATCTTATTAGTTTTTTTTACATTTATCTTGACGATCTGCAATTCTTTGTATGCGGAAGATCATCAATATAAAATCGAAAAAATTAAAATGGATTTTTCAAATCCATGGAGTTCTACCTTTTTACCGAATGGCAACATTTTAGTTAACGAACTATCGGGAAAAATCAAATTAATAGAAGTTGAAACAAAAAATATTATTGAAATTAAGGGCGTTCCTGAAGTTTTGTTTAAGGGACAAGGTGGTTTATCAGATATAAAGTTACATCCAAATTATCAAATTAACAAAAGAATATACTTGTCATTTTCATATGGAAGTAAAAATAACAATACCTTAAGAGTCATAAGTGCCGAACTTAAAGGTCATGAATTAATCGATAAGAAATTAATTTTTGAAGCCTCTCCTTATAGAAAAACAGCAAATCATTATGGTGCGCGATTATTGTTCCTTGAAGATAATTCACTATTAATTACTTCTGGCGATGGTTTTAATTATAGAGAGTTGGCTCAGGAATTAGATAATCATTATGGTAAAATTATTCGTGTTAAAGATGATGGATCAATTCCATCTGATAATCCTTTTTTAGAAGTAGATGGTGCTTTGCCAGAAATTTGGAGCCTAGGCCACAGAAATCAACAAGGAATAACAAGAGATAGAAAAAATCAAATTATATATTCTCATGAGCACGGACCGCGTGGCGGAGATGAAATAAATATTATACATCCTGGAAGAAATTATGGATGGCCAGCAATTACTTATGGAATTGATTACAATGGAAGTATAATTTCACCCTTTACTGAAAAAGATGGAATGGAACAACCAATTAAATATTGGGTGCCATCGATAGGTCCGTCAGACATGTTATTTTATGAGGGACAATCGTTTCCTGAATTTCAAGGAAGTTTATTAATAACTTCACTTGTGCCTGGTGATATTAGAAAAATTAATATTAAAAAATCTTCAGTTAGTGAAGAAATAATTTTCAAAGAAATTAAAGGAAGAATAAGAAGCATTAAGGCTTCCCAAAAAGGTGACTTAATAGTCTTAACTGATGGACCTAAAGGGAATGCATATATTATTTCAAAATAAGTCCTTTAAGAATACAATAAAAGAAAATGATAATTCAATGTCCAGCATGCAGTACAAGTTTTTCAGTGAGTTCTGAGAAATTTGGTGAAAAAAATAGAAAAGTTAAGTGTTCAAGATGTTATTTTATATGGACAGCTAACTCATCTGGCAAAGCTATTGAAATCCCTCGTCTTTACGAACCTATCCAATCACAAGGAGATTTAAATAAAGAAAATTTAAATAAAAATAAAACTCCTGATCATCCTCTTCCAGTGCCAGTTTCAGAAAATAAGTCAGAAGGAGGCGGTGTCTATTCATTAATTTCTTTAATTATAATTTTATCTTGTTTAGCAGGAGTTTGGTATAATAGATTATTGCTGTTAGATATTTTCCCTTTCGTAAAACCGGTCTTAGAAATTGTTGATCCTTCTTTAGATATAAGGGGTATAGATATTTATAATTTGAATACAATATCAACAATAATTAATGATAAATCGGCTTTGCAGGTTTCGGGATCCCTTATTAATCAAACTCCTTATAAAAGAATTGTGCCTAATATTGTTATTAAGATGGTTGGTAAAAATGGTAATGTACTTAGACAAGAAATTATTAACTTCAATGATAAATATTTTTTACAAAATCAAAGATACGAATTTTCATATACTTTTACTAATTATCCTGAGCAATCAAACAAAATCCAAGTAGAAATTCTGCCATGACTATAGCCATTTTGCTATTTCATCTTTTCCAATTAAATTATTAATATTAATTCTGTTTCTTATAACAGAATGATCGGCGCCTTTAATAAGGACCTCTGGTAATGATTCTCTAGAGTTATAATTAGACGACAAAACAGATCCATATGCACCCACATATGTAATTGCCAAAAGATCGCCTTCTTTAACATTTGATATTTTGTAATCTTTTACAAAATAATCACCAGTTTCACATACAGGACCAACCAC
>CAZLAN010000006.1:0-28480 GCA_964557485.1 uncultured Rhodobiaceae bacterium | reverse complement strand
CTTTTTGCAAATACTCTTTTAGTTTCATACTTGCTTTTATTAAATCCTGAGGGGACTTTCTGCTGTTTTAGTATTTGTCTTCTTTTTGTATTCAAATTATATTTATAAATAGTTGTTGGTACATTCATGGCAGAATAACTAACTCTTATTGTCTTACTTTTATAATCTACACCCTCATTAAAATTTAATTGATAAGCCTCTTCATCAAACTTAATTTCTTCTGTTTTATTAGTTTTTTTATTTATGAATTTGATTCTTGGTAAACCATCTTTGAGTTCCTGTATGATAAGAAATTTCTGCAAATCAGCAAAATCAGTTATTAGAACGCCTTTTTTATGAGGTATTAGATCTTTCCAATTTTTTTTTGGATATTTTTCACGACCAGATTGTTTTTTGTTTTCTTCGATATAAGAAATTTTAAAATCGATAGCTTTGTCATTATTATTCATAATAATAAAGCGAGATTGTTCTAGATCATGATCAATGCTGTATTCAATTCCCTTTTTTCTTTTACAGAAAAGAAATAGATTTTTTTCATTATTATCTTTATTTAATAGGTATATTTCACTGGTTTCATGATCACCAATACTTAAAAGTAGATATTTTTTGCTAAGTGTTTCGCTAATGTTTAAAAAATACCCGGGATTTTTTTCCTCATAAATTAATTCATCATCATTTTGTTTTGAATGTAAGTAATGGAACCATAAACTTGATGGCCGATGATTTTTATCCATCTTAATATAATAGAAACCAGATGAGTCATTTGCCCAAATTGAGCCTCCGCTAGTGTTCTTAAGAGTCGTAAATTTCTTATTTTTATTTTTTAAATCAAAAGTTTTAATTGAAAAAAATTCTGATCCTTTATCATCATAGCTATAATTAAATATTTTTTGATCATGTGAGTATGAAACTCCACCAGGTTTAAAATATTTGTATCTCTTACTAAGAATATTCCAATTAATTATTGTTCGATAACGTGAGTTAGATTTGTTTGCCAATTTTCTTTTAAGTATTGAGTATTGTAATCCTTTCTTTGTTTCTGTTAGATACAGATATTTTCCATCTTTAACAGGTAAGGACCTATCATTTTCATTAATTCTTGATTTAATTTCTTCAAAAATAATATTTCTAGATTTTTTTAAATGTTTTAGATTCTCATTTGTCCATTTATTTTCATCATCAAGAAATTTTTTAATATTTGGTTTTAGTGCAGAAGGCTTTTTAAGAACTTCTTTCCAATTATCATCCCTTAACCAAGAGTAGTCGTCTTTAACAACTAAGCCATGAACTTTTATTTTTTTATTTTTTTTTCTGACTTTTGGAGGCTTTAACCCCTTTTTAGATACCATTATTGAAAACTTTTATTCAAATACAATTGAAACTGTTTCGGCTATCATTGCAGGTCTATCTTGACCTTGTATTTCTATACTTATTTCTGATATTAATTGCATTCCACCTGCTTTTGCTTGAGCCTCAATTAACTTAGATTTTGCTCTAACTTTTGAATTTACCGGAACCATATTTGTGAAACGAACTTTATTAGTTCCATAGTTAATACCTCTTGTAACACTCTTAATAGTGCTAATTTGTGAAGTTAACATTGGTACTAATGATAAGGTTAAGAAACCATGTGCAATGGTTGGCATTCCAAGTTCTGATTTAGTTCTTTCAGGGTCAATATGTATCCATTGATGGTCCCCTGTCGCATCAGCAAAGTCATTAATTCTATCTTGATCTATAGAAAACCATTCGCTTTCACCAATTTCCTCGCCGACACATTCAGCCAGTTCAGCAACATTGTTAAATTCTCTCATTATTTATCTCCTTATATTATTAGATTTTTTTTAATTTATTTTACTCAATTTCAATAGCGTCATAATAAAGTGTAGTTCCTAAGTTCTTAAGATCCGGATAAGCTGCACCAGCCGCCTCAACTATTTGTTCTTTCCACCATTCAGAGCCAAGCATTTTATCAGTGAAAGCCCCATATGCAGCATGATTTTCAAACTCTATTGAATAAAAAGCTGATTCCATACCTCCTCCAGCCATAGCTCTCCATAATCTTGGATTTTGAGCTCCCATTTCTTTGTGAACTGGTGCAGAGGCTTTAGAACCTAGAATTAAATTTTCTATTGTTTCTGGTGTTCCTTCCCAGCTAGTAACAGCGATTACAGTCATTTTTTTTCTCCTTTAATTAAACAATTTTTGAATTTTTTTTGCCCCAATAACGATCTTTTAGCAATCTTTTGTAAAGTTTTCCAGTTGGATGTCTTGGAAGACTTTTTTCAAAGTCTATTGATTTAGGACATTTAATAGAAGATAAGTTTTCTTTACAAAATCTTATTAGTTCTTCTTCAAGTTCTACTCCGGTTTCCCTCCAGTTTATTGGTTCTACAATAGCTTTTACTTCTTCTCCAAATTCTTCATTAGGCACCCCTATAACAGCGCAATCCGAAACTTTTGGATGTGTAATGAGTAAGTTTTCAGTTTCTTGAGGGTAAACATTAACTCCACCAGTTATTATCATAAAAGCTTTCCTATCAGTTAAGTAAAGATAACCATCTTCATCAAGCTTTCCAACATCGCCAAGTGTTGACCAGTTTTTAAATTCAGGATGTTTAGATTCTTCAGTTTTCTTTTCGTCATTATGATAAGAAAACTCACTATCACCTTCAAACCAGATAGTACCTTCTTCTCCAATTGGAAGTTCGTCTCCTTCATCATTACAAATATGAGGAGTACTAACTATGGGCTTTCCGACTGTACCTTCATGTTCTAACCATTCTTCTGAATTACATGCAACAAAACCATTCCCTTCAGAGCCAGCATAAAATTCATGCACTATAGGTCCCCACCAATCGATCATCATTTTTTTTATTTTAATAGGGCAAGGCGCAGCAGCATGGATTGCACATTTGTGAGAAGATAAGTCAAATTGATTTCTAATTTCTTCGGGTAATTTAAACATTTTAACAAACATAGTTGGAACCCATTGACTCATTGTTACAGAATATTTTTCTATAAAATTTAGAGAATTTTCTGCATCAAATTTTTCCATAATTATATTTGTTCCGCCAACATAATTAACTCCCATGGTAAATCTTAACGGAGCTGCGTGATAAAGAGGTGCAGGAGAGAGATAAATGGTATCTTCATTTGTTCCATATAAAGCTGATACACCAGCCATAAGGCCCTCAGATTGTTCGATAGGAATTTTTTGTAATGGTAACTTTATTCCTTTTGGTTTGCCAGTTGTTCCTGATGAATAGAGCATATCTTGTCCCATCATTTGATCTTTAATAGGCTCTTTAGGCATTTCAGAGATATATTTCTCAAAACTATTCCAACCTTCAATCTCACAATCAATTATATATCTTTCTGGAATATCTTTTATTAGTTTTGTTAATTCTTCGGCAACATTTGATAACGCTTTTGAGGAGATTATCAACTTAGCTCCACAATCCCTTATGATGTATTCAACTTCTGGAGCAGTTAATCGAGATGAAATCGGAGTGTAATAAATACCAGATCTCTGAGCAGCCCATAATATTTCAGTAAATCTAGCATTATTCTCTAAAAAAATTGCAATATGATCACCTTGATAAATATTTCTGTCTCTTAAGAAATTCGCTATTTGATTAGATCTTTCATCAAGCTCTTTATAGGTAACTATTTCTCCAGAATAAGCCATTATATATGCGGGTTTATTTGGATTTTCTTGTGCGTGAATATAGGGGTGCATTAAATTACCTTATTTTTTATTTCATTAATATTATCTGTAGCATAATATAAAATCTATTTTAAAAATAAAATCTATAACAAGATAAATTGGAGAACGCCATGAGTTTCGATGTACTACTTTATGAGGTAGAAAATAATATTTTAACTATCACACTTAATCGCCCTGATAAGCTTAATGCTTTTAATTTTGAAATGCAGAATGATCTTATAAAGGCTTTTGATGAAGCTGATAAGGATGACAATGTTAAGGCAATAATAGTAACAGGTGCTGGGAGAGGTTTTTGTGCTGGTGCCGATTTATCAGCAGGGGCTAGGACTTTTGATTTTGAAAGCAGGGCTGATAGAAAGGATAAACAAGGAGCTTTATCGGATGATGGTTCAGTTGACTGGTCAAACCCTAGTATAAGAGATGGAGGTGGTTTGGTAACTCTTAGAATCTTTGACTGTCTTAAACCAGTAATTTCTGCATGCAATGGACCTGCAGTCGGTGTTGGTATAACTATGCAATTAGCAATGGATATTAGGCTTGCCTCAGAAGATGCAAGATACGGATTTGTCTTTGCAAGAAGAGGCTTAGTCCCAGAAGCATGTTCATCTTGGTTTTTACCTAAAATAGTTGGTATTTCTCAAGCGCTAGAATGGGTTTATTCAGGAAAAGTTTTTTCTGCGGATGAGGCTCTAAAAGGAGGATTAATTCGGTCTATTCATAAACCCGAAGACCTATTGGATGAAGCTAGATCAATTGCTGAAGAGATTTCCAGTAATTGCGCGCCTGTATCTATAGCTTTATCTCGTCAAATGTTATGGAAAATGGCAGGTGCTGATCATCCAATGGAGGCCCATAAAATTGATAGCAGAGGTATTTTTGCTCGCGGTAGAATGCAGGATGCAAAAGAAGGTGTCACATCTTTTTTGGAAAAAAGGAATCCAGATTTTACGGATGGAATAAAAGATATTCCTGATTATTATCCATGGTGGGAAGATAAAGATTACTCTTAACATTTATATAGGAGATTTTATTTTCAATACTTCAGTTTTTAGTGTCAATATTGTAAGAGATATAAAGGCAACGCTAGATGATAAAATAACATTATTAGCAATTCCAAAATTATCTATAACAAACCCACAAATTAAAGCCCCTAAAGGACCTGTTGTGAACATTGCTAATGAGTAAACTGATAATATTCTTCCCCTATGAGAATCTTTTGCAAAAGTTTGAGTTATTGTTCGACTAATGGAAATAACTACTCCAGCCCCGCTACCCCAGGCAAAAACTAAAAAACAAAAGAACCAAAAAGGTATATGAAAAACCAAGAAAATTAATATAGTTCCAAAAAATAATGCTGATACCATAACCTTTCCCCAATTCTTTATGTTTTGGTTAAAAATTAACACTAAATTAGAAAATATTGTACCCGCCCAGAAACATGAATTAACTGTAGCTAAACCTGCTGAACCTAAACCATACCTTTCCGCAGTAATATAAGGCAATGCTACGAGATTATTTCCCATATAACATATACCAACAATTGCCATAGCTATTGTAACAGGAAATATTTCTCTTGAATTCTTTACCTCTAGAAAACCTTCTTTGATTTCTTCAATAGTTTGTTTTACAGAAGGTAATTTCATTTTTTTTTCATTTTTAGGTAATTTGAAGGCAAAATATCCTCCAAATGCTAATGCAATAATTTGTAATATAACTAAAGGCGATATACCTAAACTATCAGCAAACCCGCCCATACTCATTCCCCATAATTGACATGAGAATTGAATAAGCATTGCTGTTATAACTGTTTTTTGGATATTTCCATCTGCAACCTTATTCAACAAACTATCTCTTGCAGGAAGGGAAAAGGCTTGAGCAATTCCCATTGATAAACCATATAAAATCATAATTTGATAACTTAAAAAACCATAATTTGTTGCTATAAGAATTAAAAAAAGCGGAATAGTTGCTAGGAAATGAATAATACCAAGCATAGCTCTTGTATCAGTTCGATCGGCTAATGTTCCTCCTATTACAATCAAAAAAATTGAAGGAGCCAAAAGGGAAACTTGGGCTAAACCATATGAGCTCGGAGAAACATTTAACATTAAAATAAGAATTGTAGGGAAGAGAACCATTTGAAGCCCTTGGTTAAGAAACCAGGATCCTTGGCCAATCATGTAATATATAAACTTATAGTTCATAATTTTGAACTAACCTATATATACCTGTTAGCTTCTTGTTTTATTCTTTTAATCATAGAAAATAGTCCATTTGATCTTTGCATAGTTAAATTTTTTTCTAGATTTAATTTTTTTAGTTCTTCAACTGGATCAATTTGAAGTATTTCTTCAGGAGTTTTATTTGAAAAGAGACTAAAAAGAATTACTATTAAACCTTTAACGATAAGAGCATCTGAATCCCCTATAAAGTAAAGAAGTTTTTTATCATTGGATTCTAAAAGTTTAACCTCAAACCAAACTTGGCTTGCGCAACCATCAACTTTATTTTCATCGGTTTTTTTATTTTCGGGCAAAGATTGAGAATTCTTACCTAAATCAATGATGTATTTATATTTATCTTCCCAGTCATCAAAAAAATCAATATCATTGATTATCTTATCAAGTTTTAAATTACTCATTGATGCCTTATGAAATTTTTACAAGCATTTTACCAGTGTTTTCTCCAGAAAATAAATTTATAAATGCTTTAGGTGAGTTTTCAATGCCATCATGTATTGTTTCTTGAAAATTTATTTCACCAGAATCGATCCATAATTTCATATCATTTAAGAATTGCTCTCTTAGGCTATCAAATTTTGAAACAATAAATCCTTCCATTCTTATGTTCTTAACTATTAACATCATTAAATTTGAAGGACCCGGTTTAACCTTTTCGTCATTATACTGATTAATCATTCCGCATAAGGCTATTCTTCCATTTACATTTAAAATATTAATTCCTGCCTCTAGATGGTCTCCACCAACATTATCGAAATAAACATCTATACCTTTTGAAATTATTGTCCTGTATTCGGCAATTAAATTATCTGTTTTCTTATAATTAATTGCTTTATCAATACCTAATTCATTTTCAAGCCAAGAACATTTTTCATCTGACCCAGTAGTGCCATAAACTTTACATTTTTTAGCCTTTGCGATTTGACAAACTACTGATCCTACAGCGCCAGCTGCAGCAGAAACTAAGACATTTTCTCCTTCATTAAGTTTACCAACCTCTAAAAGACCGACATAAGCAGTTAAACCTGGCATTCCTAAGGCCCCTAAGTAAGCTTGCAAGGGTCCATATTCTGGATTAACGATATTTATTTGTTTTTCATTACAAACGAAATATTCACGCCAACCAAAATTTGAAATAACATAATCCCCTTTCTTGAAATTATTGGAATTTGATTTTTCAACCACGCCTATAGAACCTCCTTCTAAAACTTTATCTAATTGGAAAGGGGGAACATAACTTTTTTGATCTATCATTCTTCCTCTCATATAAGGATCAACAGACATCCATAAATTTTTGACTAAAACTTCTCCATCATTTGGGCTGTTGATTTCAACCTCTTTTAACGCAAAATCTTCATTTTTAGGTAAACCGACTGGTCTAGATACTAAATGTATTTCTTTACTTTTTATAAAAGTCATTTCTTATCTCCTTTGGATAAAGTAATCATAAATTTATATAATGATATATTAAATAGTAAAAGTTGTTTAAATTTATGATAATTAATAAAACCTTAAAGGTTAAGATAAGATTATGAAGATAATTTTGGCACAATTGAATAATACTGTAGGCGACATTGAAGGAAATGCAGCCAAGGCAATTGACACTTTGGAAAAGGCACAAGAATCAGATGTTGATTTAGTTGTTTTTTCTGAATTATTCTTATCTGGTTATCCTCCTGAAGATCTTGTTTTAAAAAACTCGTTCATTGAAAAATGTAAAGAAACTTTCAATAAAGTTGTTGATTTTAATCGTAGTCAAAAATTAGGTTTTATAATGGGACTACCTATTCTAGAGGGATCACAACTTTATAATGCTGCAGCGCTTGTTGATTCTGGTTTAATTATAGGTTTTTCAAAAAAGATTAATCTACCAAATTATAGTGTCTTTGATGAAAAAAGAGTTTTTTCAAAAGGAAAAGAAGTAATTACTTTTGACTTTCGTGGGTTAAAATTAGGAATTCCTATTTGCGAGGACATTTGGGAGAGTAAAGTATGTTTGGACTTTAAAGAGCAAAATTGTGATCTTATCATTTCGCCTAATGGTTCTCCTTTTGATAAATATAAAATAAGCAAAAGAAAATCTATTATTGAATCTCGAATTAAAGAAACAAAAATTGCATTCTTATATGTTAATCAGATTGGCGGACAAGATGAGCTTGTCTTCGATGGGAATAGTTTGGCAATTAATCCTAACAATGAAATAATTTTTGAAGCACCCTCATGGGAGGAAAATATTACATCTGTTGAATTTGATGAAATTAAAAAAGCATTTAAGGATTCATTTCCCAAAAAAGAGTCTAAATCCGTATTAAAGGATATTTATATGGCAACGGTTATTGGCCTGAGAGATTATGTTGAAAAGAATAACTTTCCAGGAGTAATTCTTGGTTTGTCAGGTGGTATTGATTCGGCTTTATGCGCTGCTATAGCAGTTGATGCATTGGGTAAGGATAGAGTGTATTCTTTTATGCTTCCATCAAAGTTTACTTCTGATGATAGTTTTAAAGACTCTAAAGATTGCGCTGGAAGATTAGGTATATCGATTGAAACTATTGCAATTGAAGAAATTCTAGCTTCCTTTGAAGATTCACTGAGCAATTCTTTTAAAGGTTTTTCTTCTGATATTACTGAAGAAAATCTTCAATCGAGGATTCGCGGAAGTATATTAATGGCCGTTTCAAATAAGAAAGGACAAATGTTATTGACGACGGGAAATAAATCTGAAGTATCAGTAGGATATTCTACTCTTTATGGAGATATGAACGGAGGATTTAATCCTATTAAAGATATTTACAAGACGGAAGTATATGAGCTTGCAAAATGGAGAAATGATAATATACCGAGTAATGTTTATGGAAAGAATAAAGATATTATACCTCAAAATATTATTGAAAAAGAACCTACAGCTGAATTACGATTAGACCAAAAAGATTCTGATTCTTTGCCTCCATATGAAGAATTGGATTCAATTTTAGAGGGTCTAGTAGAATATGAATTGAGCACTAAAGAACTTGAAGAAAAAGGATTTTCATTAGATTCAATAAAAAAAATAGAGAACCTTTTATATATATCCGAATATAAAAGAAGACAATCTGCGCCTGGGGTTAAAATTAGCCTTCGAAATTTTGGAAGAGATAGAAGATATCCGATCACAAATAAATATAGAGATAGAATTGAAAAGTAATTTAATAACTCGATTTGCTCCTAGTCCTACAGGTTTACTTCATGTTGGAAATGCTAGAACTGCTCTTTTAAACTTTCTTGTATCACAAAAAGATAAAGGTAAATTTATACTTAGAATTGATGATACAGACAAAGAAAGAAGTAAGGAAGAGTATGTTGCTCAAATAAAAGAAGATTTGAAATGGCTAGGTCTTAAGTTTGATAAAGTTTATAGACAATCGGAAAGAATTAAACTTTATGATGAGGCTTTTGAAAGTCTTGTTAACGAAGATTTTATATATCCTTGTTTTGAAACTCCTGAAGATTTAGAGAATAAAAGAAAAAGACTAATAGCTAGAAGAATGCCTCCAGTTTATGATAGAGCATCTCTAAGTTTGTCAGAAGAAGAGATTAAAGAGAAGATTGATATAGGTATTGAGCCTTATTGGAGGTTTAAGCTTTCAAATAAAAGAATTAAATTTAACGATATAATAAGAGGAGAAATTACTGTTGATACAGCAGCCCAATCAGATCCAGTAGTAAAAAGGATAGATGGAGGTTACTTGTATAACCTACCTAGTGTAGTAGATGATATTGATATGAAGATTTCTCATATAATAAGAGGAGAAGACCATATAACTAATTCTGCTATTCAAATTGAAATATTTGAAGCATTGGATTCTGCATCTCCTATTTTTGGCCATAATTCGCTTTTGGTAAGAGAAAATGGCGAACCTTTTTCAAAAAGAAATTCTGCTTCTTCTATAAGCCAACTTAAAGAAGAAGGATTTGAATCTATTGCAATTAATTCTTTGAACGCATCAATTGGGAGTTCCTTAAACATTGAAGCGTTTTCCTCTTTAGATGAAATTGCTGAAAGGTTTGAAATCTCTTCCTTAGGCAGGGCTTCTGCTAGATATAGTTTAGACCAACTCGTAAAATTAAATTCTCAAGTAATTTCTGGATATGATTTTGAAACTATTTCTAAATTATTAGATAATAAATATCCTGATATTAATAAAGACTTATGGGAATGTATAAAGCAAAATATATCTGAATTATCAGAAATTGATGAATGGTATAACATTGTTAATGGCTCTATAACTTTAGACAGCGATAAGGATACAGATTTTTTAAAATTAGCAGAGCAACTATTACCAAATGAACCCTGGAACGAATCTACTTGGGATAATTGGATTTCTGTTTTAAAGAAAGAAACTAGTAAAAGCGGCAAAGATTTATTTTTACCGCTTAGGCTAGCTATTACAGGTAAATCTAGAGGGCCAGAATTAAATAAACTAATTTTATTAATAGGCTATAATGAAATTAAGAATAGACTCTTGAGTGAATAATATGAGTAAAGAAAAAGTTTTTTTATTTGATACAACCCTTAGGGATGGCCAACAAACCCAAGGTGTAGATTTTTCTGTTCAAGACAAAGTTAGTATATCAAAAGCACTTGATAATCTTGGGATAGATTATATTGAAGGCGGATGGCCAGGAGCAAATCCAACTGATACAAAATTCTTTGAAGAAAATTTAAAATTTAAAAATGCTAAATTTACTGCATTTGGTATGACTAAAAGATCTGGAAGATCAGCTGATAATGACCCGCAACTAAGAGCCTTATTGGATACTGATTCAGAAAGTGTTTGTTTAGTTGCTAAAACTTGGGATTTTCATGTTGATTTAGCTTTAGGCATTTCGCTAGATGAGAATATAGAGGCAATAAAAGAATCTGTTGAGTCAGTGATATCAAATAATAAAGAATCTATTATTGATTGCGAACATTTTTTTGACGGATTTAAATCCAATGCAGATTTTTCTCTAAAGTGCATTGAATCTGCTATTGAGAGCGGATCAAAATGGGTTGTTTTGTGTGATACAAATGGAGGAACCCTTCCTAATGAAGTCTTTGAAATAGTTGAGGAAGTAATTAAAAGATTCCCCAGTGGTCAGATTGGCATTCACTGTCATAACGATACCGAAAATGCTGTTGCCAATAGTCTTGCTGCTATTGATGCAGGAGCAAGACAACTCCAAGGAACAATAAATGGATTAGGTGAAAGGTGTGGTAATGCTAATTTGATATCAATAATCCCAACTTTTTTACTTAAGAAAAAATATTCTGAAAAATATGATATTTCTATTAAAGAGAATAAGTTGAAAGATTTGAAGAAACTTTCTCGTCTAGTTGATGATATCTTAAACAAGCATCCAAATAACCATCAACCATATGTTGGTGACAATGCATTTGCACATAAGGGAGGTCTTCATGTTTCAGCTGTAATGAAAGACCCAACAACTTATGAGCATATAAATCCAGATTTAGTAGGTAATAGCAGAAAGATTCTAGTTTCTAATCAAGCTGGAAAATCTAACTTACTTTCAAGATTAGAATCTATTGGTATGAAAATTGACAGTAAAGATGAAAGAATTAATAAACTTTTGGATATTGTTAAAGAAAAAGAATTTCATGGTTATTCTTATGATGGAGCAGGGGCATCCTTCGAGATTCTTGCTAAACATGTATTAGATGAGGTTCCAGATTTCTTTACTGTGGAAGATTATCAAGTAACCATAAGCGCTGAAAAGAAAGGTAAGTCACTTTCAAAGGCAAAAATTTCTATAAATGTGGATGATAGAATTATTAATTCAGAAGGTGAAGGAAATGGTCCAGTTAATGCACTTGATAAGGCTTTAAGAAAAGATTTAGGAATTTATAACAATGCCGTAGAAGACCTAATTCTACTAGATTATAAGGTCAGGATATTGGACGGCGGGACAGAAGCAATTACAAGAGTTGTTATAGAAAGTTCAGATAGCGATAACAAAAGTTGGTTTACTGTTGGAATAAGTCCAAACATAGTTGAAGCTTCATTTGAAGCCCTGCAAGATTCTATAAACTATAAGTTGATGAAATCAGAATCTTAAGAAATTATTTTTTTGAAAGATTTATGATCAAACAATTCTTCAATATTATTTACAATAAATAAATTTTCTAAACTTCTCGCTTCTATAAATTTATCTTCGCTTGATCTTATCATTTTACTTTCTCTTAGGTGATCTAAAATTCTAATTAATGGTTCCCAGAAATTATCTATATTTAAAAGAAATATTGGTTTTTCAATTTCACCAAGAGCATATAAAGCAATTACATCAAATATTTCGTCAATGGTACCAACGCCACCAGGTAAAGCGACAAGAATATCAGAAAGACCAATTAACTTCCTTTTTCTTTCAAAGAGGTCACTAGTCACATGAATTTTGTCGGCATCATTATATGTTATTGAAGGTTTGTTTAGATAATCTGGTATAACTGATATGACAATAGATCCTTTACTCTTAACCTCTTTGGCAATATCTCCCATTAATCCAAGTTTCCCTCCACCATAAACCAATGAAAGATTATTTTGAGCAATTTTTTTGCCTAAATCTTTAGCTAATTCCGAAAATATTATTTTGCCATCAAGAGATGAACAAAAGACACCTATATTTATCATTTTATTCTGCGGGTTGAGCTTTACTCTTAAGTTTGTTTATTAAATTAAACCTATTCCTTTTTAAATATATTGGCACACTTAAAAGGGTAGGTACAAGAAAAAGAGTTAATACACTAGAAAATCCTAATCCCCAAATAACTGCTGTTGAAAAAGGCACCCACCAAGCAGCCATTAATCCTCCAAACTCAATACTTCTATCAAACCATCCTATAGTGACCTGAAGAGCAACCGGTATTAATGCTATCATAGTTGTAGCGGTTGTTAGAACAATAGGCCTAAACCTTTGAACAGATGAATGTAATATTGTTTCTATTGAATCATCATGTTCATTTTTTAACCGATTATATGTATCAATCAAAACGATAGAGTTATTTACTATAATGCCTGCTAAGGAAACTACACCAAGACCAGTCATTATTACGGAAAAATATTGCCCAACAATCATTATTCCAGTTAAGGCTCCAATTGTTGATAATATTACAGTTGATAGGGTAATTGCAGCTTGATAGAAACTATTAAATTGAGTTAACAAAATTATAAACATAAGAAAAAGAGCCCCTAACATAGCGTTGCCAAGAAAGGCAGCCGATTCTTCTCTTTCTTCATTTGATCCAGCAAATTTAATAAATACATTATTTGGAATATTTTGTTGTGCAATCCAATTTTGTAGCTCTATATTTTTATCGATTGTCAGAAATTTTTTTCCAGTAGCAGGATTCATCGATGTATTTGCTCGAACCTTAAATATTCTTTCACCATCTAATCTTTCTATAGTGGAAACTTTTTGACTAGGAATTCTTGTTACGAAATTTGATAATGGTACAGCTCCGCCGTTTGTTGGTATACGTAATTTATCAAATTCCTCAATCATTCTATATTCTTCAGGAAACCTTACTCTGATATCAACCTCATCGTCAGAGTTATCAGGTCGATATTTATCTACCAAAATTCCATTAGTTACTAATTGAACTATAGCTCCAATTGTAGAAATATCTGCTCCAAATCTGCCTGCAAGTTCTCTATCAACTTTAATTATCCATTCAATACCAGGAAGTGGCATGGTATTATCAACTTCTTGAATTCCTTCCATAGTTTCTAATTTTGATGTTATTTTCTTGGTTATTATTTCAAGATTTTTTGGGTCACTTGAGGTAATTTCTATTTGTATATCTTTTCCAGTATCTGGTTTATTTTCTATTTTATAAGCTTCGACAATAATTCCAGCAATTAATTTTGTTTGTTTGAGTATATCTTCTTTAATTTTATCTGCGGATCTACGTTCATGAACTGGATGAAGCTCTATCATTAGTGAGGCAATTTGATCAGTTCTATTTCCAGAACCGCCCATCGCCGACATAACATTAAAACCATCTCCTGATCCGATGGAGGTAAGAACTCTATCTACACCATCAATATTCATGACGATACTTTCAACATCTACTGATAGATCCAGCTTCTCTTTTGGCGATAAATTTCCTCTTGCATTAACATGAACTAACATTTGACTAGAATCTGTATCTACAGAATATTGGGATCCAGCATTAAAATTTGAATATAATATTATTAATGTGATTACTATAACAATTGCAGAACCAATAACTGCCATAGGTCTTTTTAAACATTTTTCTAGAAGCCTTGCATATATTAAAGTGATACCTTTTAATTTGGTTAAATGAAATTCCTGATCTAATTTTGCTTTATTTACTTGTTCTGTTTTACCAAAAATAGACCCCATAACTGGAATAAATATTAAAGCTGATAACAGTGATGAAATTAAAACTAAACTTACCATAAACGGCATCCATTTCATAAATTGTCCTGGTATACCTGGCCATAATACTAATGGAAGAAAGGCTGCAAGTGTTGTTGCGGTTGAAGATACAATTGGCCAAAACATCCTTTTAAAAGCTTGTGTATAAGCTTTTTTTCTATTTAGTCCCTCAGCCATTTTCCTATCAGCATATTCAACCATTACTATTGAACCATCCACAAGCAATCCTACAGACACTAGTAACCCGAACATAACCATCATGTTTACATACCCGCCAGATAAGGCTAGTAAAGTTATTGCCATTAAGAATGAAGTTGGAATTGAAATACCAACCATAAGTGCTGAGCGGATACCCAAGGATCCTATTACCAAAATCATCACACAAACTATTGCATTAGTAATTGCGTTTTGAAGCGATGTGATCATTTCATTAATGTAATCAGAAGTATCTGCAGAAAAATCTATAAATATATTATCCGGAAGATTATCTATCTTATATTTATTTCCTACTTCCCTTATCTTTTTGTTTATAATAATTACATTTTCACCAATCCTTTTTTTTACATCTAGATGAATGGCCGGTTTGCCATTTATTCTTGCGTACGATTCATTTTCTTTGAAAGTGCTTCGGATTTCAGCTATGTCTCCTAGTTTAACTGTTCCTTCGCCTTTAGTAATAATACCAATATTATATACATCTTGAGCACTTTCATATACGGCAGGTACCTTTACAGAGAATTTTCCTTGACCTTTATCTATTGATCCTGCTGCAACAATTCTATTATTTCCTGTAATTGATCTAATTAAATCTGCAAGTGAGACATCATAATTTTCAAGTTTTGTTGGACTCACAAGTATTTCTAAAAGTTCTTCACGATCTCCAACTATTGGAGCCTCAAGTACGCCTGTTATCCGTTCTATTTGATTTTGTAATTGTTTGGCATGATATATGAGTGTTCTATTGGGAACTCTTCCAGATAAAGAAACAGTCATGACGGGCATTGTTGCCATATTAAATTCAAGTACCATTGGTTCTTCAGCATCAGATGGAAATTCAGATTTTGCTAAATCAACTTTTTCTCTTACATCACTTAAAACTTTATCTTTATCAAAGCTAATATCAAACTCTAAAAGAACTGAACCATAATTTTGAGAAGCCATACCAGAAATTTCTTCAAGCCCTTCAATATTTTTTAATTCACTTTCAAGAGGTCGGACTAATAATCTTTCTGAATCTTCAGGTGATATTCCAGGTAAAATTACCGAAACATATATAAATGGTACATCAATATCTGGCTCTGCATCTTTTGGAATGGAAATGAAAGTTAATGTTCCAATTGCAATCAAAATAACCATTAGAAAAACAACAGTTTTTCTAGCTTCCATTATATAATCAATTACATTAATCAACTTTTATTTGCCTCTAAATTAAAATTTACTTCTTCACCATCTGAAACAAATTCATGCCCAACTGTTATGATAGTTACTTTTTCGGGTAAACCAGATATCCAAACCAATTGATTTTCATCTCCTAAAATTTCAATCTTCGAAAATTTAGCGATATTTCTGTTAACTATATGTCTAATACCAACTTCACCTTTTTCATTAAGAGTTAAAGAAGAGGGAGATATTAAATGACCTTTTATTTTCTTAACTGCAATAAATATTTCGGCAGTAATTCCATCTTTATATTCAAAATTATCGTTGTTTACTTCGATTTCTATTCTAAATGTTCTTGTTGAGGCATCAGCTGTATTAGAAACATAAGTGACAATTCCATCTACCTTTTCTCCAGTTGACAAACTAGCTTGACCAGGAAGGCCAATCTTTAAATCTGATATTTCTTTTTCAGAAACCTGCGCAGTAATTTTAATTGGATTATAATCAACAACTTTACCACAAGGTTTCCCTATAGATAAAAAATCTCCAATTTCAGCATGTCTTTCATTAAAAACTCCATCAAATGGAGCTCTAATATTAATATTATCTAATTCTTGTTCCATTTGTTTTACTAAAGCTTTTGAAGCATCATATGAAGCTGAAGAAGCGGCTAATTGTGTTTTAGATCTATACCCTTTTTCTACAAGAGTTTTTGATGCCTGCCACTCAAGCTCTCTTTGTTTCATAAGGGCATTTGCCTCATCTAATTTTGCTTGTCTAGCATCAACAGATTGCTTGCAAATTATATCGCCTTTTAAAACTTTTTCACCTTTTTCAAAAAATATATTGTCAATAATACCTGTTGTTTCCGCTGCTATGGAAACATTTCTGTTAGCTTCAGTTCTACCTCTTAAAACTACATATGTAAGCTTAGGCTTAGAATTAAATACTTTTGCCATTACAAGCGCTTTAATATTATCTTGATTATTGATAATATTTAATTCTTTTTTTGATTTATCATTATCTGAAAATATGCCTGTAAGCATCCATAAAATAAGAATTACAACGGTAATCAATGATGTTTTTATTGTTTTGTTCATATATTAATTCTTTAAAAGATGACGCATGCGTCATTATTTATAAGTGATATAATTATTTAAAGTATTTTATGCAAGATATTTTTTGTTTATTTTTTTTATTTCTAATTTGATTAATTAGCTTGGGACTGCTAATAATTTTGTCTGTCAAATCGAAAAGGGGAAAATTCAGGGTTGACAATTCAGTAATTTGTTTAAAACTGTATTCATTAATATCTGAGTATTTTATAAATTGTATTCAGTGAATTTTAAAGAGAGGACCTAATGTCTGAAAGTAAATATTTAAAAATTATATTTTTTGTTTCATGTCTTTTTTTAATGACAAGTGAAACTTTTGCTCAAAAGGAAATTGATCCAGCAAGGCAATTGGATCCTGTAAAGTCACTTTTTGCGCAAGCAAATAATTCTGGTAAAGAGGCTCAAGCTCAAATTGATTCTTTGGATGATAGTACAAACGCAATAGTGCAAGAATTCAGACTTAATTACCAACAACTTCAAGATCTTACACAATATAACGATCAATTAGAAATATTAATTGATAGACAGGAAAGAAAAATGGTCCGTATTGAACAAGATGTTGCTCGTATTAGTAGTCTTACTAGATCAGTCATGCCATTAATGTTTAAAATGATTGATGCTTTAGATACATTTGTTGAACTTGATGTTCCTTTCTTAATAGATGATAGAAGACAAAGAGTTGCTAATCTTAGGAACCTTATGAATAATCCAGATGCTTCACCTGCTGAGAAATATAGAAAAATTTCTGAGGCTTATGAAATTGAAAATGAATATGGACGTACCATCGAAGCTTATACAGGTAAAATTAGCCCTGATGATGATAGAACAGTTAATTTTTTAAGAATTGGTAGAAATTCATATATCTATCAAACTTTAGATGGGGATGATGCCGCTGTATGGAATACAAGCAAAGGAAAATGGACTAAACTTAGTGGTTCGTACCGTCTCCCAATCCAGGTTGGTATTCGTATTGCTAATGAACAAGCTGCACCAGATCTTATGGTCGTGCCGCTTCAAGTAACTTCAGATTAATTAGGAGAAGAGAATGAAAAAATTTAAAATAAATAAATTAATTGTATTAATTTCTTTCTTAGCGATATCGATATCTCCTATTCTTGTGATGTCTCAGGAAGAAGAGAATGAAATTCCTGCGGAAGTTACTTCTCTTGAGGAATTAATCTTAAAGGTACAAGAAGAGACTCTTTATGATACAGAAGAAAATAGAGCTCGAATTGCAAAATTTATTGCTGAAAAAGATAGCCAACAAAGTATTCTTAATAAGACTTTAGCAGATTTAAAAGTTCAAGAAGATAGAGCGGTTATTCTTGAGAAAAAATTTGATGAGAATGATGTTAAGCTTAGTGAATTAGAAGATTTAAAAGCTGAGAGACTTGGTGCATTCGGAGAATTATTTGGAGTAGTTAGAGGGACGGCAAGTGAAATGGGAGCCCAGATTAAAGAATCCATAATTAGTGGTGAATTAACTGGACGTCATGAAACTCTTACAAATTTAGCAAAATCTAAAAAATTACCTTCAAACGAAGAACTTGAGTTACTTTGGTTTCATCTTCTCGAGGAAATGAAAGCTCAAGGAGAAGTAAAACATTTTACAGGAACTATTGTTGATACAGACGGTAGTTTTTCTGACGAGGAAGTAATAAGAGTGGGTCCTTGGACAGCTTATGATAGAAGAGGAAATTTCTTAGGTTATCTTCCTGACGATGAAAGATACAGGGTTTTAGGTAGACAACCTCAAGCTAGATTTGTTGACCTTGCTGACAATATTGTAGATGGCGATGCTGGAGATATTGTTAAAGGTGCTATAGATCCTTCAAGAGGCGCTATCTTAGGTTTATTAATTCAAACACCAGGACTTACAGAAAGAATAAGTCAAGGTGGAGTAGTTGGGTATATTATTATTGGATTGTTAGTTGTAGGTCTACTTCTATCAGCAGAAAGGATATTTAGACTCACTTCAGTATCAAGAGCTGTTAACTCTCAAGCAAAAGATGTAGATAACCCAAATGATGGAAATCCTTTAGGTAGAGTTTTATCTGCTTACCACTCAAATAAATCAGCTGATGTAGAAACTTTAGAATTGAAATTGGATGATGCTGTCTTAAAAGAGCTTCCTGCACTAGAACGTGGAATTAATTTTATTAAGTTATTATCATCAGTTGCACCGCTTCTTGGATTATTAGGAACAGTTACTGGTATGATCGTAACTTTCCAAGCTATTACTCTTTTCGGTACAGGTGATCCAAAATTAATGGCTGGTGGTATTTCTCAAGCACTTGTTACAACTGTTCTTGGTCTTACTGCTGCGATACCTCTTGTATTATTACATTCTGTCGCACAACAAAGAAGTCGATCAATTCAACAAGTACTTGAAGAACAAAGTGCAGGATTAATTGCTACAAAAGCAGAATCTAGATAATTTTAGGTAAAGGAATTTTAGGAGTTTTTGTAAATGAGTGACTTTCTACTTAAACTTATTAGACCAGATCTAGCTTTTAGTTCGCTTAGAGACTTTATTGAGCTTGGCGGCGATGTTCTTTTAGCTATTATGTTGGCTACATTTATAATGTGGTCTCTTATAATTGAAAGATACTGGCATTTTGCGACATCCCAAAAAAGAATATCAAAAACAGCTATTGGCAATTGGAATGAGCGTTCAGACCATAGTTCTTGGTATGCTAGACGAATTAGGGAAAAACTTATTAGTGAAGTAAGGCAATCTTCTCAAAGGGGATTGTTATATATAAAGACTCTTGTTGCAGCTGCGCCATTATTTGGATTATTGGGAACTGTAACAGGTATGGTAGAAGTTTTCGATGTTATGGCTATAACCGGTTCATCGAATGCTCGTGCAATGGCAGCAGGTATATCAAAAGCAACATTGCCAACAATGTCAGGTATGGTAGCTTCTTTATCAGGCTTATTTTTTATAGCTCAGCTAGAAGCTAGATCTAAGAGAGAAATCTCATATGTAGAGGATAATTTATCCTTATCATAAATAAGGATAAAAATTAGGAGAAAAAAAATGAGAAGAAGAGCAAGATTAGATGAAGAGAGTGAAATAAATATAACACCTCTTTTAGATATTGTTTTCATAATGCTAATTTTCTTTATTGTGACAGCAACATTTGTAAAAGAGTCAGGTATTGATGTTACTAGACCAGATTCCGAAACAGCCCAACAACAAAATAGAGTAGGTATATTAATCGCAATAAGTGATAAGAATGAAATTTGGATTAACAGAAGGTTAATAGATTTGGATGCTGTTCAAGCTAATATTGAGAAACTTCATGCAGAAAATCCTCAAGGTGGTGCAGTTATTCAAGCTGATGAAAAATCTGAAGTTGGTTTAATGGTTGAAGTTATTGATGCAGTAAGACTGGCGGGTGTAGAGCAATATTCAATTGCAGCATCTGAGAAAAATTAAATGGTGTTGTTTTGTTTGAGTTATTAGACAAATTAAAAAATTATATTAAAAAGGCTCAGGATATTGAGATAGCCGGCTATTCTCTAAAGGAGCTAGATAGTAGGGTGACTGCAATTCCTTTAGCAGCTATTGTTACTGTCTTTCTTTTCCTAGTCATGCAGGCGCTTGTAACGAGTAACGAATATGATATGGGTGAAGAAGGAGTTAATATTAATATTAGTTTCTTGAGACAGCTTCAGGACACAGAAACTCAGACAGCAAAGAAAAAACCAAATAGACCTGAACAAGAGCAAGAGCCAGATCCACCTGAAATGGATATTCCAGAAACTCCAAGACCAGAAATGAATGCAGAAAGTGTTGCTACACCAGATATTGGAGGGCCAAATTTTGGTGCATTTGCTGCTTCAACTGATGCCGATGTTTTACCTATTGTTAAAGTGCCTCCTCAATACCCAAGAAGAGCGACACAGAGGGGAATTGAAGGTTGGGTGTTAGTTGAATTTACTATTACATCAGCAGGCGCAGTTACTGATCCTGTGGTGATTGACGCCGAACCACCTGGCATTTTTAATAGATCAGCCTTAAGAACTATTGTTAAATGGAAATATAAACCAAGAATTTTGGACGGTAAGCCGGTTGCACGACCTGGCGTACAACACTTAATTACTTATGAGTTAGAAGATGCACGATAAATTAAAAGATTTTTTTAGAAGTTTTGTGATTATTTTTGTAATTTTTACTTTATCAATTCCAGTAACTATTACGGTTATTAGCCTTTTCTCAGAAACTGTTTACGCTCAGAAAAAGAAAGAGAGAAGGAAGCCACCAAAAGCAAAAAGAACTGAAACTATGAGTAAGAAAGTAGGTGCCGAATTTATCAAGGCTCAAGAAGCTTTAGGTGATGATTTGCCTGACAGGGCCATGGGTATTTTAAATAATCTGCTTAGAAGAGATGATCTTAGACCTTTTGAGAGCGCACAGATAGTAAGATTACAAGCTTATGTATATGCAGAAAAAGAAGATTATGTTAAATGTCTTGAATTACTTGAAAGGGTTTATTCTTTAAATGCTCTTCAACCTCAAGATCAACTCGATCTTCAATTTCAGATTTCTCAACTTTATTTGGCTGTTGACAAATGGGTCACAGGGCACGAAAAATTATTGAAGTGGTTCAATGATGCAGAAGAACTGGGATTACCGGCTGGTCCTTCTGCCCATGCATTACTAGCGCAGATATATTTATACTTTGCCTCAGAAACAGAAAAAGATTCACCTGAAGAAAAACAATATTATAGAAAAGCAGAACCTCATGCCGAAAAAGCTGTTTTCGCTTCTGCTGAGCCAAGAGAAAACTGGTATCAAGTTTATTTATCTATTTTATTATTTGATGATCGATATGAAGAATCTGTTCCGATACTTGAAGCTATGACTTATAGATTTCCAGAAAAAAAGAATTATTATCGTCAGCTTGCTGCTCTTTATGCTGAATTAAAAAGGGAAGAAGATTCATTTTATGTGCAGCAAATTATGCATAATAAAGAGATGCTAGAAAAGCATGATGAG
The DNA here is from genome assembly GCA_964557485.1 of uncultured Rhodobiaceae bacterium. Classification (GTDB taxonomy): domain Bacteria; phylum Pseudomonadota; class Alphaproteobacteria; order MED-G09; family MED-G09; genus AG-430-B22. The sequence continues at coordinate 6,571 of CAZLAN010000006.1, read as the reverse complement.
CTTCTCAGAATTGCTCAATTATATTTGTTTTATGAGGTACCTTATAAAGCTGCCTTAATTCTTGAAAAAGAATTAGAAGATGGACGTATCAAGGATGAAGAAAAAAATTGGGAACAACTTGCGAATGCTTGGTTATCTGCTAGAGAATGGAAAAAAGCTATTCCACCTTTACGAAAAGCTGCTGAATTATCAGAAGATGGAGAATTATTCTTGAGATTAGGGCAAACTTTTATGCAAGAAGAAGATTGGAAAGAAGCAGAAAATTATATTAAGTATGCTATCAAGAAAGGTGACCTCGATAATCCTGGAAGAGCTTGGTTATTGCTTGGAATTACAAGGAATAAAAAAGGTATAAAATATGAAAATTCTGCCTTATTTGCTTTCAAAAGATCAACTGGCTACGAGGACATGGAAGCTGATGCCAGAAGATGGGTTAAAGTTATAGAGTCAAAACAAGCAAGAAGAGAAGCTGACAGAATTGCTGCTGAAGCTGCTGAGGCAGAATTAGCGGATGAGAGTATCTATTTTAATTAATTTTTTAATTTATTTAGTTAAATTGCATCCAGATATTTAATTTCTGGAGGTCCATCAAGGCATTCACCGATAGCTCTTCCCGCAGACCGGAAGTGATCACTTTTCCCATGTGCATCGACACTTTCCTGATCCTTATAATGCTCTAAAACAAGGTAAGTATTTTCATTTTCACGATCTTTTGCGACCTGATAAAAAATATTACCTGACTCTTTAGAACGAACTTCTTCGCTTAAATTCTTAAATACTTCTTCAAATTCAGAAGTTTTTTCTTTTTTAACTTTAAGTGTTGCTAAAACGCATACCATTTTCTTCTCCTTTAAATATTATCTTTTGATTGAATGGTTATTATTTTCTTTAAGATTTTTCTATTTTCTTTATTTAAGTTTAAATTATGAAGATAAAGAACATTTAATTGGTCTAGAGTTTTACTGATTTGTTTTTCTGCACCTTTTAAAAGAGAAATATGTTTTTCCTCTCTATCTCTATAAACTTTAAGCTCTTCCTCTTGTCGTTCAATAAAGCTAGCCGCTTGGCTTAATATCATTTTAATATCATCAGGGATCATATTAGATATTTCCTGGTGAGATAATTCAGAAGATTGTATTTCTTTTATTATACCTTTTAAAGATTCTTCACCTATTAATAAATTTCCACCTTCTGTTTCAACAGCATCAAGTTTTCCATCATAAATTAACTGCTTTAATTCATCAGGATCTAATCCAACCTTTCTTGCGGCCGATGCTAGTGTTAATACTTTTTCTTTACTATCCATGTAATTGCATACTTAATCTTTTTTTCTACTCTTTTCTGTCCTGTAATCACCATGTTTTGAGTCTCTATCCGATAAAGCTTTAGTAAGCCCTTCTTCTGCAACCATTTTGAAAAAATTTCTTGCTGATTTTGTGTGCATAGAAAGTTGTTGTATCTCTGTTCCCGCTCTTAATGCTGACCTTATACCCATAAGCTCCATTTGCCTATGAACAGCTCTTTTGTTGATTTGTTGTACATCATGTGGTATTTTTGCAACATTATGAGCTATTTTTAATACTTCATTCTCTAAATCTTTAGCAGCGAATGATGAGGTTGCAAATCCACATTCAGCGGCTTCTACACCCGACATAGATTTACCCGTTAACATTAGCTCCATTGCTTTTCTCATGCCAACTATCCACGGAAAGAATTGGTTATCAGGTGGAGAAATGTTTCGTACTACTGGGTAACCAATCTTTGCATCATCTGCAACATAAACAAGATCACATGATTGAGCGAGTTCAGTTCCACCTGCCAAACAATACCCATGTACTTGTGCGATAACTGGTTTTGATAAATCCCATATTTTAAAACAACCTTCAACAACATGGCGAGGCCAATGACCAAGACCACCTGATGTGTAATATGGATCTACTGCATCTTCAGATCTTTTTAGATCATAGCCTGCGCAAAAATCTTTTCCTAACCCTCTAATTATAGTTAGACTTACATCATCATCTTGATCATTTTTTTCTAGCACTTCAAATAACTCTTTTCTGAGTTCTGCTGAAAGTGAGTTTCTTTGTTTGGGTCTATTGAGAGATATTCGTGAAATTTGTTCTTTAGGTGAATCGACGATAATTGATTTGTATTCTGACAACGGTCTCTCCAATTTTAAATTTTGCTTTTAAAGTTTATCATACTTATAAAATTTATATCTAATTATTTAGCAAAATTATTTAGTGAGATTCAAAATATAATTCATTCTTGTTTTTTTATGTAAAGAATATCCTAGGTCAGTTAAATGATTTACTAAATCAACTTTCCATGATGTTGAATTATTTTCAATTACAATTATTTTGGGAAAAAATTTTCTATTTTGTTCGTTCATGAAAGGGAGAAGCGCCTTTTCTTCATTTCCTTCTACATCAATTTTTAAAGAATCTATTTTATGAATGTTTTGTGAATGTATAAAATTCTCCAATGTTTTACCTGTAACCTTGAATTGTCCTATTTCTTTAATTGCGCTTTGTCCAAGATTATCGCTACTTGCATCTAAATAAAATTCACCTTCTGTATCCATAATAGCTAAATTGTGGGTTTTAATAGGAAGATTTGGGTTAACAGAGACATTATATTGAAGCCTCTTGTAAAGGCCTGGATGAGGTTCGATTGAATGTATTTGAGTCCCTTTAAAATTAACATAATTGGTACCTACAGATAAAGAATACAACCCTACATTTGAACCTATATCTATAAAAACTGAATTATCTTTTGAGTACTTTGAAATAAATTTTCTTTCGTAACTTTCAAAAATTTGAGGAGAAAATAATGCCCTTTTTTCGCATATGTTACCTTTTGTATACAATCTTAGTTTTGCATTAAAAAGTTCTGTGTCTATGCACTCTTTTGAAAATAGTATTGCACATCTTCTTAATGCAAATATTACTCTTTTTGCGATCCAGGAATCACCAATTGATCTTGTAATTGTAATAATAAGACTTACTATTGGAGAAGGCTTAAATGTAGAAAACTCCGATTTATCATCGATATACATAATTTACCTCTGCTAGTAAGTTAGAATCTATGCTAACTAAATTATTAAGAATTAATAACTTATAAGATTCAAATATGATTAAAAAGCAAAAACCTTATAAAAGACTTAAAGAAAAAGTACGAACTGCAAAAAAAAGAAAGAATTCTTCAACTAGGTGGTTGCAGAGGCAATTAAATGATCCTTATGTTAAACAATCTCAAGCTGAAGGAAGGCGTTCTAGAGCTGCTTATAAACTTATTCAAATAGATGAAAAGTTTAATTTACTAAAGCCAAACCAGACAATTTTAGATCTTGGGGCATCGCCAGGAAGTTGGTCTGAAGTAGCGATGGGTATCTCCAATACAAAAGTGATTGCAATAGATAAACTTGCGATGGATCCAATTTCTGGCGTAGAAATTCTTCAGCTTGATTTATCTGAAGAGAAATCTTTTCATGATCTGAAAGGTCTCTTGGGTGGAAAAGTTCATTTAGTTTTGTCTGATATGGCTTCTGAAACAACAGGTCATAAATCAACTGATCATATTAGAACTCAGGAACTCGCAGAATTAGCTGCAGATTATGCAATTAATTTCCTTAAAATTGGCGGTTCTTTTTGTTCTAAGGTTTTTCAAGGCGGCACACACCAAGCATTGTTAGAATTATTAAAAAAGAATTTTGATATGGTAAAACACTACAAACCTGAGGCTAGTAGAAAAGAATCTCCAGAAAATTATGTTATAGCTAAAGGCTTCAAAGGATAAAAAATAATAAAATGTTTGAACTTATTTCTGTATAGGCTATAAGCAGTTGTCAACAAAACCTGAAATCAGGAGGTTGACATGAAAATCAGAGAAGCGATCACTTTTGACGATGTTTTACTTGAGCCCTCAGAATCTTCTGTCCTGCCTGCTGAAACAAATTTAAAAACGAAAATTACCAAAGATATTGAATTAAACTTGCCGCTTGCTTCAGCTGCTATGGATACTGTAACTGAATCGCAAATGGCAATTGCTATGTCTCAGTCAGGAGGCATTGGTGTAATTCATAGAAACTTAGATATAAAAGATCAGGTTAGCGAGGTAAACAAAGTTAAAAAATATGAATCCGGAATGGTTGTAAATCCTTTAACTATTAATCCGGATTCTACTCTTAAAGAAGCATTAGAACTTATGCAGGCAAATAATATTTCTGGAATACCTGTTACAGATCCAAATAATGGAAAGCTAGAGGGCATTATAACCAACAGAGATGTAAGATTTGCCTTAAATGAAGATCAAAAAGTTTCTGAACTTATGACAAAAGAAGATATTATAACTGTTAAAGATGATGTTTCTGAAGAAGAGGCCAAAGAAATTCTACATCAGCATAGAATTGAAAAACTTCTTGTTGTGGATAATGACTATAAGTGCGTTGGATTGATAACCGTAAAAGATATTGAGAAATCTAATTTACACCCTGATTCAACGAAAGATGAAAAAGGAAGGCTAAGAGTTGCTGCGGCAACTACTGTTGGTGACAAGGGTTTTGAAAGAGCCGAAGCTCTTATAGATGCTGATACGGATATCATTGTTGTTGATACAGCTCATGGGCACTCAATTCAAGTTCCTAAAATCATAGAAAGGATAAAGAAACTATCTAATTCCGTACAAATTATAGCTGGTAATGTCGCTACAAAAGAAGCAACAAAATCTTTAATTGGTGCGGGAGCGGATTGCATTAAAGTCGGCATTGGACCAGGGTCGATCTGTACCACTCGTATAATTGCAGGAGTAGGGGTTCCTCAGTTAACTGCAATTTTGGATTGTGTCGAAGAGGCAAAGAAATCTTCTATTCCAATTATTGCTGATGGGGGTATAAAATTTTCAGGTGATTTAGCAAAAGCTATAGCAGCTGGAGCAGATATAGGTATGATTGGTTCTTTATTTGCCGGCACTGATGAAACGCCTGGAGAAGTATTTCTTCACCAAGGAAGAAGATTTAAATCTTATAGAGGAATGGGCTCTGTTGCAGCTATGGCGGAAGGTTCTGCTGATCGATATTTTCAATCTGATTTAGGTAGTTCAGAAAAATTAGTTCCAGAAGGTATTGAAGGTCAAGTTCCGTATATTGGTTCCGTTCATAATGTAATTTATCAACTAGCTGGAGGCTTAAGAGCGGCTATGGGGTATACAGGTTGTGAAAATATAAAAGAATTTCAATCTAAAACTAATTTTATTAAAATTACATCAGCATCTTTAAACGAAAGCCATACTCATGATGTCTTTGTTACGCGAGAGGCACCAAATTATCCGACTAGAGGATAAAATGAAAGTTTTTAGAAATATCACTTTTTTAATCATATTTATTTTCTCTATTCCTATTTTTGGAAATACTGAAAATCTTTCAAACAGTCTTTCCGTTAAAGCGCTAGAACAATCTGGAACCAATTTAGAGTTGGCAATATTATTATCTCAACAAAGTGTTGTAGCTGACCCTAAAAATGCAAAAGCTTGGGCTATTGCAGGTAAGATTTATCTTCTTAATAAAGATCTTTCTTCAGCTGAAAGATTTTATGAAAAAGCTAAGTCAATAGATTCATCTTTGAAAGATGTAAAAGAATTAGAATCTCTTATAAATAGTGAAAAGAAAGAGGAGTAATTCTATTAATTTGATTATGAACGATGATTCAATTTTAATTTTAGATTTTGGCAGTCAAGTAACACAACTTATTGCGCGAAGGGTAAGGGAGAGTGGCGTTTATTCCGAAATTTTTCCTTTTTCCCAAGCAAATGAAGCATTAGAGAGAATGCAACCTAAAGGGGTTATTCTTTCAGGCGGTCCTTCTTCTGTAACAGACGCTGATGCGCCTACAATTGATGATAAGATATTTAACCTTGATATTCCCATTTTAGGGATTTGTTATGGCCAACAAATTATGTGTTCTTTACTTGGCGGTGAAGTTGAAAGTTCGAAGGAAAGAGAATTTGGGCGTGCAAATATTAAATTTCTAAAATCTTCACTATTATTTAATGATTTTGATATTGATGGTGGCCCGGAGCCAGTTTGGATGAGCCACGGTGATAAGGTGACAAATCTTCCAGATGGTTTTGATGTTATTGCTGAAAGTGAAAATGCTCCTTTTGCAGCAATAGCAAATGAAGATCGTTCATTTTACGGAGTACAATTTCACCCTGAAGTTGTTCACACCCCTAATGGTTCTAAAATACTTAAAAATTTCACTCATAAGATTTCTGGTTGCAAAGGTAATTGGACGATGGATTCCTTTAAGAAGGTGGCTATTGAAAATATTCGGGCACAAGTTAGAAAAGGAAAAGTTATTTGTGGTCTTTCAGGTGGCGTAGATTCATCTGTTGCAGCGGTTTTGATTCATAAAGCAATTGGAGATCAATTATCATGCATCTATGTTGATACAGGATTAATGCGCGAGAATGAAACAGATGAAGTAGTAAATTTGTTTAGAGAAAATTTTAATATTCCCCTCATAAATGTGGATGCAGGTGAAACTTTCTTATCGCGATTATCTGGGGTAAG
>CAZLAN010000005.1:0-31239 GCA_964557485.1 uncultured Rhodobiaceae bacterium | reverse complement strand
GCCAATTGAAAACCCATTATCGGCAGAATAATCTAAACCACCTTGTACTGCTGCTCCGCTTCCTTGGGACATACCACGCCAAAGATATTGACTAGTAGCTCCTATATTCCACTCTAATGAATCCGCAAAAGTTGTTCCAACAGTTATAAAACCAAGAAACACAGCAACAACTATTTTTCCTGTATAATTTTTTGTTTTTTTCAAAATATCCATAATGTAAACCTCCTATAATTTATAATATTTTTAATAAGCAATTTTTATGCCAAAAAAAATTTGATCACAAAAATTTAAATTTTTTTTATTTACAAATGAGTAATTTACTTAAGTTATTTAATGAATAAACTTAGTTGATTTCGAAAATCTTTCCTGGGTTCATAATATTAGTAGGATCAATAGCTTTCTTAATTTGAGACATAACTTCTACTGAATTTCCTAGTTCAACTTTTAAATAATCTTTTTTTCCGATACCTATTCCATGTTCGCCAGTTGAGGTTCCTTGCATTTTCAAGGCTCTATTAACAAGTTTATCATTTAATAATTTTGCCTCTTTAACTTCATTTTTGTCATCTGGATCTAAGAGCATAATTAAATGAAAGTTTCCATCGCCTACATGACCCACTATTGGGGCAATAATATTGGAATCCTCTATATCTTTCTTTGTCTCCAAAATACATTCTGTAAGTTGAGAAATAGGAACACAAATATCAGTAGTAAAAGCTTTTTTTCCAGGAGCCAAATTAAGAGCTGCGTAATAAGCATCATGGCGCGCGCTCCATAATTTCTCAATTTCCTCACTTCTATCCGACCAATCATAATTTAAAATATTATTCGATTCAGATATTTCTTTAAATTTTTCTGACTGTTCTTTTATCCCTAAAGGAGAGCCTTGTATCTCAACAAATAGTGTTGGTACTTCTTTATGGTTGGTATTTTTATATTTATTAATTGCTACAATTTGAGCTTCATCTAATAATTCTATCCTTGAAAGAGGGAGGCCTACTTGAACCGCCTCAATTACTGTATCAACAGCGCCTTTTAAATCAGAAAAACTACACACACCTGCAGAAACCGCTTCAGGTCTTCCATGTAACCTTAAACTGATTTCAGATATGAAACCAAGAGTTCCTTCAGAACCTAACATTAAATGTGTTAGGTCATAACCTGCAGCTGATTTTCGTGCCCTTGTTCCTGTGTTAATTATTTGTCCATCGGGCATTACAACTTCAAGACCAATAACTTGCTCTCTAATAGTTCCATATTTAACTGTATTTGTGCCAGAAGCTCTTGTTGCACACATACCTCCTATAGATGCATTAGCGCCAGGATCAATAGGAAAAAATAACCCCGAATCCCTTAAATATTCATTTAAATCTTTTCTTGTTACTCCAGCCTGGACTCTACAGTCCATATCATTATTATTTACTTCAATTATTCGATTCATATTGATTGAATTGATAGTTATTCCACCATTGACAGCATGCACATGACCCTCAAGAGCAGTGCCTGTACCAAAAGGAATGACAGGAAAATTATTCTTATATGCAAATTTAATAATTCTTGATACTTCTTCAGTAGTTTCGGGAAAAATTATTGCATCTGGAATGTTTGAAGGAATATGCCAAGACTCATCACGACTATGTTCAAGTCTGATCGATTTAGAAGTTGTTAATCTATTACCAAAAAAATCTTCTAATTCATCAAGATTCATATTGTTCCTTTAAAGACCAAGAACAAATTTTGCCATAATATTTCTTTGTACCTCGTTAGAACCACCATAAATAGTTGAAGCTCTGTTATTTAAGTAAGAAGGAAAAGCAGTGACTCCATAATCGGGTCCTATTACATCAAAATTTGATCCAAGTTTTCTAGCTTCATTTTGTTGAGGACTAGTGTAGTAACCAACAGCAGAAATTGTCAGACCATCTAGTTTTTGTTTTAATTCAGATCCTCTTGATTTAAGAATTGATGAGGCAGGTCCGGGATGACCTCTTTCAGCAATATCAGACATAATTCTATGCTCTGTCATCAAAACTGCCTGTACTTCTATTTCAGCCTCGCTCAATGAGCGCAAAAAACTTTTATCATCTATAAGGCTTTCTCCTGAATCTGATTTTTCTATGGAGGCAATTTTTTTGATTTTATTTATTTGAGCTTGAAGACCAGCAGCATATGCGCCTCCTCTTTCAAATTCTAAGAGATATTTAGCAACTGTCCAACCATCGTTTTCTTCACCAACCACATTTTCGATAGGAACTTTAACATCATCAAAAAATGTTTGGTTAACCTCATGATCTCCGGCCATTGTTATAATGGGTTTAATTTCTAGTCCTGGTGTATCCATATCAATTAATAAAAATGTTATACCTTGCTGAGGTTTGCCAGAGTTATCAGTTCTTACAAGACAAAATATTTTGTTTGCATGTTGTGCATGAGTCGTCCAAATTTTTGTTCCATTAACAACATAATGATCTCCTTCTTTAATGGCTTTACATTGAAGTGATGCTAAATCTGATCCAGATCCAGGCTCAGAATAACCCTGACACCAAAAATCTTCACCTGACAATATTCTTGGTAGTAAATTATCCTTTTGTTTTTGAGTCCCATATTTCATTAAAACTGGACCTACCATATGTAATCCCATAGCCGTTGGGGAAGGTGCTCCGGCTGAAGCACATTCGCTGCTAAATATATAACGTTGCATATCATCCCAACCCGTACCACCGTATTCTTTTGGCCATCGAGAACCTATCCAACCTTTGTTGTATAGTATTTTATGCCATTTTGATGAGTATTCAACTTCACTAAATACGCTAGCAGTGAGTTTACCAGCTTCCTTTAATTCATCAGTTAATTCATTATCAAGAAATTCTTTAACTTCTTGTCTAAAGGTTTCATGTTCAGGTTTAAAACTTAAATCCATCTTTTTCTCCAATTAGTTAAATAAAAATTAAATTTATTATAAAACATACTTGATAAGTTTGTAATATTAATTTGTAATAGGTTTTAAATTTATTGGGAGGAATAATTGCCACATTTTGAAGAAATTGTCCATTTGTCAGATATTGCCAGATTTCATGGTAAAAGGTGCCCAGATAAGAAGGCATTTATATTTGAAGACAGAGTTGTTTCCTATAAAGAGTTTGATATCAATTCTGAAAGAGTTGCCAATGGTTTAGTTGCGGAAAATATTAACGAGCAAGATCGAGTTGCCTATATGGATAAAAATTCTGAACGCTTTTATGAACTTGTTATGGGATGCGCAAAATCAAACTCAGTTATTGTCGGTATAAATTGGCGATTAGCACCTCCAGAAGTTGCTTACATTCTTAATGATTCTAATGCTCAAATATTATTTGTTGGAGAAGATTTTTTTGGATTAGTTGATAAAATTATAAAGGATGTACCGAGTATAAAAAAAGTTATATGCATGTCAGGAAGTCATTCTGATTGGCCCTCTTACGAAAATTGGAGAGATAGTCAAAAAGATTCTACTTGTGAAAGAAAATCTAAACTAACTGATATTGCAATACAAATGTACACATCCGGAACAACAGGTAACCCAAAAGGGGTACAACTAACTCATGATAATTTTTATTCATCTAGAAATCCAGGCGGACCTCCTGAACCACAAGAAGGTATGGAATGGGCAGAATGGTCAGAAGATGAAATTCAATTAGTAATGGCTCCAGCCTTCCATATTGGTGGCGCCGGTTCAGGTATAGGAGGTCTTTATGCATCAGCAACAAATGTTGTACTTAAAGAATTTGAACCTTCTGCAGTTCTTAATGCTATAAACGATTATGGTATAACAAAAATTTTTATGGTTCCTGCAATGATGAAAATGATATTAGATCATCCACTTTCAAGAAAAACAGATTATTCAACTATTAGATATATTTCATATGGAGCATCACCAATTCCTCTTGATTTATTAAAAGAAGCCATAGAAGTATTTCAATGTGGCTTTATTCAGTTATATGGGATGACAGAAACTACTGGATCTGTAACTTACCTTCCTCCTGAAGATCATTCTATTGAGGGAAATGAAAGGATGAAATCTGCTGGAAAAGCTCTTCCACACTGCGAAATAAAGATAGTCGATGGCAACGGTAAAGAAGTCCCTATACGAGAAGTTGGAGAAATTATTGTTAAAACAACTTCAAATATGGAAGGTTATTGGAATCTCCCAGAAGAGACAACAAAAACACTTAAATCCGGATGGTTACATACTGGTGACGCAGGTTATATTGATGAGGATGGATACATCTATGTTCATGATAGAGTAAAAGATATGATTGTTTCTGGAGGTGAAAATATTTACCCGGCAGAAGTTGAAAATGCAATTTTCAGCCATAAAAAAGTGTCTGATGTAGCCGTCATAGGTGTGCCAGATGAAAAATGGGGTGAAGCTGTAAAAGCTCTAGTTGTATTAAAAGAAAACTGTAAAACTACTGAAGAAGATATTATAAATTTTTCTAGAGAAAGGATAGCAGGCTTTAAAATACCAAAATCTGTTGATTTTATTAAAGAATTGCCTAGAAATCCTTCTGGTAAAATATTAAAAAAAGAATTAAGAAAGCCTTATTGGGAAGGTCTTGAACGATCAGTAAATTAAAACTCGGAGGAAAAAATGTCTAAACAGAAACCAATTGCAGATAATCTTTTTACTTGGCCATCAGATTCTCCAAAATTAATTGGAAGCAAAGATACAGAAACGGGAAGATACTTTTTTCCTGCTAGAAGTTCTAATCATCATGAAAGAGTTGAATTATCTAATAGAGGAAAACTTTGGACCTGGACTGTTCAGCGCTTTCTTCCTAAAACACCTTTTATAGATCAGGTTGCTCCAGAAGATTTTAAACCTTATGCTGTAGGATATATTGAACTTCCTGGTGAAATTATGGTAGAGTCAAGGTTAGTTGGAGTTGAACCAGAAAAATTAGAAATTGGTATGGAAATGGAACTTACAATAGAACCATTTGTTAAAAATGATGAGGGTGAGGAATTATTAATATACGCATTCAAACCTTCAGAAAATTAATAGGAGAAAGATTATGGTAGATGTAGCAATTGTTGGAATAGGTATTCATCCATTTGGAAGAACTGAAGGTGTTTCAGGACTTCAGCAAGGAGTTCATGCCGCAAAAGAAGCTCTTTCAGATGCAGAGCTTGAATGGAAAGATGTAGAATTTGCTTATGGTGGATCAGCTGCAGCTGGTAGTGCTGATACAATGGTGAGTGAATTAGGTTTAACCGGAATACCTTTTATGAATGTTTCAAATGGTTGCGCCACAGGCGGTTCAGCACTTTTATCAGCTTATACTACAATAAAATCTGGTCAATTTGATATAGGAATGGCTGTTGGTTTTGATAAACACCCACGAGGAGCCTTTAATGCTGACCCAGAATCTTCTGGGCTACCTAGATGGTATGGAGAAACTGGATTAATGCTAACGACTCAATTTTTTGGCATGAAAATACAACGGTACATGAATGATTATGGAATAAGTTCTGATGCCCTGGCTTTGGTGGCTGAAAAGGCATTTAATAATGGCTCTTTAAATCCAAACGCTTGGAGAACAAATCCTGTCTCTAAAGAGGAAATTTTAAATGGTATGATGGTTTCAGATCCACTAACAAAATACATGTTTTGCTCACCTGCTGAAGGCGCTGTAGCCTTAATTCTTTGTAGAGCAGATTTAGCAAGTAAATATACTTCTAAACCACTATATTTAAAAGGGGCAGCCTTCAAATCGCGACCACTCGGATCATTTGAAGTTTTTAATCCTTCTCTTGAAATAGAAAGAGGACCAAGCCCAACAGTCGGCGCAGCTAAAGCTACTTTTGAAATGGCAGGAATGAGTCATGAAGATATTGATTTAGCACAATTACAAGATACAGAATCTGGAGCTGAAATTATGCATATGGCAGAGAATGGATTTTGTAAAGATGGCGATCAAGAAAAAATGCTTCAAGATGGTGAAACAAAAATCGGTGGTAATCTTCCAATAAATACAGATGGAGGATGTATCGCTAATGGAGAACCAGTTGGTGCATCGGGTTTAAGACAGGTTTATGAAAATTGTGTTCAATTACGAGGTGCTGCTGGGAAAAGACAGGTGCCCAACAATCCAAAAACTGCATATACCCACGTTTATGGGGCACCAGGGATATCTGCTTGCACTATCATAACTAACTAATCCTTAAGCAGGAAAACTTATGATAAATAAAAAATTTCTTTTAGCAGGAAGACCTATAGGTCGGCTAATTTCTGATGATGACTTTGAATATAAGGAAGAAGAACTAAAAGAAATTGAAGAAAAAGAAGTCTTATTAGAAAATTTAGTTATTGAATTTCAACCTGCTCAAAAAGGTTGGATGGAAAATATATCTAACTATGTTGCTCCCCTAGAAATTGGCGATGTGATGAGATGTGGAGGTATTGCTAGAGTATTAGAAAGTAAATCTAAAAAATTTAAAAAGGGAGAGATCGTAACTGGGCAAACTTGTTGGCAAACTCATGCAATTTTAAAAGAAGAAGAACTTGAGCATATTGAAGATGAAAGCATGGCTACCAAATATTTAGGTGCTTTGGGAGGAACTGGATTAACAGCTTATTTTGGGGTAACTAAAATTAGTAAACCAAAACCTGGTGATACAGTAGTAGTTACAGGTGCTGCTGGTGGCGTAGGTTCTATAGCTGGGCAAATTTTTAAGATAGCAGGTTGTAATGTAATTGGGATTGCTGGCGGAAAAGAAAAATGCGAAATGCTTTTAAATGAATTCGGTTTTGATGGCGCTATAGATTATAAATCAGAGGATATTAGTAAAGCCTTATCTAAATTATGCCCAAATGGAGCCAATGTTCTCTACGATAATGTTGGAGGAAGAATCCTTAATGAATGTTTAGCGCATATAGCAATGAATGCTAGGATTGCAATCTGCGGAATAATCTCGCGTCACAAAACTGATAATAGTAATTTTGGCCCAGAAAATTATTCTAACCTAATTTTTAAGAGAGCCACAATGGAAGGATTCATCGTTATTGATTTTATGTCCGAAGCTGATATCGCCAGAAAGAAACTTAAGCAATGGATTCAAGATGGGAAAATAAATTGTAAGGAAGATATTCAGGAAGGTTTTGAAAATGCACCTATTACATTAAAAAGACTTTTTGAAGGAAAAAATAAAGGTAAACAGCTTTTAAGGATTTCTGACTAACAATATTGTTAAACTAATCAATAATGGACTAACAATATAATGTTGTGTAATATTCTAGCTATTCTAGCGATTAAAATACTTTATTTAAGGAGATTTTTTGATGGATAAACAAGTTAATGAAGCAGGCCTTTCGCCCAAAGAGGAGATGCAGGGATTAATTAAAAGATCTAGATCTGCGCAAAACCAAATAGAAAATTATACTCAAGAACAAGTTGATGAACTAATTCGTGCTATGGTTTGGTCTGTTGCTCGGCCCGGTATTGCTGAGGAAATAGCTCAATTTACTGTTGATGAAACTCAATTAGGTAACTATGAAGGTAAATTTTTGAAGATCCAGAGAAAAACTAGAGCTACATTAATGGATATAATAAATGATAAATCTGTTGGCATTTTAGAAGAGGACAGAGAAAGGGCTATTGTAAAAATAGCCAAGCCAATGGGTATAATTGGTGCTTTAGCTCCTTCAACCAATCCAGAAGCTACGCCAGTAATTAAAGCTATACATGCAATTAAAGGAAGAAATTCTATAATAGTTGCGCCACACCCGAGGGCTAAATTAACTAACAAGAAAATATGCGATTTAATGCGTGAAGCTATTAAGAAATGTGGAGCTCCAGAAGACCTAATTATAGGTATTGAAACACCCACCTTAGAATTAACTAACGAACTTATGACCCAATGCGATAGAGTTCTTGCAACTGGTGGAGGGGCAATGGTTAATGCGGCTTATTCTAGCGGTACGCCTGCTTTGGGAGTTGGAGTAGGCAATGCAGTTATTACTGTTGACGAAACAGCAGATTTAGACGATGCAGCAGATAAAATAAAAATCTCTAAGACATTAGACCTAGCGGCATCTTGCTCATCTGATAATTCAGTTGTTTTAGTTAACGATATTTATGAAGATATGCTTGCTAAACTTAAAGAAAGAGGTGGCTATTTAGTTAATGAGGAAGAAAAGGATAAACTGTTAAAAACAATTTGGGATGAAGAAGGTCACTTAAATACTGCTATTGTTGCTCAACCCGCAAGTAAAATTGCTGAAATGGCAGGTATTAGCATTCCGGAAAAAACTGAATTCTATATAGTTCCTGAAGAAGGTTGGGGTCCTAAACATTTATTTTCGGGTGAAAAACTATCAGTTGTTATGGCCCTATATAAAGCAAAAAATATAGATCATGCTATAGATTTGACCAATAATATTCAATCTTATCAAGGACAAGGTCATTCATGTGGCATTTATTCAACCAGTGATGAAAATATTATGAAATTAGCCAATATTACAAAAACCTCTAGGGTAATGGTAAATCAACCACAAGCAGCTTCTAATAGCGGTAATTTATGGAATGGAATGAGACAAACATTCTCATTAGGGTGCGGCTCTTGGGGAGGAAATGGTACCAATAATAATATTTCTTGGAGAGATTTGATTAATGAAACATGGGTATCAAAGCCTTTAGAGAAAACTAAAGAGTTAATATCTGATGAAGAACTCTTTGGCGATGTTATGAATAAAATTAACTAGCCAAATCTTTTATCAAATTAATATTTAAAAATAATAAATAGTAATCTACTTTTTATTAGAATTTTTTTATAATTTATTATTACTATAGGAAATTATGAAACTATCTGAAGAACAAACTGCCTTTTATGATGTGGCAAAAAATTTTGCCTTAGAAAAAATGGCTCCCAATGCAGAAAAGTGGGATGAAGAAAAATTTCTGCCCGTTGATATATTAAAAGAATTAGCTCAGCTTGGATTTGCAGGAATATATGTTTCTCCTGATATGGGTGGCTCAGGTCTTTCAAGACTTGATTCAACATTGATTTTTGAAGGTTTAAGCCAAGGCTGTACTTCAACTTCTGCATTCTTATCTATCCATAATATGGCAACATGGATGATTGATAATTTTGGAGATAACAATATAAAAGAGCGTTTTGTTCCTGATTTATGTGCACTTAATAAAATTAGCTCATATTGCCTTACAGAACCTGGTGCTGGTTCAGACGCCGGAGGTCTAAGAACAAAAGCAGAGAAATCTGGTGATCATTATATAGTGAATGGAACAAAATCTTTTATTTCTGGGGGTGGATTTTCAGATATTTATGTAACGATGGTAAAAACTGATGAAAATTCTATTTCTGCACTTGTTGTTGAAAAAGACTCAGAAGGATTATCATTTGGAAATCAGGAAAAGAAGATGGGATGGAATTCTCAACCAACATCCCAAGTAATATTTGAAGACTGTAAAATTCCTATAGAAAATCTTATAGGAAACGAAGGTGATGGTTTTAAAATAGCTATGATGGGATTAGACGGAGGTCGTTTAAATATTGCCGCATGCTCTCTTGGAACAGCTCAATCTGCTTATGAACGAGCAGTTCAATATGTGGGAGAGAGAGAACAATTTGGAAGAAAGATTCAGGAATTTCAAGCTCTTCAATTTAAATTAGCAGATATGTCAACTGATCTAGAGGCATCAAGATTGATGCTCAGAGAAGCTGCACGAAAAGTTGATGAAAATTCTTCTGACAAAACAATGTCAGCAGCAATGGCTAAAAGATTTGTTACTGATGCTAGTTTCAATATTGTAAATGAAGCCTTACAAATTCATGGTGGTTATGGATATTTAAAAGATTACCCTCTTGAAAGAAATCTTAGAGATTTGAGAGTTCATCAAATACTAGAAGGTACCAATGAAATCATGAGAGTTATTATAGCGAGAGAGATTCTTAAGGAAAATAAATGAGTGCTGAAGAAGTCTTTCTTGAAAAAAAGGGTTCTCTAGGTCTTATTACCTTAAATAGACCAGAAGCTTTAAATGCTCTAACCCTTAATATGGTAAGAGAAATCTATCCAAAATTAAAACTATGGGCAGATGATGATGAAATATCAACAGTTGCTGTTAGAGCAGTTGGTGAAAAAGCATTTTGTGCAGGTGGTGATATTAGAGCATTATACGAGTGGGGGAAAGATGGCGATGAAAGGGCCACAGGATTTTATTACGAAGAATATTTACTTAACCAGGTAATTAAATCTTTTCCAAAACCTTATATTTCATTTGTTAATGGAATAGTAATGGGAGGTGGTGTCGGTCTTTCCGTACATGGCTCACATAGAATAGCTGGAGAAAACTTCTCTTTTGCAATGCCGGAAACTGGAATTGGATTATTTCCTGATGTAGGAGGAAGTTATTTTTTATCTAGATTAGATAAAAATGCTGGAATGTATTTAGCTTTAACAGGTAGTAGATTAATAGCAGCCGATTCAATTTATCTAGGTATAGCGAAGTATTATATAGAATCTAAAAATTACGAAGAAATAATAAGCAAATTATCAAAAGGAGAATCTCCTGATAAAATCTTAAAAGAATATAATACCGAACCTGGAATTTCAGATTTTAAAAATATTTCTGAAGAAATTGAGCAATTATTTAGTGGTAATGAACTTGAAGAAATTTTTATGAGACTGGAGAATAAAAATTCTGAATTATCACAAAAACTCTATAAAACAATATGTTCAAAATCACCTACTTCTTTAAAAATATCTTTTAAACAAATAACTGATGGAAAGAAAAATGACTTTGAAGAATGCATGAGAATGGAATTCCGTATGGTCTCAAGAGTTATGTCTGATCATGATTTTTATGAAGGTGTTCGGGCATTAATTATTGAAAAAGATAATAATCCTAATTGGAATCCAAATGACATAAGTAAAATTAGCAAAGAAGATGTTGAAAGATTTTTTACTAATTTGGGTGATAAAGAATTAAACTTTAATAAGGGGTAAACATGACAGAAATAACTTTTATTGGATTAGGTAATATGGGCCTTCCAATGGCTAAAAACCTTCTTAACGCAAATCACATTATTTATGGTTTTGATCTAGTTGAGGATCAAATGAAGAAATTCTTAGAGGCCGGAGGAAACGAAGAGGAAAATATTTCAAAAGCATTACAAAAATCTGAAATTGTAGTAACTATGCTTCCGTCAGGTAAACATGTTAAATCACTTTACCTGGGTGATGATGGAATAATAAGAAATGCACCAGATAATGTCCTTCTAATAGACTCTTCTACAATTGATGTTGAAAGCTCTAGAGAAGTTGCAAAAAGTGCTAATGAGAAAAATTTAAAAATGCTGGATGCGCCTGTATCAGGGGGTGTTACTGGTGCTGAAGCGGGAACATTAACCTTTATGGTTGGTGGAGATCCTGATGCTTTTAATAAAGCAAAAGAGTTTTTGGATATTATGGGGAGCAATGTAATACATGCCGGTCAAGAAGGAAATGGTCAGGTAGCTAAAATTGCAAACAATATGCTATTGGCAATATCAATGATTGGAACATCTGAAGCCTTTAATCTTGCAGAAAATCTTGGGCTAGATGCAACAACTTTCTTTGATATAGCATCTACAGCCTCTGGTCAGTGCTGGTCTATGACAAGTTATTGTCCAGTACCAGGACCAGTACCTACAAGCCCTGCGAATAATGAATACAAACCAGGATTTTCTGCAGCCTTAATGTTAAAAGACTTAAGATTATCTCAAGAGGCATCTTCTTTTTCTAATTCTCAAACTCCTCTTGGAGAAAAGGCCACATCTATTTACGAAGAAATGGAAAAGAATGGTCATGATAATCTTGATTTCTCAGGTGTAATTAAATTATTAAAGAATGAATTATAAATTTTAGAGAAAAAAATGTCAGAAGAGTTAAAATTCCCTGTGCCTGAAAGTTTTAAAAGCAGAGCACATATTAATAAAGATTCATATAATCAAATATATAATTTTGCTTACGATAATCCTGTTGATTTTTGGAAAAAAGAAGGTGAAAGAATAGACTGGATAAAACCATATAAGAAAATAAAAGATGTAATTTGGTCAAAAAAAAATGTAAGGATTCAATGGTTTTATGATGGAACACTTAATGCGAGCTATAATTGTATTGACCGACATCTTGAAAAAGATGGAGATAAAATAGCAATTATATGGGAAGGTGATAATCCAAATGAATCATTAAATATCACATACAAAGAACTTCATAAAAATGTTTCTAAATTTGCAAATATTTTAAAAAATCACGGCGCGCAAAAGGGTGATAGAATAACAATTTACATGCCAATGATTCCTGAAGCGGCTTATGCGATGCTTGCATGTGCTAGAATTGGCGCAATTCATTCTGTTGTTTTTGGCGGATTTTCTCCTGATGCTTTAGCAGGAAGAATTATTGATTGTGATTCAAAATTTCTAATAACAGCAGATGAAGGAGTAAGAGGCGGAAAAAAAATACCATTAAAAGAAAATTCTGATAAAGCCTTATTACAATGCCCGAATGTTAAAAATGTTATTGTAGTTAAAAGAACAGGCGGACAAATCAAAATGGAAGAAAATCGTGATGTTTGGTATCACGAAGCCTTTGAACAGGCTAGTGATGAATGTCCTCCAGAAGAAATGAACGCTGAAGACCCTCTCTTCATACTTTATACAAGCGGTTCAACAGGAAAACCTAAAGGGGTTTTACATACTACTGGCGGGTATATGGTTTATTCATCTTATACACATGAAATTATATTTGATTATCATCAAGGAGATATTTACTGGTGTTCAGCTGATGTAGGATGGGTAACAGGTCATTCATATATAGTTTATGGGCCATTAGCTAATGGAGCAACCACAATAATGTTTGAAGGAGTTCCAAACTATCCAACTCCTTCTAGGTTTTGGGAGGTATGCGATAAACATAAAGTTAATATTTTTTATACCGCACCCACTGCAATAAGAGCATTAATGAAAGAAGGGGATGAACCTGTAAAATTAACCAAAAGATCTGATCTGAGACTTTTAGGAACAGTTGGTGAACCAATTAATCCAGAAGCTTGGATATGGTATTACAATGTGGTTGGCGAAAAACGTTGTCCAATTGTTGATACCTGGTGGCATACAGAAACAGGAGCAGCTTTAATATCACCTCTTCCTGGAGCTACAGATCTTAAACCAGGATCTGCAACAAAACCATTACCTGGCATAAAGCCAGTACTTCTTAACTCTGAAGGAGAAGAATTAGTTGGAGAAAATGAAGGAAATCTTTGTCTTTCAGGAAGTTGGCCAGGACAGATGAGAACAGTATATGGTGATCATGAGAGATTTATTGAAACCTATTTTAGTCAATATGATGGATATTATTTTACAGGCGATGGGTGTAAGCGAGATGCCGATGGATATTACTGGATAACAGGTAGAGTTGATGATGTTATAAATGTTTCTGGACATAGAATGGGTACTGCTGAAGTAGAGAGCGCACTAGTATCGCATGTAAAAGTTTCAGAAGCTGCTGTTGTTGGTTTTCCTCATGATATAAAAGGTCAAGGTATTTATGCTTATGTTACCCTTAATTCAGGTGAAATAGGAACTGATGATACAAGAAAAAATCTTGTAAATTGGGTAAGAAAAGAAATAGGGCCAATTGCAACACCTGATTTAATTCAATTTGCTCCTAACTTACCTAAAACAAGATCAGGAAAAATTATGAGAAGAATACTTAGAAAAATTGCTGCTAATGATTATTCTGATTTAGGAGATACTTCTACTCTTGCTGAGCCGGTAGTTGTTGAAGAATTAATCAATAATCGTCAAAATAAATAACCTTTAATGAAAGCAATTTTAATCAATAATGGTAAAATGACTTGGGCAGAAGCCCCAAAACCAAATTTTAAGAATTCTGAAGTTCTAATAAAGGTTAAAGCAACCGCAATAAATAGAGCAGATTTAGCTCAGAAAGCAGGTCTTTATCCCCCTCCCCCAGGTGCTAGTGAAATTCTGGGATTAGAATGTAGCGGCATTATTGAAAAGGTTGGAAAGAATGTAAAAAATAGAAGAGTAGGAGAACAAGTTACGGCTTTATTAGCAGGAGGAGGATATGCTGAATATGTATCGTGCCCAGAAGAACAAGTGCTTCCCATTCCAAAAAATTTAACATTAATTGAAAGTGCCGCCATACCAGAAGTATTTGCAACCTGTTGGTTAAATTTATTTATGGAAGGCAATCTAAAGAAAAATCAAAAAGTCTTATTTCATGCAGGTGCAAGTGGTATTGGTACTGCAGGAATTCAGCTTTGCAAAGAATTTGGTTGTCATTCTTATATTACCGCCGGAAGTAAAGAGAAAATTGATTTTTGTATCAAATTAGGTTCTGAAAATGGAATTGTTAGATCTGAAAATTCATATGATTCATTCGAAAATTATTGCCCAGATGGGTTTGATATTATTTTGGATCCAGTAGGTGGAAATTATTTTGAAGAAAATATTAATAATCTTGCTGTCGATGGAAGATTAATAATTATTGGTATTCTCGGTGGTGTAGAAGGGAAATTAAATATTGCCCACCTTTTAATGAAAAGGCAAAAAATAATCGGATCAACTATAAGATCTCGTTCTACTAAAATTAAAGGCGATGTAATGAAAGAATTATTTAAAAAAGTTTGGCCATTGTTTGAAAGAAATAAAATTAAACCAATTATTTATAAATCAATTAATATAACAGATGTAGAAAAAGCTCATAAAATAATGTCCGTCAATGATAATATTGGTAAAATTATTCTCGAAGTTGGTTAATTATTTAACAGCCACTAAACCTTTATCAAGAGTAGATTCAAAACGATCAAATAATTCATTTATCTCACTTTCTGTTATAATTAAAGGTGGACAAACCGCTAAAACATCACCTATTGCTCTTATTATTAAACCCTCTTTATGGGCAATATCTGCTAAAACTGGACCCGCACTTCCTATAGGATCAAATGTTTCAGATGTTTCTTTGTCTTTAACTAACTCTACAGCTCCCATTAAACCTACGCCTCTTGCTTCACCCACTAGTTCTTTATTTTGAAGTTTTTTTAATCTCTCTTGAAAGATAGGCCCTAAAATAGAGACTCTTTCCATCAAGCCATCCTCTTCAAGGATACGAATATTTTCTAAAGCAACTGCACATGCAACTGGATGGCCGGCCGAAGTAAAACCACTGCCATAAAGATTATTTTTTACAGTGTTGTCAGCTATTACTTGATAAATTTTATCTGTCATTAGCACTACGCCCATAGGAATATAGTTTGAAGTTATTTGCTTAGAGAGAATTATCAAATCTGGTTCAATTCCATAAAGTTCACAAGCAAAAGGTTTGCCTGTCCTTCCAAAGCCATTTATAACTTCATCAGCGACAACTAAAACATCGTACTTTTTACAAACATCTTGTATTTTTTTCCAATAAGTTTTTGGAGGAACTATTAAACCTCCTGCACCCATTACTGGTTCTCCAAAGAAGGCAGCTATAGTTTCAGGTCCTTCTTTTAGAATAAGAGACTCTAATTCTTCAGCACATCTGGTGGCAAAATCTTCTTCAGTTTCGTTATCATTTTTTTCTTTCCAATAATGTGGGCACATTGTATGAAGAACTTGCTCTATCGGTAGGTCAAAATCATTATGCATCATTGGTATTCCAGTTAAACTTCCGGAGGCAATTGTTATCCCATGATAGGCTTTTAATCTTGAAATTATTTTTTTCTTTTTAGGTCTATCTAATGCATTATTATAGTACCAAATCATTTTCATAGCAGAGTCATTGGCCTCAGAACCTGAATTGGTATAATGAGTATGTGTCATTCCTAATCCAACCATTTCTGTTAATTTTCTTGAAAGTTTAGCAACTGATGGGTGTGACTTATGAGTAAATGAATGATAATAAGGCAAAGTTTCAAGTTGCTTCTTAGCAGCTTGAACCAATCTGTCATCCCCGAAACCTACTGCGACGGACCACAACCCTGCCATAGCCTCAATATATTCGTTTCCCTGATCATCCCAGACTTTTATCCCTTTACCTTTTTCGATAACCATAGGTCCTTGATTTTCAATTCTTCTAGCATTTGAATAAGGATGAAAATGATGAGAAGCATCAAGAGCTGAGTATGAATTTGGATTAATCTTTTCTGTCATCTTAACCTCAATAAATTTAATTCATCTAATAAATCTATTAGCCCTTTATAAAGGTTTAATTGCATAAATAGAAAAAAAAAATTATCATTTATTATAGAAATGGAACATTTATTAGATGATATTACGGTTATAGATTGTGCAAGTTATATTGCAGGTCCAGCAGCTGCAACAATTTTATCTGATTTTGGAGCAAGGGTTATTAAGATCGAGCCTCCTGAGGCAGGTGATAGCTATAGGGGTCTTTTAAGATTACCCGGATTACCAGAAAGTGATGAAAATTATCCTTGGATTTTAACCAGCAGAAATAAAGAAAGTTTAGCAATTGATCTTAAGCATAATAAGGCACAGGAAATCTTACATCAATTAGTAAGTAAGGCAGATGTATTTATCACCAATTACCCATTCCCAATTAGAGATAGATTAAAAATAACAGCTGATGATATGATGTCATTAAACAATAAACTTATATACGCGTCACTTTCTCCATATGGAGAAAAAGGTGAAGAAAAAGATAGAACTGGGTATGATGCTACTGCATGGTGGGCAAGATCTGGTCTTATGCATGCTATTAGAGACGATTCAAATGCTGCACCTAATTCGCCTGCTCCAGGTATGGGGGACCACCCCACCGCTTCTGCCCTTTTTGGTTCAATAATGATGGCTTTATATAAAAGAGAAATATGTGGAGAAGGATCAGAAGTTTCTTCCTCTCTTTTAGCAAATGGTCTTTGGTCAAATGGAATATTTGTACAAGCTGCGTTATGTGGAGCTAATTTTATTAATAATGATGGTAGAGGTACCAAAGGAGCTTTAGCTGAAAAATATAAATGCAAAAACGGAAGATGGTTTATTTTAGTAATGTTGAATGAAGAACGTGAATGGCCCTTATTACTTAAATGTATAAATAGAGAAGATCTCAATGGAGACATAAGATTCAATTCAAGAGAAAATAGAGCTAAGAATTCTTTAGACCTTGTTGAAATATTAGATAAAGAATTCCTAAAAAAAGATTGGACTGATTTACAATTACTTTTCCAAAAATCAGGAGTAACTTATGGTCCAATTTCTGAACCAACTGACCATATTGAAGACAAACAAATAAGAGATAATAATTTTTTTAGGAATTATTCAGATAGGCAAGACTTACTAACCATTGACAGCCCAGTATATATGAAAGGAGAAAACAAGAAAGAGCCTAAGTTAGCTCCTTCCATCGGTCAGCACACAAAAGAAATACTTCTTGAGCTCAATTATAGTGAAGAAGAAATAAAAGATTTTGAAATAAAAAAAATGATAAAGATTTAAATCGTTAATCTCTTTAAGCGCTTTCTTTGATGAGATGGCGGTAAAGTTAATTCTTCTCTATACTTAGCAACTGTTCTTCGTGCAACATTAATACCTTGCTCATTTAATAAGATAGATAGCTTATCATCAGATAAGATATTGTTTCCTTCATTATTTATTAGCTGAAATATCTTTTCTTTAACTGCCTTAGAGGACAAACCAATTAGACTTAAATTACTGCTTAATGAAGTAGAAAAAAAGAATTTAAGCTCAAAAGTACCTCTGGGAGTAGAAATTGTTTTAGAATTTGTAATACGCGATACAGTACTTTCATGAATATCTAATTCTTCAGCAATATCTTTTAATGTCATTGGCTGGAGATGCATAATTCCTTCTTCTAAAAATTTAACCTGTTTTTCTATAATCATATTTGCAACCTTTAAGATTGTTGCAGCTCTTTGTTCAAGAGCCTTAACTATTCCTTTTCCAGCTAAAAAATTAGAAGTTAAGTATTTTTTATCATCCTTTGATAATTTCTTTTTAGATAACTCTTCCCAATAACTTCTTAAAACTACTACTTTAGGTAAGGTTTCCTCATTTAAAGTTACATTCCATAATTTCTTATCCCTTTGAACAATAATATCTGGCGGAGGTAATTCTAAAGATGAATCTTCATTATTATCAACCGGTACCGAATGACATTTCTTTAGAATTTCAACCATAGATAAAATTTCTTTTTTCTCTACCTTACAAACATTTTCTAAAGAAGAGATGTTACCAGAAACTAATATAGCTAAATTATCTATTAAAATATTCATAGGGGCATTTAATTTATTTTTCATCTTTAGTTGTATCTTAAGAAATTCTTCAAGATTTTGAGAAAAAATTCCAATAGGCTCAAAAGATTTTAAAATTGATAATACTTTTTCGATTTTTAAAGACTTGATGTTTAAATCTGCAGATAACTCTTCAACAGAAACTTTTAAATATCCATTTGGCTCAACATATTCCATCAGGGCAAAGGCGATTAATTTTTCATATTTATTAGTAATAAAAATATTAATTTGTTTAGATATAATTTCATATATGCTTTGCTCAGACTGCAGTGTCTCTTCTAAGATATTACTTATCTCATTACTTGAAAATGAAGAATCAAAAAGATTATTTGTTTGAAAAGTTGGGCTGCCTTCATTCGATTTTTCTAATTGATCTGGATCATCATATGATGTTCCAATGTTAGAATCTTGGGATGTATTATCTTCAGCTAAATAATTAGCATCAGCATTTTCTAATTTCTTAATCAAAGGGTTTTCTAATATCTCTTCATCAAGATAATTATTTAATTCAATATTATTTAATTCAAGCAGTTTAATTGCTTTAAGTAGTTGTGGCGTTAAAGTAATCTTCTGACTTTGCTTTAAACCCTGAATTAAAGATATTTTTGCCATATTATAAACAAATAATGTTTATAAAAATAAATGGCATAATTCTTGCATATTGTCAAATATATCAACAATTTCTGGGCTTTTTAACTTTATTATCTTAAATATATATAGTTTTTATATTATAATTTAAAATATGCTTAAAAATTTAAGACATTCAAATATACTAATAGATAACTATGGTAGGAAAATTGATTACTTAAGAATTTCTGTTACTGATAGGTGTAATCTAAGATGCACATATTGTATGCCAGAGAAAATGAAATTTCTTCCAAAAAAAGATATCTTATCCTTTGAAGAAATGGAAGTTTTGTGTGAAAAATTTATTCATAGAGGAATAAGAAAAATAAGAATAACAGGTGGTGAACCCCTTGTTCGAAAAGGGATAATAAAATTCATATCAAGTCTTAATTACTATAAGAATAATAATTTACTTGATGAGATTACTATGACAACTAATGGGACGCTCCTCGAGAAATATGCTGAAGATTTATTTAATAGCGGTATAAGAAGATTAAACATTTCATTAGATACATTATCAGAAAATAAATTTAATAGAATTACTCTAAGAAATGATCTTACAAAAATTTTAAAAGGCATAGAAAAAGCTAAAAAAATTGGCTTTAAAATAAAGATAAATACTGTTGTTCTTAAAAATACTAATGTTGATGAAATACCTGACATTATTTCATGGGCTCATTCAAATAATTTTAATATCAGTTTGATAGAAACTATGCCTTTAGGTGATGTTGAAAGTATTAGGTTTGATCAATATTTTCCAATAAATAAAATGGTAGAAATAATAAAAAGAAATTTTACTCTAGAAAAAAGTAATTACAAAACATCTGGGCCATCTAATTACTTTAAAATTAAAGAAACAAATAAAGAATTAGGTTTAATAACTCCTTTATCAAATAATTTTTGTAGTAGCTGCAATAGGATAAGAATTACTTGTACTGGGTTATTGTATATGTGTCTTGGTCAAGATAACAAGATAGACTTTAAGGAAATTTTAAGGACAGGAGATATTAATTTGCTTAATAATACTATTGATCTTGCTATGAAGAAAAAACCTGAAAAACACGAATTTAAAATTAACACTATGACTGAAAGTGCAAAAATTAAAAGGCATATGTCTGTTACTGGAGGCTAATGAAGTCGCTTTATAATTTCATTTTCTATTAACCATATTCTATCTTGACCCCATTGATAGAAAGAGTTCTCTCCAGTCTCATCCGTTAACTTAAAGGATGGAACGCCCCAACAATTTCCTGAATACATATCATCTAAATTTTCTTTTAAAACTGATTTCCATAAACTTGAACCTAATTCTTCTTTAATATCGTTCCAAGGTAACTCAAGTTCTTCTATAAGTTTTCTTAAAAAAGTCTTACTTCCTATATTTATTCCGTCATGAAAAGAGGCTTTAGTTAAACTCTCTATATAGTCAAAACCTTTTCCAAGATTATCAATAACCGGAAATAATGAATAAGCCATTTCTGCCGGTTCTCCTAGCGGCGAGTAAACATCCTTTATATTTATTCCATATTTTCTACCTTCTCTCGCAGCATCACTTAAAATGTATTTAACTTTGTATCTTGGAATACTCATACCACGCATTAGCATCGGTAAAACTGGTTTGGTAACAATATCAATTGAGTGCTTCGAAGCCAAACCTCTAACCCTAGGAAAACTAATATATGTATAAGGGCTATTTAGCGAAGGAAAGAAGTTCAGAATAACTCTTTTCTTTTCGTTTTCTTGGGTTAGTTCGATATCTTTTCTAGTTGCAATATATTTATTTGAATCATTATTTTTCAAACCCAATTCTGTTAACCTATCCTCCAGGTGATCAAGCCTATCAACTCCCCAATAATTTTCTCCTTCATAATGAAATGCAGATCCAAAATAATACCCAATTTTTCTTCTTTTTTGATTTCCTTCTTCAAGAATACTTTTTATTTCATCATCGCTCACAATGTTATCCTCAGAAGAGTTTGAAGTATTTTCATAACCCTTAAGCCATATAGAATTAGAAATACTTATTGCTTTATTAATAAATTCTTTACCTTCACATGAAGCTAAGGTTTTATTAGAATTTAATATTTCATTATTTGGTGGATAAGAGTTTATCTTATTATCTATTCCATACCAGGGAGCTAAATTTCTTACATCATTTAAACAATACATTTCGTACATACTTGGTTCATGAATAGTCTCGTTAGGCGGTTCTCCTACTAATATATATTCCATCTCAACATTATATTTGTTTTTTAAATTTTCTATTAGTGACAAAACTAAGATTGAGTATGGGTCATCAACTTGATGAAAGTAATAAATTAGATGCGGTCTGTTTTCTGCAACTCGTTTATCTTCTCTTTTTTTTCTTTCGATTAATAAGTTATCTTCATTTGTGAATCTTTGAATTACCTTATTACGAATTCTTGCTAGAATTTTTTTATTAAAAAAACTAAGTAATTTATTGAATGCCATGACTTCTATTATAAAGTATAAAATATCTAAATATATAACATTGATTAAGAACTGAAAGAAATAAAATGAAACCAATAAAAAATCGTTTAACAGAAATCCTTGGTGTTGATTATCCAATAGTGCAAGCGCCAATGGGGTGGATAGCAAGATCACAATTAGCTTCAGCTGTTTCAGAGGCAGGAGGATTAGGTATTATTGAAACTTCTTCAGGCGAGCTTGATGCAATTAGAGAAGAAATTAAGTTAATGAATGAAAAAACAAAAAAACCTTATGGAGTAAACATAGCTCAGGCATTTGTTCGTGATCCAGATATTGTTAAATTTATTATTGATCAAGGAATAAAATTTGTTACTACATCCGCAGGTGATCCTAATAAGTATTGTTCAGAGCTGAAGGAAGCAGGATTAACGGTATTTCATGTTGTACCTTCACTTTCAGCTGCTATCAAAGCTATTGAAGCGGGTGTAGATGGATTGGTTGTAGAAGGTTTTGAAGGAGGAGGATTCAAAAGTCCAAATGGCGTTGCATCAATGGTATTATTGCCTCTGATTAGCTCTAAAGTCGATGTTCCAATAATTGCTGCTGGAGGCTTTGTTGATGGAAGATCAATGGCATCAGCATTTTCAATGGGCGCAGAAGGTATTCAAATGGGAACGAGAATGGTTTCAGCAAAAGAATCTCCCGTACATCAAAATTGGAAAAATGCTATTATATCTGCAAATGATCAGTCAACTGTATTATTAAATAGGTTTTCAAGTCCTGCTCTGAGGGCTTTAAGAACCGAGAAAACAAATAAACTTGAGAGGCAAGATGATGTAAATGCAATGCAAGAATTTGGAACTGCATTAGATTTATATTTTGGTGGCGATATGGAATCTTCTATTGCCTTGACTGGGCAAGTTGCAGGTAGAATTGATTCCGAAAAATCAGTTAAAGAAATAATAAGTGAAACTATTCAAGAATTCTATTCAACAATAGATAGATTAAATAAATATAATTAAATTTTAAGTAGGATCAGAAAGCTTTAAAAGCTGTTTTCCAAAATTTTTGCCTTTAAAAAGTTTAGCTAGAGTTTCAGGACAATTTTCTAAACCTTCAGCGATATCTTCTTGATACTTTACTTTACCTTCCCCTACCCAGCCAGCTAATTCCGTTATTGCATCAAGAAATCTATCTGCATAATCAAGAACGATAAAACCTTCCATCCTAGCTCTTTGAATAATTAAATTAAAAATTGTGGAAGGTCCGGCTTGTAATCTTTCCATAGTATAGCCTGAAGAGATTCCTCCACACATAACTACTCTTGCATTTAGAGCAATGTTAGCTAGTGAATGCTCTAATATAGAACCACCTACATTATCAAAGTAAATATTTAATCCTTTTGGAGCTAATTCAGGGATTCTTTCTGCTACATTTTCATTTTTATAGTCAATACAACTATCAAAGCCTGCTTCCTCAACAACCCATTTACACTTTTCGGGACCACCAGCAATGCCAATTATATTAGTAGCTCCATTAATTCTTGCAATCTGACCTGCAACCGAACCAGTAGCTCCAGCAGCACCCGAAACAAGAACAGTATCGCCATCTTGAGGTTTTCCTATATCTAACATCCCAAAATAAGCTGTTAATCCAGTTATTCCATATATGCTTAAAGGTGATGTTGGCGGAATACCTTCAGGTATCTTCTGAGCGGGCATAAATCCATCAGTTCCTGTTGTAATTGAGTATTCTTGCCAACCAAAACTACCTTGAACTAAGTCGCCAACATTAAATTGATCATTTCTTGATTCTACAACTTGCCCAACTGAAGCAGCCCTCATAACTTCACCAATTTGAACAGGCGGAATATAAGACGGAACATCATTCAACCAACCTCTCTGAGTTGGGTCAAATGAAAGATAAAGAACTTTTATTAACAGCTCTCCATCAGCAAGATCCCTTACCTCCTCTTCAATAAGCTCAAAATTTTCTGATTTAACCTCACCTTCAGGTCTAGACTTTAATTTTAGCATTCGATTGATTGGTTGATTTCCCATTTACAAATCCTTTATAAAAATTTTCTGATAATTATTGTTATTAAATAATACACAAAATTTATAAATCAACCCTTTTAAAAATAAATATTTACCAATAGATTACTTTATTAATTATTTTTTAAGATTATGAAAAAGATTATTTCAAATATTAATTATGGGCTATTAACTGCTAGTATTTTATTTTTAATTTTATTTTTATCTCCTAAACCTGAAGGATTAAGTTTAGAAGCTTGGTATGTAGCGGCAGTTGGAGTCTTAATAGCTGTTTTGTGGGCAACAGAAGCTATACCTTTATTTGTCACAGCATTATTTCCTTTAGTTTTTTTTCCGTTACTAGATGTTTCTAGTTTTTCTGACACAGCTACTCCATATGCCAATAAAAACATATTTCTATTTCTTGGTGGATTTATTCTTGCTCTTAGTATCCAAAAATCAAATCTTCATGAAAGAATAGCTCTTAATATTCTAAGATTTGCAGCTAAAAGTGGCCCTTCTCTAATTGCAGGATTTATGTTTGTTAGTGCATTTTTGTCAATGTGGATGATGAACACATCAACAACATTAATGTTACTACCAATAGGTATATCTGTTGCACATATTATAAATGAACAAAACGAAACTACAGAACAAAATTCTGATTTTGCTAAAGCTTTGCTCTTGGGAATTGCCCATGCTGCAAGTATTGGAGGAATGGCAACTTTAGTAGGAACTGCCCCTAATGCTATTTTTGCAAGCTTTATAGAAAGTAATTATGGAATAGAAATAAGTTTTCGTGAATGGATGACGATTGGTCTACCTGTTGTTCTTTTTCTACTTCCACTTTCATGGTTTGCCTTAACAAAGGTTGTATATTCAACAGCCTTTTCTAAAGGAAATGAAACATCTCTTCATCTCCAAGCACAATATAAGAATCTTGGCCCTATGTCTGTGGCTGAAAAAAGAGTGGCAATTGTTTTTTCTATAACAGCATTATCATGGATGTTAAGAGATTTAATACAACTAATACCTTTTTTAGAGAATTTAACTGATCATGTAATAGCTATGATTTGTGCAATATTTCTTTTTCTTATTCCTGATGGAGAAAATGGAAAATTAATGGATTGGGATACTGCTCAAAAAGTTCCTTGGAATCTTTTAATACTTTTTGGAGGTGGATTAAGTCTTGCTAATGGTGTTGCAACTACAGGGCTTGCTGCTTGGTTGGGGAACGGTTTAGAGCCTTTTGGAGCATTAGGAATAACTGTTCTTATTTTTGCTTCGGTTACCTTAATAGTTTTCTTAACAGAACTTACATCAAATATTGCAACAACAAGTGTGTTTCTCCCGGTTATTGCAGCTTTAGCAATTGGCTTAGGAGAGAATCCAATAATATTTGGCGCAGCAATAACTTTAGCTGCAAGTTGTGCATTTATGTTACCTGTAGCAACCCCTCCTAATTTAATTGTTTATGGTTCTGGATTTATAAGTATAAGATCAATGATGATAAGCGGAGTAGTATTAAATATAATTGGAATTATCATTATTGCTTTAATTTCTGTTTTCTTAATACCATATGTAATTTCATGAGAAATAAATGGATAACAAAAAGATAAATAAATATTCCTATTGGAATTCAAACTTAAAAATTGTTTTTACTCTTCTCCTTATCTGGTTTCTTTCTTCTTTTGGTGCAGGAATTATTTTTTCAGATCAGCTAGATAAAATTAAAATTGGTGGTTTTCAAATTGGGTTTTGGTTTGCTCAACAAGGTTCAATTATAATTTTTGTAATCCTTATTGTTGTTTATTGTTTTTTAATGAACAGACTCGATAAAAAATTCGATATTTCTGAAGAATAAATATGGATACGCAAACCTTAACATACATTATTGTTGGAGCAGCTTTTGCTCTTTATATAGGTATAGCTATATGGTCTAAAGCCTCATCTACAGGAGAATTTTATGTTGCTGGTGGTGGTGTTCATCCTATAGCAAACGGCATGGCAACAGCAGCCGATTGGATGTCGGCAGCTTCATTTATTTCTATGGCAGGAATAATATCTTTTATGGGTAGAGACGGGTCTGTTTACCTGATGGGGTGGACAGGAGGATATGTCCTTTTAGCTCTTTTACTTGCTCCATACTTAAGAAAATTTGGAAAATTTACTGTTCCAGATTTTATTGGTGATAGATATTATTCAAATATTGCAAGATTAGTGGCTGTAATTTGCCTTATTTTTATTTCATTTACATATATAGCGGGGCAAATGCGTGGTGTTGGTATTGTGTTTTCTAGATTTCTTGAAGTTGATATTAACACTGGCGTAATAATTGGCATGGCTATTGTATTTATTTATGCCGTTTTAGGTGGAATGAAAGGGATAACATATACTCAAGTTGCTCAATACTGCGTTTTAATATTTGCTTATATGGTTCCAGCAATATTTATCTCTATTTTAATGACCGGAAATCCAATCCCTCAACTGGGATTCGGTTCAAAACTCTTAACTGAAGATATATACCTACTTGATAAATTAAATCTTGTTTTAAATGATATTGGTTTCAATTCTTATACTGAATTCTCTCGTTCAAAGATTGATATATTTTGTATAACTGCAGCACTTATGATTGGAACTGCAGGCTTACCTCATGTCATAGTAAGGTTTTTTACAGTTCCTAGAGTTAAAGATGCAAGGACATCAGCCGGTTGGGCATTGGTTTTTATTGCTATTCTTTATACAACTGCTCCAGCGGTATCATCATTCGCTAGATTAAACTTTGTAAATACTATAGATAATAGCTCCTATATCTCAACTCCTTCATGGTTTAAGAATTGGGAAGATATTGGATTAATTTCTTGGACTGATAAAAATGATGACGGAATCATTCAATACAGATCAGGAAATGCATTAGAAAATGTTAAACCTAAATTTTCAAATCAAAGAGGTAAATTTAACCAAAGATTGACTCTTAATACGCCTACAGAAAACGATAATGAAATCTATATAGATAGAGATATAATGGTTTTAGCAAACCCAGAAATTGCAAGATTACCTAATTGGGTAATTGCATTAGTTGCTGCTGGGGCTCTAGCTGCCGCTCTTTCAACAGCTGCTGGACTATTATTAGTAATTTCATCTGCAATAAGTCATGATTTAATGAAAAAAACTCTTAAACCCTCTATTAGCGAAAAACAAGAATTACTTTTGGCAAGGATTTCTGCTGCAACAGCAATTATAATTGCTGGTATATTTGGTATTTATCCGCCGGCATTTGTTGCGCAAGTAGTAGCGTTTGCTTTTGGCTTAGCTGCAGCATCAATATTCCCTGCTATAGTTATGGGAATCTTTTCTAAAAGAATGAACTCTCATGGTGCAATAACTGGAATGATTAGCGGTCTTCTATTTACAGCTTCTTACATTATTTTCTTTAAATTTATTTCTCCGGAATTGAATAATTCTGAATATTGGTTTTTAGGAATTTCACCAGAAGGTATTGGTGTTATCGGAATGTTAGTAAATTTTATTTTTGCAATAATAATTTCTTCAATTTCTAAAGCTCCGCCTATTGAAGTTTATAAATTAGTTGATAACATTAGATTGCCTTGAGGAAAATAATTGTCAAAATATAAATTTAATAAAGAAGTTACAAAGCTACTAAAAGATTTAAAAGCTGCTGGCGGACTCAAAATAGAAGACCTTTCACCAATAGAAGCTCGTAATATTAATTTAATGGATATGCCTATTCCTGAAGTTGAATTAGTAGTAGAGATTGGAGCTGACGGCCCATTTGGACCTATCCAAATGTATAATTATACTCCAAAAGGTGTATCTAAAGATAAGCCATTGCCAACAATAGTTTATTATCATGGTGGCGGGTGGGTAATAGGTTCAAGAATAGGTTCAGATTCATTATGTAGATACTTAGCAAATAAATCTGGTTGTAGGGTTTTTTCAGTTGAATATAGACTTGCTCCAGAATTTAAATTTCCAGTTGCTCCAGAAGAATGCTTTGAAGCATTAAAATTTATAAATGACAATCATAAGGATTTACTTGTTGATAAAGATAAGATTGCTGTTGCAGGAGATAGTGCAGGTGGAAATTTAGCGGCTGTAGTTGCTCTTATGGCAAGAGACGATAAACAAATTAATTTAGCATACCAACTCTTAATTTATCCAGCTACTGATGCTTCGATGAGCTATCCCTCTTACGAAGAAAATGCAAAAGGTTATGTTTTGGAAAAAGGAGGGATGGATTGGTTTTATAAACATTATTTACCTGATGAAGAATCTAGAAAAGATTGGAGAGCATCACCTATTTTAGCAGAAAATCTTGAAAACCTGCCTTCTACATACTTAATAACAGTTTTAGCTGATCCATTACGTGATGAAGGACGGGCTTATGGAGAAAAATTAAAAGAATGCGGAAATAAAGTTGAGCATGTTGAGTATGAAGATACTGTTCACGCTTTTTTTTCTTGGCCAACTGCATTAGATAGCTCAAAAAAGGCAGTAGATAAAGCAAGTAAAGCTATAAAGAAAGCATTAAGTTAAATATAATTATCGACAAAATTAGAAATCATCTTTAGAGATTTTTTGGCTTCTGGAATTGCCAACCATCCTGAACAAAAAGCTTGAAAAACATGAAATAAACCCTTCCATTCAAAAAAATCTATTTCCTTATTTCCGCATTCTTTTAACCTATCAAATAATCTAGTACTATCATCAAAGATTGATTCTTCAGAAGCTACCTGAATCTGAATTGGCGGCATTCCTTCGAGATCTGCAAAAATTGATGAAATGAGTGGATTTTTTGGGTCTTCACCTCCACAATATGCATCTACAATTACATTAGACCCTGGATCCATTTTTATCATAGGATCTCTATCTTTTCTTTCAATAATAGATTTTCCACTCAAAGTTAGATCTGTCCAAGGAGAGATAACTATTGCACACGCAGGTCTTGAAAGGTTCTCCTCCTTAATTTTTTGTAATAATGCCATAGTCAATCCGCCACCGGCTGAATCGCCAGCTATAAATATTTCTCTAGAATCTATCCCTTCATTTAAAAGATATTTATAAGAAGAAAGCGCATCCTCTATTGCTGCAGGAAAAGGATGCTCAGGAGCTAATCTATATATAGGAAACAAAACATGAGTTTTAGCAATTAATGATAATTCAGTTATTAAAGCTCCATGCGTTTCTGGCCCGCAAGCCACATAACCTCCACCATGAAGATATAAAAGTGTTTTATTCGATTGTATTTCTTTATTTTCCAATTTTAAGGCCGGAAGGTTATCTATGTTAAAGTTAGAATATCTAATTTTCTTTTCTTTTTTCCAATAATTAGCTTTTAGGATTCTGCTATCACCAGAAAAATCTTTTCTGATATCGTTAGTATCTTTTATTTCAGGAGCTTTTCCTATTTCTTTACTGATAATTTTTGCCCAAAATTTACTTCTTAAACTAGCCAACCTTTTCTCCTTGGATTATTTGATTATCTATTAATGCATTAATTTCTTCACTTGAATAACCATATTCTTTTAAAATTTCAGAAGAATGTTGACCTAAAGAAGGGCTAAGACCTGGGTCATCACAATCTGTATTCATAAAATTAGCAGGAGGTTTTGGTCCTCTTAGAATCTCTTTTCCTTCTCTATTAGTATTAATAATAGAATTATTATTTAAAACCTGAGGATCATTTAGAACTTCTTCTCGAGTATTAATTTTTGCGGCAGGAACATCATTCTCTTCCATCTTTTTTACTAACTCTTCTGAGGTAAATTCAGAATAAGCATTTAAGAGAATTTCCTGCATTTCCATTACATTCATTAATCTATTTTCCGTAGAAGAGAATCTTTCGTCTTCAAGTAAATCTTCTTTTCCTATGGCCTTAAGAACTCCGGCAAATTCACTATCATTAATTGCTACAAGAGCAATAAAACCATCTTTTGTTTTTACCGGTTCATAGAAATCGGCAATATTTGGCATTGGCGCCCAATCATCTCCATGCCATGTATAATTATACATTGAATCACACCACATAAAGTACAATGCAGTATCTAACATCGACAATGTTATGCGTTGTCCTTCATTCGTTTTTTCTCTCTTATAAAGAGCAGCTGTCATTGCCTGTGCGGCTGTAAGAGAGGTAATCTTATCACACATAAGTGTTTTCATATATTTAGGTTGGCCCTCAAGTGATTGCGCGTCTGAAACACCTGCTGTAGCCTGAATTAAAGGATCATAAACTCTTCTTTTGGAGTATGGTCCCGTTTCACCATATCCAGTTATAGACATTTGAATGATTTTTGGATTTTGCTTTTTTAATACATCATACTCAAGACCGAGTCTTTCAAGAGTACCAGGTCTAAAATTATCAATAATAACATCAGCACTTTCAACCAATTTAAAAATGATTTCTTTCGACTCCTCTTTTTTTAAATCCATGGCAAGACTTCTTTTTGACCGATTAACTATAGCAAAAAGGGCTCCAATTTCTTCCTTAATTGGCCCCATAACTCTTGCATTCTCACCACGAAAAGGGGGTTCAATTTTAATTACTTCTGCCCCCTGATCCCCCAACATAGATGCAGCCAATGGTCCAGAAACTATTGTTGAGATATCTATAATTTTTATTCCTTCTAATGGCCCCATATCAAATCCTCCAAAGTAATAAGCTAACCATGAATTTTCTTTTGGCAAGCAATATCAATACTAACTCTTATTTTCTAATTCTAATCGGATTTCTTTGTGCTTTTCTGGAGTTAGCTCATAACCCATACAAAACAAGGCCGCTGTAAAATAAAGTAACATTGGGAAAAATGAGAATGCGAAAAGCAATGAATTCTTAATTTCCTGAGAAACGATAGCATTAGAGCTAAAACCTACAGTCTCAAGATATATGTATACAGTTCCTACAGCTATGGCGCTGCCAAACTTAGACAAGGTGGTTAAGGCCGAAAAAAACAAAGCTGGTCTTTTTTCACCACTTCTTAATTCATCAGCATCAACTATATCTGCCATCAATGCTCTAGTTAAAGTAAAAGGAGCGCCATACCCTACTCCAAATAGGATTGTAAGAATAATAACTGTCCAGAAAGCATCACTTATATCAACAAAAATAGATAAAGGAAGATAAGCCGCTAATACTACCGAACAAAGTAAAGCTGAAATAAATAAGGCTCGATGTTTACCTATTCTATAGGATATATACATCCAAATTGGCATAGCTAACAAACCTGCAAAAAAATAAATGAATAAAATACGACTCGCTATATTTCCTAATTCAAAAACATAAATAGCAACATAAATATAAGTCGAACCCGCAATTGATGAAGCTGTGCTACATAAAATCTCAGCCACTAATGTTCTTTTTAAAGGATTATTTTTCTTCAAAATTTTTGTAATATCTGAAAATTTTGGAAAAAATGTACCTTCAGAATTTTTATCATCGGGTATAATTAAAAGACTGATTATAGCTGTTATAGGAAAGGCTATGAGAAGAAAATAACCCATTCCAGCAATCATAATCTTAAAATCATACTCTAATATTTCAAGAATCGCTGGAAATGATAAAACGGCCATCATACCAAAAATAGAGCCCATCTCTCTCCATCCATAAACTTTCGATCTTTCATCATATTTTGAAGTCAGATCAACTCCCCAAGCTTGTTGCGTTAGCCCTACAAATGTATATGAAAGATATAAGATGAATAACCAAAAGGCTAAGTAAAGTGGAGATTTATCATCTTCTCCAGGTATAAAAACATACCATGAAGCAATCATTAAAATAGGAATTCCTA
>CAZLAN010000004.1:0-31365 GCA_964557485.1 uncultured Rhodobiaceae bacterium | reverse complement strand
AAACCTATTATAAAAAGGAATAAAAAGTAAAACATATAAAATTTTCCATTCTAATATTATCTATTATAGTATAATGCTATCTCGATTAGGAGGTTTTTTATGGGAAATCCATTTGATCCATTAAATGTAATATTGCTTTTGATAGCTGTTTTCGGATTTATTCGTCTTAGAATGACATTAGGGAAAAGAACAGGAAATGAAGAACCCTTAACGCATAAGAAGTTTTCGGGGCAAATCAAGCAAGATATAGAAAAACTTTCTAACTCAGAGAACATTAATAAACCAAAAAATAAAGAAGATGTTCTAATTTATTTAGAAAATAATCTTAACTCCTTTGATAAAAAGATTTTTATTGATGGCGCATGTAATGCGTATGAAATAATTTTAAAGAACTATGCAGAGGGCAACTTAAAAAAGATAAAAAATATTATTAGTAAAGAGGTATATAAGGGCTTTAATGAAGTGTTATCCGAAAGAAACAAAAAAAAGCATAAATTAACAAATGAATTAATTGCCTTTGATAAGGCAGAAATTATTAATGCTACAATTGAAAGAAAAAATGCTTTAATAACAGTGGAGTTTTATTCAAGGTTAATAACTTTTGTCTTGGATGAAAATCAAAAATTAGTAGAAGGAAATAAGGACAATCCTATATCTGTTGCAGATCAATGGATATTTAAAAAGCCTCTAAGTGACAAAGGACCTTCATGGCAGCTCATTTCTACCCAATCTGAGGGCTAGGAATGAAAAAACTTACTAAAGATGATTTGCTGATATGGGCACGATCAGCACAGAATTCTAATTTAGAAAAAAAACCTATGAGCGTTAGTAAAAAATTTCCGAAACCTAATGAACTTCCAAAAGGCAAGATAAAAAAATTAGCAAAAAAAAATATCATTCTTGATGCCGAAATAGATTTACATGGGCTTAATAGGTTTGAGGCAAGGGATGAAATTGAAAAGTTTATTATTCAAAGTATTAATATGGGGTATCGATACGTTAATGTTATAACCGGAAAGGGTTCAGGAGTTATTAAAAAGACAATAATTGATTTTTTACATGAAGAAAGCACCTTTAGGTATATTATAGGTTATTCGAATGCGCACAGGAAAATGGGCGGAGAAGGAGCAATTGTTTTGCATTTGAGAAAAAAAGAAACTATAGGATAGTTCATGACTAGTAAAAAAGATAACAGAATAGGAAGCATAGAAAGAGATACTAAGGAAACACAAATTTCTTGTGAGGTGGATATTGATGGATCTGGAATTTCTGAAATAGAAACCGGTATTGGTTTTTTAGATCATATGCTTGAAAGCTTTTCAAGGCACTCATTGATTGATATTAAGCTTAAAGCGAAAGGCGATTTACATGTTGATCAACATCATACTGTTGAAGATACCGGGATAGTTCTTGGCTTAGCTATTGCTGAGGCTTTAGGAGATTTTTCAGGAATTAAAAGGTTTGGCAATATAAATATGCCTATGGATGAAACTCTTACTAGAATTTCAATAGATGTATCTAAGAGGCCTCACCTTCATTGGGATGTTAAGTTTTCTAAACCCCTTTTAGGAGAAATGGATACCGAGCTTTTCCATGAATGGTTTGCGGCATTTGCACAAAATCTAGGTGCAACAACTCACATAGAAAATATTTATGGAGAGAATAATCACCATATTGCGGAGTCTTGCTATAAAGGATTGGCTAGATGCTTAAGAGACGCCCTTTCAATTGATCCAAGGGAGTTAGGAAGGATTCCTTCTAGTAAAGGAAGCCTTGGAAGCTAAAATATGAGCAATATAAATGTTGCTATAATTAATTATGAGTCAGGAAATGTTCACTCAGCTTCAAAAGCACTTGAGCTTGCTTTAAAGGAAAGTAAATTAAATGGCAGGATTAGCATAACTCAAGATCCTGAAGCTATTTTAAAAGCAGACAGGATTGTGTTGCCCGGTGTTGGAGCTTTTTCCTCATGTTATAAGAAACTTAATTCAATTCCAGGATTAAAAGAAAGTATTATTGAAAAAGTTTTTAAGAAAGGAGCGCCTCTTTTAGGTATATGTGTAGGACTTCAAATTATGGCGGATAAAGGATATGAAAACGAAGAAGTTAAAGGATTGGGATGGATTCCTGGAGAAGTTGTAAATTTAAAACCTAAAAATAAGAATCTTAAGATACCCCACATGGGATGGAATGAGATAAAATTTGGAAAAGGTGAAGATTATTTTTCTATTCTTAACAAAAGAGATTTTTACTTTGTTCATTCATATTATTTTAAAGCAAAAAATAATGAAAATATTTTGGCTGAAACGAATTATGATAATCCCTTTCCTTCAATTCTTATTAAAGAAAATATCTTGGGAACGCAGTTTCATCCTGAGAAAAGCCAAAAAAACGGGATAGAATTTTTAAAGAAATTTTTACTATGGAAGCCATGAAATTTTATCCAGCTATAGATTTAATTGATAAAGAATGTGTAAGACTTGAAAAGGGAAATTTTCAAAAGAAAACCGTTTTTAATAAGGACCCGGTAAGACAAGCTAAATCATTTGAGAGCGCGGGCTGTAAATGGTTACACATTGTTGATTTGGATGCGGCAAAAGATGGCTATTCAGAGAACGATGTGATTCTAAAAGAAATAAAAATTGGCACAGATCTTAACATACAATTTGGCGGGGGGTTAAGGTCGATAGACAAGATAGATGAATTATTTAATCTTGGAATAGACAGAGCAATTATAGGTACTGCGGCTATAGAAAATATGACATTTTTGGAATCTGCAATACAAAGGCACTCAGAAAAAATCTGGTTAGGCGCGGATGTATTAAAAAATGAAGTAAGAATTGAAGGGTGGACAAAAAAATCTGATATGAAAGTTGTTGATTTAATAAAAGCTGGATCTGATCTAGGTGTCGGAGGAATTATTTTAACAGACATTAATAAAGACGGAATGATGGATGGCCCTAATATAGAGTTAACTCTAGAAATTGCGGAACAATCAAATATTCCATTAATAATTTCAGGTGGTGTATCAAAGATTGAAGATATTATAAAAATAAAAACCTTAGAAAACAAAGGCATCGAGGGAGCCATATGCGGAAGAGCAATTTATAATGGAGAAATAGATATTGGTGAGGCTCTAAATATTTTTGGTGATCAAAATGCTTAAAACAAGAATTATTCCATGTCTGGATGTTAAAAATGGACGAGTTGTTAAAGGAATAAATTTTGTTAACCTGGTTGATGCAGGTGATCCAGTTGAAGCTGCAAAAGCTTATGATGATGCAGGAGCGGATGAGCTTTGTTTCCTGGATATAACCGCAAGTCATGAAAAGAGACCAATATTATTGGATATTGTAAAAAAAACTGCAGAAAAATGCTTTATGCCATTAACTGTTGGTGGTGGAGTTAGAAACATAAATGATATTAAGATACTTCTACAATCTGGAGCAGATAAGGTGTCTATTAATACTTCAGCAATTAAGAATCCAGACTTTATTAAAGAAGCAAGTGAAACATTTGGAAGCCAATGTATAGTTGTAGCAATTGATGTAAAGAAAACTGATGATGATTGGGAAATTTTTACTCACGGCGGAAGAGAACCAACCGGGCTTAAAGTGGTTAACTTTTCATTAAAAGCAGCTGAACTTGGGGCAGGTGAAATCTTATTAACATCCATGGATAGAGATGGAACCAAAATAGGATATGATCTTGAACTATTAAAATTAATAACTTCTAATCTAGATATACCAGTAATTGCTTCAGGCGGAGTAGGAAACATTCAACATATTATTGATGGAGTGAAAATTGGTGGTGCAAGCGCATTACTTGCTGCTTCCATTTTTCATTTTGGTGAAATTACTATAAAAGAAGTTAAAGAAGAAATGATGGCAAACAATATAAATGTAAGGCTTTAATTTAATGGCTGATAATACAAAGATTATAAATGAATTGTGGGAAATAATTAATGAGAGAGAAATCTCAGCAGACCCTAATTCTTATACATATAAGACACTTCAGGAGGGAATTAAAAGGGCCTCACAAAAATTAGGTGAAGAGGCCTCTGAACTAATTATAGCTTCTCTTGCGGAGACGAAAAAGGAAGTTATTAATGAAAGTGCAGATCTTATTTATCACTGGCTGTTGTTGTTAAAATTAACTGATGTAGACCCTCAAGATGTGTTTCAAGAATTAATTGAACGTAAAAAATAAATTAAAATTATGTCTAATGAAAAAGAAAGACTTATAGAAAATCATTATAAGAGTATTTTATCCTATAAGATTTTATCGGATGCCGATATAGGGGCAATAAGCACTAATCAAGAAGAAATTAATTCGTTAATAAAAGTAAAAGATAAAATTAATCTTAAAGAGGTAAAAAATACTTATCTCCAATTAACAGGTCACATATTAAGAAATATAGTTGATAAAAAAACACCAAATAATGAAAAACTAAAGAATAACAATAAAAAATTTCCTATAATAATAGGTGTGACAGGGTCAGTTGCGGTAGGAAAATCAACCTTTTCAAAAATTTTACAATTTCTTATTCCAAAACTTTCTTCATTTGGCTTTAAATCGGTAGAACTTATTACAACAGACGGATTCTTATTTTCAAATTCTGTTTTAGAAAAGAAAGGTTTGATGGAAAGTAAGGGTTTTCCTGAGAGCTATAATAAAGAATTATTTTATGAATTTATGTCGGCAATAAGGGCCGGAGTAAATCGTGTAGAGGTACCAATTTACTCACACGAAATATACGATATTTTAGAAAACGAAAAAAAATTAATTTCTTCTCCAGATATTCTTATTATTGAGGGCGTTAATCTTTTTCTAAACGAAAAAGCTAAAGACAATTTATTTGATTTTCTTATTTATATAGATGCTGAAGAACAAATTATAAGACAATGGTATATTGAAAGATTCTTAGGGTTAAGACATAAGGCCTTAAAAGATGAAAAATCTTTTTTTAATCGTTTTGCATCACTTAGTGAGCTCGAAGCAAAAGATATTGCTAATAGCGTTTGGGAAAAAATAAACTTAAAAAACTTAAATGATAATATTCTACCCACACGAAATCTTGCAACAATGATAATAAGTAAAGATGAAGATCATCTAGTAGAAGAATTACTCTTGAGAAATATTTAATTGTGATAATATAAGAAATGGCAGAGCAAATTAAAATTACAGTTATTGGCGCAGCCGGAAGAATGGGTTGTCAATTGGTAAGGGAAATATCAGCTTCAGAAAGGTTTGAACTAGTTGGAGCAATTGAAGATAAAAACTCAAAATTTCTTGGGAAAGATGCTTATAAGATTGCCAAAGTTGAACCAAAAGGTTTGTTAATAAGTGATAAATTAATAGATGCAGTTGTTAAATCAGATGCTTTGATTGATTTTAGTTCCATTGATTCTACATTATATGCTTCTGAATTAAGTGCCCAGGCAAGAATAGTGCATGTCATTGGAACTACTGGATTTGATAATAAACAAAATGATATAATTAAAGCCGCAGCAAGACATGCAACCATTATTAAGTCAGGAAATATGAGTCTAGGTCTCAATATTTTACTTGGGATTGTTCAGAATGCTTCAAAATTATTAAATGATAATTGGAATGTCGAAATCTCAGAGGTTCATCATAAGGAAAAGAAAGATCACCCATCAGGCACAGCCCTTGCGCTTGGCTCTTTTGCAGCAAACGGAATGGATATTGATTTAGAAAAGAAAAAAGTCATTGATGATCCAACAGTTATAGAAGACGAAATAAATCTGACCAAAATGAAAGAAGGGTTGGTAAGAAAAAAAGGAGATATAGGTTTTTCTTCATACAGAAAAGAAGGCGTAGTTGGTGACCATTCAGTAATTTTTGAAGGAAATAATGAAAGATTAGCTTTAGCACATATAGCTGAAAGTAGAGATATATTTGCCAATGGCGCTTTAAAAGCAGCTAGTTGGGGACAAGATAAGGAACCTGGTTTATATACTATGCAAGATGTATTAGGTTTCTAGAAAGGTGTTTAATGTCATATTTAACTCTTGTAAGGCATGGTCAAAGTGAATGGAATGAAAGGAATTTATTTACCGGCTGGGAGAATCCAGGACTAACAAATAAAGGGCTTTCTGAAGCCGTGGGGGCGGGAGTGATGTTAAATAATCTCGGAATAGCTTATGACCATTATTACACTTCTATTCTTGATAGAGCCATTATTACTGCTGAAATCATTATTAAAGGCGGCCTTAATATTACCAATTACAACTTAGTTAAATGCCAAGAACTGAATGAAAGAGACTATGGTGATTTAACTGGCCTTAACAAGGATAATGCGAGAAAAAAATGGGGAGAAGAGCAAGTGCATATTTGGAGGAGGTCATTTGATATACCCCCGCCAAATGGAGAAAGTTTAAAGGATACAGCAGAAAGAGTAATTCCTTTTTTTTCATCTGAGATTTTTACTAAGCTAAAGGTTCAAGAAAATGTATTTATCAGCGCCCATGGCAATTCCCTTCGTTCCTTAATAATGCATATTGAGAATTTATCTTCAGAAGAAATTCTTGAGAGAGAAATCGCAACTGGTAAGCCACTTGTATATGAGTTTGACTCATCAAAAGAAGTCTATTCTCTAAAATATGAATAAGTCTGAAAGAATAAATATTATCTCAAGAATTCTTGATGAACAATACAAAGAAACTCCTGTACCCTTAGATCATAGTGACCCCTTTACCCTTTTAATAGCTGTTTTATTGTCGGCGCAATGTACTGATGAGAGAGTTAACAAAGTCACGCCACTTCTTTTTGAAGAAGCCAGCGATCCTGAAGCAATGAGGA
Source organism: uncultured Rhodobiaceae bacterium (assembly GCA_964557485.1). Taxonomy (GTDB): domain Bacteria; phylum Pseudomonadota; class Alphaproteobacteria; order MED-G09; family MED-G09; genus AG-430-B22. Next base: position 24,540 of record CAZLAN010000004.1, on the reverse strand, counting down.
AATTATCAGAAAAAAAAATATATGAAATTATACGCCCATGTGGATTAGGCCCTCAAAAATCAAAAGCAATTAAGAAGTTATCAAATATTTTAGTTAAAGATCACGAAGGAAGAGCTCCAAGTGAATTGATAGAATTAGAAAAATTACCGGGAGTTGGGCATAAAACTGCATCAGTTGTTGTTAGTCAGGCATTTAATAAACCTGCATTCCCGGTAGACACACATATTCATAGGCTTTCTCAGCGTTGGGGCCTTACAAAAGGGAAAAATGTTTTACAAACCGAAAAAGACCTTAAAAATTCTTTTCCCGAAGTTAAATGGGGCAAGCTTCATTTGCAAATGATTTACTGGGGAAGAGAATTTTGTAAGGCAAGGGCTTGCTGGGGGCTTGAATGTAAAATTTGCAAATCCTGTTATCCAAAAAGGAAAAAAAAATTTATACATAAAAAACCTTAATTATTAAACGCTAAATAGATTTTTTAGTTTTGTAATATAACTTTCTGAATCAGGGTTGTTATTTTTTGAGGCTTCATTTTGGAATTCCTTTAGTAATGCCTTTTGTTTCTTGTTCAAATTTTTCGGAACTTCAACATGAATTTCAACAAATAAATCGCCATATCTTTTTGATTGCAGAACAGGCATGCCTTTTCCTTTTAATCTAAACTGCCTTTGATTTTGGCAGCCTTCAGGAACTGTTATTCTAAGCTTTTTTCCATCTGGTGAAGGCACATCGATATCGCCCCCAAGTGAAGCAGATATAAAATCTATAGGAACTTCACATAAAAGATCAGAATCTTTTCTTTTAAAAAACTCATTAGGTTCTATAGAAATAAAAACATAAAGATCACCTGCTGGGCCTCCGTTTTCACCCGCCTCTCCTTCACCGCCTAATCTAATCCTTGTTCCATCATCAACGCCTTGAGGAATATTAACTGATAATTTTCTTTTCTTTCTAACTCGGCCAGTACCCCTGCAGGGTTGACAAGGATTTTTAATTATTGAACCTTTTCCTGAGCAAGAAACACAAGTACGTTCAAGTGTAAAAAACCCCTGTTGAGTTCTAACTTTTCCTGAGCCCCCACAATTTCCACATGTTGCTCTATCTGAACCCTTTGATGCGCCTGTTCCATTACAACCTTCACAAGACTGATTTGCATCAATATTTAAATCTCTAGAGGTACCAAAGTAAGCATCTTTGAGAGAAATATTCATTTCTGCACGTAAATCCGAACCTCTTGTCTGTCTCTGAGCTTGTGATTGTCCTGATCCTCTTCTTCCAGTAAATTCACCAAATAAATCTTCAAATATATCTGACATTGATCCAGAAAAATTTGTATTGAATCCGCCAAATCCACCGCCACCCATTCCACCCTCTGATGCTGCATGTCCGAATTGGTCATATGCTGAACGACTTTGAGGATCTTTTAAGGTTTCGTAAGCTTCATTTATTTCTTTAAATCGGGTTTCAGCCGCTTGGTCATTTGGATTTTTATCTGGATGATTATCTTTTGCAAGGTTCCTGAAGGCTTTCTTTATTTCGCCATCTGAAGCGTTTTTTTGAACGCCGAGCACTTCATAATAATCTCTTTTTGACATCCTAAACTACTATTAGTTTGATGCTTCTTCTTTATCTTCTTTAACTTCTTCGTAATCTGCGTCAACAACATCTTCCTTAGAACCATCTTCTGTCGCCGCAGAAACATCATCTTGAGCTCCGCCTTCTTGTTCTTGTTGATAAAGTTTTTCACCAATTTTCATAGCCTCTTGTGACAATGCCGCGCTCTTTTCTTGAATTACAGTTAAATCATCACTATCAATAACTTCTTTTAATTCTGAAATTGCGTTCTCGACAGCAGCTTTTTCATCTTCAGAAAGTTTATCACCAGCATCTTCCACTCCTTTTTCCGCAGAATGTATTAAGGCTTCCCCTTGGTTTTTTGCTTCAACCAATTCTCTCTTCTGTTTATCTTCTTCGGCATTTGATTCAGCCTCTTTTATCATTGTTTCAATTTCGTCATCACTTAGACCGCCGGAAGCTTCAATTGTAATTTTTTGCTCTTTTCCTGTTGCCTTATCTGTTGCTGAAACCGCAACTATCCCATTTGCATCAATATCAAAAGCGACATCAATTTGAGGTATTCCTCGTGGAGCTGGGGCAATTCCTTCAAGATTAAAAGACCCAAGAAGTTTATTATCCGACGCCATTTCTCTTTCACCCTGGAAGACTCTTATTGTAACTGCAGATTGGTTATCTTCTGCGGTTGAAAATACTTGAGATTTTTTTGTAGGTATAGTGGTGTTTTTATCTATTAACCTAGTAAACACACCGCCTAGAGTTTCAATTCCAAGTGAAAGCGGCGTTACATCTAACAACAAGACATCTTTAACATCACCTTGAAGAACTCCAGCTTGAATTGCGGCCCCCATTGCGACAACTTCATCGGGATTGACAGACATGTTTGGCTCTTTATCAAAAAATTCTTTCACTGTTTCTCTTATTTTAGGCATTCTAGTTTGTCCACCAACTAAAACAATTTCATCTATTTCTGCCGCTTTAATTCCAGCATCCTTAAGAGCCGCTTTACAAGGTGAGATTGTTTTTTGAACAAGATCCTCGACTAAACTTTCTAATTTCGCCCTTGTTAATTTTAGAGTTAAGTGTTTAGGCCCACTTTGATCTGCCGTTATAAAAGGAAGATTGACTTCTGTCTGAGATGCCGAAGACAATTCAATTTTTGCTTTTTCAGCAGCCTCCTTCAATCTTTGAAGCGCAAGCTTGTCGTTTCTAAGGTCAACACTATTATCTTTTTTAAATTCATCCGCTAGATAATTTACCAAAACGGTATCAAAATCTTCACCACCTAAAAAAGTATCGCCATTTGTCGATTTAACTTCAAATACGCCATCCCCGATTTCGAGTATTGATATATCAAAAGTTCCTCCACCAAGGTCATAAACGGCAATAATTTTACCTTCTTTCTTTTCTAGTCCATAGGAAAGCGCTGCAGCTGTTGGTTCGTTGATAATTCTTAAAACCTCTAGTCCTGCAATTTTCCCTGCATCTTTAGTTGCCTGTCTTTGTGCATCATTAAAATAAGCCGGAACAGTTATAACTGCTTGTTCAACTTTTTCCCCAAGATAATCCTCAGCCGTCTCCTTCATTTTTTGTAAAATGAAGGCTGAAATCTGAGCGGGAGAATATTCCTCATTAATAGCCTTCACATACGCATCGCCATTCTTACCTTTGGTTATTGTAAAAGGAACCATTTCAATATCTTTTTTAGTTGCAGGATCATTAAAAGGCCTACCAATTAATCTCTTAATAGCAAAGAGAGTGTTTTCTGGGTTTGTCACAGCTTGACGTTTTGCAGGTTGGCCAATTAAACGAGTATTTTCTTCATCAAAAGAAACCATAGAAGGTGTAGTTCTAGCACCTTCAGAATTTTCAATCACTTTTGGCTGTGTCCCATCCATAATAGAAACACAACTATTGGTTGTACCTAAATCAATTCCTATAACTCTTCCCATATCTAAACCTCCTTAAAGATCCAAGAAATAATTAATGAAACTGATATGGGCATTAATTTTTTGATTACAAGGGTTTAATTTTGATTTATTAAGCTTTTTTTGATGCAACACCAACTTTTGCAGGGCGTAAAAGTCTTTTTTCAAGGATATAACCCTGCTCAACTACTTCAAGTATTATTCCTGGATTTGCTTCTTCAGAAGGAATTTCAAACATAGCTTCATGAAAATTAGGGTCAAATTTTTCACCCTCAGGGTTAATGGTCTCTACTCCAGTTTTTTCAAGCAACGATTCAAAGTCACGTAAAATTGCATTAATTCCATCTATAAAACCATCAGAATCAGAATTTTTATCATTAGTAAATGAACTCAAAGCCCTTTTAAGGTTATCCGTTATGGGAAGCATCTCTTTGATAAAAATTGATGCCCCTATTTTGTAGGCTTCAGATCTTTCTTTGTCAGACCGTTTCCTAATATTATCCATCTCAGCAAAAGTGCGAAGAAGCTTATCTTCCAGCTCTTGAATTTTATCTTCAGGGCTTAAATCTTTAAGATTTTTATTATTTTCATTGGCGTCTTCCTGATCCTCATTTTCATTATCTTCTAAAACACCGTTCTTATGATCTAATTCACTTTTTTCTTGATTATCTTTTTCTTCTTCCAATGGCTTTCTCCAAATGATGAAACCGCTCAATACTATTTATTTTTTATAGTAACAACAATAGATATGTATGTTACAAAAGTTTAATTTCAACCCCTTTTAATAAATGAAGAGCATTAATATGAGACCATCACAAAGAAAACCAAATGAAATGAGAGAAATTTCTTTTGAACTTAATGTATCTAAACATGCAGAAGGATCTTGTTTTGTTAAATTTGGTGATACACATGTTTTATGCACCGCATCAATTGAGAATAGAGTGCCGCCTTGGTTAAGAAATTCAGGGTCTGGTTGGATAACTGCAGAATATGGGATGCTTCCTAGATCAACTGGTGAAAGAATGAGGAGAGAGTCTTCGATTGGAAAACAATCTGGAAGAACTCAAGAAATTCAAAGATTGATTGGAAGATCTTTAAGAGCTGTAACAGATTTATCTACATTAGGAGAAAATCAAATAAGTATTGATTGTGATGTAATACAGGCTGATGGAGGTACACGAACTGCTTCTGTTTCAGGAGCCTTCGTTGCACTCAAGCAATCGGTTGATTTTCTTTTGAGATCGCGGGAAATAAAAAAAAATCCTATAAGGGATTTTGTAGGGGCAGTTTCTTGTGGTGTATACAAAGAAAAAGCAATTTTAGATCTTGATTATAAGGAAGATTCTGAAGCAGCGGCAGATTCAAATTTTGTTATGACAGATAAAGGCAGAATAATTGAAGTTCAAGCAACTGCGGAACAATTGCCCTTTTCAGAAAAGATTTTTTTAGATTTAATGTCATTAGCCAAAGATGGTATTAAAGAAATAATTGATAAACAGAAGGAATTATTTAGATAATTCTCGGATTATGGCATTAAAAATTTTTGGTGAAAAGATTATTATTGCAAGTCACAACCAAGGTAAAATTTCAGAATTTCGTGATTTGTTTGTAGGATATGATATCGATCTTGCCTCCTCAATAGATTTTAATATTCCCGAGCCAGAAGAGAATGGAAATACCTTTTCTGAAAACGCTTTGATAAAAGCTAAGGAAACAATGTTATCCACTGGTTATATTTCTTTGTCAGATGATTCTGGTCTTTGTGTAGAGGCCCTTAATGGGGATCCTGGAATTTATTCAGCTAGATGGGCAGGAATGGATAAAGATTTTTCTAGAGCAATGGATATTATAAAAAATAATCTTGATAAACTAGGAATTGATAACTCAAAAGCTAATTTCACATGTTCTTTAGCTATAGTTTGGCCAAATGGAGACCATAGAGTTTATGAAGGAAATGTTTATGGAGGTTTATCATTCCCGCCAAAAGGAAAAAATGGATTTGGTTATGACCCTATATTTATTCCTGACGGACATAAACTTACATTTGGTGAAATGGACCCAGACTTTAAGCATTCTATTTCCCATAGAGCGGAAGCTTTTAATCTTCTAAAGTCGGAGTTACTTAATGACAAGTAGAGAGAAACTAAAGCCTGGTATTTATATTATATCTTTACCAATTGGGAATTCAAAAGATATCACTATTAGAGCAATTGAAACACTTGAAGATGTTGATGAAATTTATTGTGAAGATACAAGAGTAACTCGCAAAATTTTATCAATATATAAAATTAAAAAAACTTTAAATGTTTATCATGATCATAATGGGGAAAAGATTAGGCCTAAAATTATAGGCAAGATTAAAAATGGCAAAAGCATAGGAATTGTTTCTGATGCTGGCACCCCTTTAATTTCTGACCCCGGTTATAAATTAATCACCTTAGCAAAAAAGGAGGACTTATATATTTCGGCAAGTCCTGGTGTTTCTGCGCCAATAACAGCACTCACCTTATCTGGGGCGCCCACAGACAGCTTTTATTTTCTAGGATTTTTACCTACAAAAAAGAAATCTAGAGAGAAAATATTAAGTGATATTAATCATTTAAAAACGAGCATTATTCTTTTTGAATCAATAAAAAAGATTAATAAAACTTTGGAAGATATTCTTAGAATCTTGGGTAATAGAAATGTATCTATTTGTAGAGAAATGACAAAAAAGTTTGAAGAAATTATAACAGGTACAGTTACTGAGATAATAAATTTAATTAAAGAAAGCGAATTAAAAGGCGAAGTATCTTTAGTAATATATGCTGATAAAAATAAAGAAATATTAGATTTTAATATTGAAGAGATTATTCAGAGCTATAATGAAGAATATTCACCTACCATTTTAGCAAAAAAAATTGCGGATAATACAGGCATTCCAAAGAAAACTATTTATAATAAAATTATCAGTATGAAAAATAAGGATCGATAAATGAAAATAGCCGTTCAAATGGATCATGTTAGTAAGCTTGATATAGCAGGAGACACTACTCTTGGCTTATGTTTAGAGGCGCAGAATAGAGGATATCAAATTTTTCAATACTTGCCCGATAATATGGTTTTAGTTGATGGTCACTTACAGGCTATTTGTGAAGAAATGGAACTTCGAGATCAGGTTGGTAACCATTTTAACCTAGGCAAACCTTATGTCGAAGATCTTAATAACTTTGATATTATTTTAATGAGACAAGAACCACCTTTTGATATGAGTTATATAACATACACACATCTCCTTGAACATTTAAGCGATAAAGTGCGTATAATAAATAATCCTAAAAGTGTCAGAAATTCACCAGAAAAACTTTTAGTAACTCATTTTCATGATCTTATGCCCCCGACAATTATTTCAAGAAATATCCAAGAGATCATTTCTTTCGCCGAAGCATATAATACAATTGTTTTAAAGCCTTTGTTTGGTAAAGGCGGTGACGGAATAATCCGTTTAGACTTTAAAGAAAGTAAATTTAATGAGAGCCTCAGGAGTTATTTAGCTGCTGGTATAGAGCCAATTATGGCACAAACTTTTTTACCAATAGTAAAGGATGGCGATAAGAGAATTATTCTTCTTAAGGGCGAGCCTGTGGGTTGCCTAAATAGAATACCTCCAGAAGGTGAATTTAGGTCAAATCTTGGTGTTGGCGGAAAGCCTGTTCTTGCAGAGTTATCAGAAAGTGACAAAGAGATTTGTACGCGAATTAAGAATGTATTGTTAGATTTGGATCTTTATTTCGTGGGCATTGATGTTATAGGAAAGTATTTAACAGAAATAAATGTTACTTGCCCTACAGGAATAAGACAAATTAAAGAACTTGGTGGTTCAGATATAGCAAAAATGTTTTGGGATCAATTGTAATATTAATTACCCAGGTCACATGCAGCTATAGAGGCAAGATTTACCAATTCAGAAACGGTACAACCTCTTCTAGCAATTTGAACTGGTTTAGATACTCCAACCAACAAAGGTCCAACTAAAGTAGACCCTCCAAGTTCCTGAAGTAACTTAGTTGATATAGATGCAGAATGAATAGCTGGCATTATAAGCACATTTGCAGGTTCAGTTAGTCTACAAAATGGATAAAATTTCATTGCTTCTGGATTAAGCGCTACATCTGCTGCCATTTCACCATCATATTCAAAATCAACATTTCTATTATCTAAAATATTTACTGCTTCGCGCATAAAAGTTGATCTTTCTCCTTCAGGATAACCAAATGATGAATAAGCTAGAAGTGCTACATGAGGATCAAGACCAAGCTTTACTGCAAGATCTGCCCCCGCTTGTGTAATATCAGCTATTTCTTCAGCACTAGGCATGTCGTGAACATTTGTATCGCCAACAAGTACAGTTCTTCCTTCGGAAATAATTACCGATATACCAACTATTCTTTTATCCTCTGCAGGATCAAGAACTTGTCTTATATCTTCTAATGCTAAAGAATAATTTCTTGTAGTCCCTGTAACCATTGCATCTGCATCGCCAAGAGATAACATGCATGCAGAAAAAATATTTCTATCATTGTTAACCATTCTTAAGCAATCTCTTGTAGAAAAACCTTTTCTTTGAAGTCTTGAATAAAGATAATCAACATATTCACTGGACCTTTCAGAAACTTCAGAATTGATTATTTCAATACCGGATTGAAGTTGTTGCCCTATCTCAGATAAGGTTTTCTCAATTTTTTCTTCACGTCCAACTAGAACAGGTACTCCTAATCCTAGCTCACGGAAATTTAATGCTGCCCTAATTACTCTTTCCTCCTCACCTTCTGCAAAGATAACTTTTTTCATTAATCTTTTTGCTTTTTGGAAGATTGGTTGCATTACATCTGCAGCTGGATCAAGTCTTGCTGAAAGCTTATTTTTATAAATGTCTTGGTCAACAACTGGAATTCTTGCAACTCCTGAATCCATTGCAGCTTGTGCTACAGCAGGAGGAATATCCCTTATTAATCTTGGATCAAATGGAGCTGGAATTATATAATCTGGCCCGTATCTGGGCCTAATTCCTGAATAAGCTGCAGCAACTTCGTCAGGAACATCCTCTCTAGCTAGTTTTGCTAAAGCTTCGGCACAAGCAATTTTCATCTCGTCGTTTATTGTTTTTGCTCTAACATCTAGAGCACCTCTGAAAATATAAGGGAAACCAAGAACATTATTTACTTGGTTAGGGTAATCAGATCTTCCAGTAGCTATTATACAATCTGGTCTAATTTCTTTAGCTATTTTTGGGTCTATCTCAGGATCTGGGTTAGCCATAGCAAATATTATAGGCTTATCATTCATTGATTTAAGCATATCTTTTGTTAGAGCGCCTTTTACTGAAAGGCCAAGAAAAATATCAGCACCTTTAATTGCTTCTCCTAAAGTCCTAGCGTTTGTTTCTATTGCATGAGCGGCTTTCCATTGATTAGTGTTTTCTTCACGACCTAAATAGATAGGCCCCTTAGAATCGCACAATATTGCATTTTCATGAGGTAATCCCATTGATTTTAGTAACTCAAGGCATGCGATACCAGCTGCCCCAGCGCCATTAATTACCACCTTTACATTATCAATTTCTTTTCCTGTTAAATCTAAAGCATTTATTATTCCAGCAGTTGAAATTATAGCTGTGCCATGTTGGTCGTCATGAAAAACTGGAATATCTAGTTTTTCTCTCAATTCGCTCTCAATTATAAAACAATCTGGCGCACTAATATCCTCTAAATTTATACCCCCGAAACTTTGTCCTATGTTTTTAACCGTTGAAGAAAATGCTGATGCATCTTCTGTGTCAACTTCAATATCAATAGCGTCAACATCTGCAAATCTTTTGAATAAAACAGCCTTGCCTTCCATAACTGGCTTTGCCGCTAAAGGCCCTAAGTTACCAAGCCCAAGTATAGCAGAACCGTTTGAAATAACTGCAACTAAGTTTCCCTTAGATGTATAGTCATAAACAGATTCAGGTTTTTCACTTATAGCTATTACAGGGGCCGCAACCCCAGGAGAGTATGCTAAAGATAAGTCTGATTGAGTTTCCATAGGTTTAGTTGCTGAAATAGCAATTTTCCCAGGCTTTCCTTCTGCATGAAACTTCAAAGCCTCTTTTTCATCATAACTTTCTTCAGATTTATCATCACCATCATTAACCATATCTTTTCCTTATAAAAATTATAGGAAATGAGATAACTATAGAAAAATAATAAATTAGTCAAGTAAATTATAATAAAATAATAAAAAAATGCTATTATATAAATTTTAATTACTATACAGAGTATTTTCTTTCAATAAATTAAAATTTTGTAAATATAGTTTTTATTCGTGTTTATGATTTAAGCTTTTAGTTCTATAAGAAGAAATGGATAAATTATTAGATAGCTTAATAGACAAGAATTCAACCACCTTTTTATCTTCTTTTTCTAATGTGAATATTAGAGAAAATAGAGAGATTTATAAGAATGTTGTTATTCAGACAAAAGATATTATTATTAATTCTCTTGAATTAGCAAGGAAAAGACTTGAAAGCGGTGAATACAAAGGGTCAGAATGTGCTGAGCAGATTTCTAATTTATATGACTTTATTATAAAAAGTTATTTTGAATATTTATCAGCTTTAAGTGATAGTTCGCAAAACAAAACTGATTTTGAAAGAGTAGCAATTTTAGCTACAGGAGGATATGGAAGAGGAAAAATTGCTCCTGATTCAGATATTGATTTACTTTTTTTAATGCCTTTTAAAAAAACTGCATGGGCCGAAACAATAACAGAAAATCTTTTATATTTTCTCTGGGACCTAGGACTAAAGATTGGGCATGCAACTAGAAATATAAATGAGTGCATATCTCTTTCCCTCCAAGATCAAACGATAACTACATCTTTGCTTGATGCTAGATTTATTTGTGGTGATGATGAAGTTGCAACAGTTTTTAAAAAAAATTTTAGAGAAAGTATTTCCAAAAGATCTTCAAATGATTTTATCAAAATTAAACTTGAAGAAAGAGAAAGTAGACATATCAAAGAAGGGCAATCTAGATATCTAGTGGAGCCTAACATTAAAAATAGTAAAGGAGGTTTAAGGGATCTCGAGAGTTTATCATGGATGACAAATTTTTGTTATGACGCTTCTAGGCCATCTCAAATGATTCAAAAGAATATACTTTCAAATGATGAAGCTGCGAGTTTTAGAAAATGCGAAAATTTTTTATGGCATGTTCGATGCCAGCTTCATTTCATAGAAAAGAGTTCAAACGATATAATTAATTTTAATACTCAGGTTAATATGGCAGAAAAACTAGGCTATTTAGAAAGAAAAGGATTAAAGCCAGTAGAAAGATTCATGAAACATTATTTTCTGGTAGCCAAAGAAGTAGGCGATCTCACTCGATCTGTATGTTATGTTCTGGAAGAGAAACACAGGGTAAGATTTGCTCCAATTTCTTTATTCAGAAAATTCCTTGAATTACCTTCAAAGTTAATTTCTTCAGGAAGTGGCGTTGGTTTTTTGGTTACTAAAGGAAGATTAAATATTGTTAGTGATAATGTTTTTAAAAAAGATCCGCATAAAATTATATTATTTTTTTCTTTAATGAGCGAAAATAGGCTTACCGTACATCCAAATGCAATAAGAATAATAAGAAAATCATTAAAACTTATTGATCATAGGTTGAGAAGCAATATTAAAACAAATAAATTATTTATAGATTTATTAATCAATCCTAATGCGGAAAGCACATTAAGATTTATGAATGAAACTGGAGTTTTAGGAAAATTTATTCCTGACTTTGGAAAAATTGTCGGATTAATGCAATTTAATATGTATCACCATTATACTGCTGATGAGCACCTCATAAAGGCTGTAGGTGAGGTAAATAAGATCTTTTTTTCAAAGGATGAAGGTTATCAAATTTTAAATAATTTAGCTTTAAGCAATGAGGAAAAGAGGATTCTTATTTTAGCTATTTTCTTTCATGATATTGCAAAGGGAAGAGAGGGCGATCATTCAGAAGAGGGAAAAAAAGTTGTAAAGAAAATGGCTAAAAGGCTTTGTTTGTCTGAAAGTGATGAGGAAACAATAAGTTGGCTCGTTCTTGACCACCTTAAAATGAGTGATTTTGCTCAAAGAAGAGATATTCAAGATCCTGTGACAATCAAAGATTTTGCTGAGATTATACAAACTACAAAAAGACTTAAATTATTATTATTTCTAACTGTTGCCGATATAAGGGCTGTTGGTCCAGGTGTTTGGAATGATTGGAAGGGTGAACTGTTAAGAAATTTATATGATGAAACTTATTTAGCATTAACAGGAAACTTTTCAGAGGAAAAGAGGAAGAATAAAGTTATCGCAATCAAAGATGAAATAAATAAAGGTCTTCCAAACCTTGAAAATGATTTAAAACAGAAATTAATTAGTAATTTAGATGATAGTTATTGGTTATCTGTTCCAGAAGATATTCAAAAAAGAAATTTAATTTATCTAAGCAAAAGAATACAAAATAAAGAAGAAGAAATCATTGATTTTTATAATATTAGTCAAGCTTCTTCCACTATTCTCACAATATATACTAAGGATAAACCTAGGTTATTTCAAAGAATCTCTGCTTGTTGTCTTGACCTTGGGATAAGTATAGTCGATGCAAGAATTTTTTCTAATAAAGATAATTCAATTCTAGATATTTTATGGATCCAAGATACTTTTGGCGAAAAGATTACTGATGAGAGGCGTTTAATAAGATTCAAGGAAAGAATTTTAGAGTTTATTACAGAAAAAAATATGCCAGATATTAGAATAAATTATAAATTGGACAAAAGAGCAATAGCATTCAATGTAACACCTTATGTTGAAATTGATAATTCATTATCAGAGAGATTTTCAGTAATTGAGGTAAGTGGTAAAGATCGCCCTGGCTTATTATATGATTTAACAAAATCCTTATCTGATATGAATATAAATATTCATAGTGCACATATAGCCACTTTTGGTGAGAGAGCTACGGATGTTTTTTATGTGCTTTCTCAAAATGGTGAGAAAGTTTTTTCAAGAAAAAAAATAAATTCAATTGAGAAAGAGCTTATAAAATCAATTATAATTGCTGATAATGTCTAAAAAAGAAAATCCATCACGTAATATCTTTATAGTTAGCTTCTTTACAGCCTTAAGCAGAATTTTAGGATTGATAAGAGATATGCTTTTTAGCAGGCTAATAGGAATAAGCTATGTTGCCGATGCTTTCTTTATTGCTTTAAGGTTGCCTAATATTTTTAGAAGAATTACTGCTGAAGGGGCTTTTTCAGCATCTTTTATCCCTATTTTTTCAAAAGAATTTTTAACTAGTAAAAGAAATTCCATAAGATTTTCTGAAGATATTTTATATTATATGATTATTTGGATAACCTTGTTGACGATTTTTGTACAAATCTTAATGCCTTTAGTTATTTATATTTTAGCAGGAGGATTTAACCAAAATTTAACAAAACTTGAATTAGCAATAAGTTATTCAAGAATTACTTTGCCATATATTATTTTTATTTCACTAAGCTCTCTCGGTTCTGCAATAATAAATAGTAAAGGTAGTTTCTTTGCGACTTCTCTTACGCCAATATTTTTAAATTTATTCCTAATAGGGGCACTTCTAATACCGGTATCAGACTTAGTTAGTAGAGGTTTCTTACTTTCTTTTGCTGTATCCTTTTCAGGTATTATTCATTTTGTGATGATTTTCTATCTTCTATCAAAGAGAGGATTTTCTTTAAATTTTAGGAAGCCAAAAAAAAATCAATCTATCAATAAATTTACTAACCTTGCGCGACCGCAAACAATTTCTGGCATAGCAATACAATTTAATTTATTGATTTCTGGCTTTATTGCGTCTTTTAAGGAGGGCGGAATTTCGATACTTTATTATGCTGAAAGGCTTTATCAATTTCCTTTAGCGTTAATAGGAATTTCTATTGGTGCAGTTATTTTACCTTACTTGACATCATTAAATTTAGATAATCAAACAAATGAATTAAGGAATATATTAAGAAATACTCTTAAGATTGCATTAGTTTTAATAATTCCTGCTTCAATTGGCTTAATAGTTTTATCAGGTTTAATTGTTAGTGTAATATATGAATACGGTGTTTTTGGAAGTTATGAGGTTGGAATAGTTTCTAATGCACTTATTGGCTTTTCTTTTGGATTGCCAGCCTTTGTTCTGATAAGAATTTTTTCATCAATATTTTATTCAATGTCAGACACTAGGAATCCTTTATTTTATAGCCTTATTGCAATTTCTATAAATATTTTATTATCAATTACTATGTTTATATATTTTGGCATTATTGGAATTGGTTATGCCACTTCTATTGCATCATGGATACATGCGCTAATATTTTACTTTAAATTAAAGGAATTATCATTATTTCAATTGAATAGAGAATTTGTTATTGATTTGATAAAGATTCTAATGAGCTCGTGTTTCATGGGCATATTTATTTTTTATTTTCACGATAAGTTTGTATTTCTTTTTCCTGTTATCACACTCTTTATTTTAGTTTTAATTGGCTTTCTCATTTATTTTTCTATTCTATTTTTGGTAGGCGTTTATACGAAAGATGATATAAAGGCTTTTATTAAGAACTTTTAAAAATTTGGTTTATTAATGTCTGTTGGAAATAAAGATAGGGTGTTTTCAGGAGTGCAGCCTTCTGGATCGCTTCATATAGGAAATTATCTTGGAGCAATAAGGAATTTTGTTAATTTTCAAGATGAGTACGACTCTATTTTCTGTATTGTTGATCTTCACGCTATAACCGTTTGGCAAGATCCAATGGTTCTAAATAAAAATGTAATTGATGTTGCTTCATTATATATAGCCTCTGGAATTGATCCAAAAAAATCTACAATTTTTGTTCAATCACATATTCCTGCACATTCAGAATTGGCTTGGATATTAAATTGTATATCGCGAATTGGCTGGTTGAATAGAATGACTCAATTTAAAGAAAAGGCTGGAAAGAATAGAGAAAAGGTTTCTGTTGGTTTATATGTTTATCCAAATCTTATGGCTTCGGATATTCTTCTTTACCATGCTAATTTTGTACCAGTTGGCGATGATCAAAAACAACATTTAGAAATAACACGTGATATAGCCCAAAAATTTAATCATGACTTTAAGGATTTTGGCGGTGAAGATTTTTTCCCCCTACCAGAACCTATGATATTGCCTGTATCTTCTAGAATTATGTCCCTTAGAGATGGGTTTAAAAAGATGTCTAAATCAGATAGTTCTGAAATGACGAGAATTGAACTTTTAGATGATAATGATTTAATAATGAAAAAAATATCTAAAGCTAAAACAGACCCACTCCCTATGCCAGAAAAAATAAGTGATTTAGAAAGCAGACCAGAAATTAATAATTTAATAAATATTTATGCCTCTTTTTCAAAAGAAGAAATTGAAAAATTAATAAATAAATTTGAAGGAAAGCCTCTTTCAGAATTTAAGAATGAATTGGGAGATGTTTTGGTAAATGAAATTCGACCAATTCGTGAAGAATTTATAAGACTTAAGAAAGAAAATATATATATAACTACTATTCTTGACGAGGGAAGGGCTAAGGCTAAAGAAAAGTCAGATCCTATTTTAAATCAAATCAAATCAATTGTTGGGTTGAGGTAAGTTATTGCGAGGTATTAATTGTCTGGAAATTTTTTAGCGGTTATTGATGGAACTTTTGAAAGTAAGGCAGCAGTAAGATATGCTGCCAGACGAGCAGAAATTGCTAACACAGAGTTAGTAATATTAGTGGCTATAGATAACCAAGAACAAACCCATTGGCTGGGTGTAGAGAAAAAGATTATTGAAGAGGCCGAAAATAATGCAAAACTATTAGTTAAACATTTAAAACATAACATAAGATCTTTTTCAAAAGTTAAAACCTCTTATGAGATAAGACATGGTTCAAAAGTAAATATTGTTAATGATATAATAACTGAAAATGGCGATATTGCTTATTTGGTTATTGCTTCAGATAGTAAAGGTGAAACACCTGGTGAATTAGTTGAAGCTATATCAAAATCTGGCTTTTCTGTTCCAGTTGTAGTAATACCTGGTTATATTGATGATGAATCGATAGATAAATTACTCGGTATAGAATAAAGGAGGTAAAAGATGTTTATACAGACAGAAGAAACACCGAACCCTGAAACTTTAAAATTCATTCCTGGAGAAGAAGTTTTAGGTGAGGAATCTCCAAAATATTTCAAAGATGTAAAAGCTGCGCAAGTTTCGCCATTAGCTGTTTCACTTTTTTCCATTGATGGTGTTAAAAGTGTATATTTGGCATCAGACTTTTTAACAGTGACTCTTAAGGGTCAAAAATGGGAAAATAAAAAAACTGAAATCCTTTCAGCGATAGTTAATCATTATTTATCAGATCAACCTATTATAGAAGATGGTGTTAAAATAGATATTAATCCTGAATTAAATGATGAAATTTCTATTAAGATTAATGATATTATTGAAGAAAAAGTCCGTCCCGCAGTAGCGCGAGATGGTGGTGATATTATTTTTAATAAATTTCAAGATGGAATAGTTTATATTACTATGCAGGGGTCATGTGATGGATGTCCAGCATCTGAAATGACACTAAAAAATGGTGTAGAAAACCTGCTAAAGCATTTTGTTCCTGAGGTTGAGAGCGTAGTACCATTACAAAATGATTAAAAATAATGAAAGTAAAGATATTTTTGTTAACGCAAGAACGCATAATGATTGGTTAAACAAGGATGTGCCAGATCAATTATTACACGAGCTTTACCATCTTATGAAATGGGGGCCAACAAGCGCTAATTGCTCTCCTGCAAGAATTATATTTATTAAATCTAAAGAAGCAAAAAAAAGATTAGCCAATTTTCTAATTGAATCGAATCTAGAAAAGACAATGGCTGCGCCAGTTAATGCAATTATAGCTTATGATAAGGAGTTTTATGAATTTATTCCTAAATTATTTCCTCACAATCCTGAGGCAAAAGAATGGTTTTCTTGGTCAGAAGAATTTGCTGAAACAACTGCTTTTAGAAATAGCTCTTTGCAAGGTGCATATTTTATAATATCCGCAAGAATATTAGGTTTAGATTGTGGACCAATGTCTGGATTTGATAATGATGGAGTTGATAAAGAGTTTTTTTCTGATTCAACTCATAAATCTAATTTTATTTGCAATATTGGGTATGGCGATAATAACAAACTTTTTGATAGATCTCCTCGCTTTGACTTTGATGAAGTTTGCAAAATCCTATAAATGAGTATTTTATTTATAGATACTAATTTTGGTTTAAGTATAGCAACTGTGGTTGATAAAGAAAAAAATTGCTTCAAATCATCAAATAATTCCAAGCTTAGACAGTCAGAGACAATTGCTTCTGTCGTAAAAGAAGCACTTAAAAAATCAAATAAAAGCATAGATGATATTAGTTGTTTAATGGTTACAAATGGACCTGGTAATTTTACAAGTATAAGGGTTGGAATTTCCTTTGCTTTAGGTCTGGCAAAAGGCATTAATAAGCCAGTTTATTCTCTTTCATCTTTAGAATTTTTATCATTTTTTGACGATAAAAAGCTATTAAAGGGAAAAGAAATGATTGCTCTTTTGCCTTCACGGGGAAATGAATTTTTCATACAGGCATTTAGTGAAAAAGGTAAAAATCTTACTGGAATAGAGAAAATAAATAAAAAGGATATAGAAAATAAATTTTCTCCAAATAAATTTATTATATCTAAGAGTTCTTTGCATGATAATGAATATGGATTAGGTAACAAATATGAAATTTTTGATAGAACTTTTGAAGAATTATCAATAATTATAGCATTAGAAATATTATCAAAATCAGACAAAGTTAATAGATTTAAGAAAATTAATTATTTTTCCGAACCTTCAGCAGAAAAAGTAAGTTCATCATGGTATATGAAAAAGAAAAATTAAATTTTCAGGATTTGAATCTATCAAATATTGAAACTTTATATATACTCATAAACGAGACAAATCATGAGAAATGGACAAATTCTGCATTAAGGCATTTAATGCTAAAAGGTAGTGGTGTTGGGTTTATTTTATTTTATTCTCTTACACCAATTGGGTTTTGTCTTTCCCGTCATTTAAGTGGAGAAGCAGAAATTTTATCTATAGGAGTATTGGATTATTATAGAAGGAAAGGCTTAGGAATAATGATAATTGCTAAGTTAGAAGAATTTTATTCTAAAAATAATATTGCTAAATGTTTTTTAGAGGTTAATGAGCTTAATAAAACAGCAGTAAGTTTTTATAAAAAACTAGGTTTTAATTACATAAAAACATTAGATAAATATTATAGCAGGGAAAATAGATATGAAAATGGGTTATTGTTGCAAAAATTGTATAATTAATGCTTATATCATATTTGAGGAATGAAGATGAGTATAGAAAAGTTATGTGAAGAAAAGGGATTAAGATTAACAGAACAAAGAAGAATTATAGCCAGAGTTCTTGATAGTTCTAAGGATCATCCTGATGTGGAAGAATTACATGAGAGAGCAGTTGCGATTGATGAAAATATATCTGTTGCTACTGTTTATAGGACAGTTAGATTATTCGAAGAATCTAGTATTTTGATAAAACACGAATTTGGAGATGGTCGATCACGCTATGAAAATTTTGAAGAATGTGATCATCATGATCATCTTATAGATATAGAAGAAGGCACTATAATTGAATTCCAAAATGAAGAAATCGAAACATTACAAAAGAAAATAGCTGAAGAATTAGGATTTGAACTTATAGATCATAGACTTGAACTATATGGAAGAAAAAAGTAGTAAAGTTATCAGATTATGAGCCTTAATAAAAACACCCAAAAGGGACTATATATTAAAAATTTTGGCTGTCAGATGAATATATATGATGGCGAAAGAATGCAAGAAATGCTTGAACCACTTAATTACAAGCCTTTAGAAAATTCTTATAATGCTGATTTAATCATTCTTAACACTTGCCATATAAGAGAAAAAGCTACTGAAAAAATATATTCTGAATTGGGGCGTATCAAAAAAAATATTAAAAAAAATGGAAATAGAGCCACAATAGCTGTAGCTGGTTGTGTTGCACAGGCAGAAGGGAAAGAATTGGTTAAGAGAGCACCAATGATCGACCTAGTTTTTGGCCCTTTAACATATCATCGCCTTCCTGAGATTCTTCAGGGTTTTGATAACAGTAATACAAAAGAAAGAAAGGTTATTGTTGATATTGAACCTCCAATAAATGATAAATTTAATGTACTTCCAAAAAGAACATCAGATAAAAATAATGTAAGTGCCCTCTTATCCGTCCAAGAAGGCTGCGATAAATTTTGTAGTTTCTGTGTTGTGCCATATACAAGGGGTATTGAAACATCAAGATCTTATGAACAAATTATTGATGAATCAAAACAATTAATTTCTTCAGGTGTTAAGGAAATAATTTTATTAGGTCAAAATGTTAATGCTTGGACAGGAAAGAATTCAACTGGAAAAGGAATGGATTTTTCTGAGTTAATTAAAAAATTATCATTACTAGATATTGAAAGAATTAGATTTACCACAAGCCATCCAAAAGATATGAATGAAAAATTAATAAGAAGTTTTAATGATATAGAGAAACTTCAACCATATTTGCATCTACCGATCCAATCAGGATCTGATAGAGTGCTTAAGGATATGAACAGAAATTATACTCTTTCGGAATATATAGATATTATTGATCAATTAAAATCTGAGAGACCTGATATCGCAATCTCAGGAGATTTTATTGTAGGCTTTCCAGGAGAAACGGAAGAAGATTTTAATATGACAAAAGAGATAGTTGATAGAATTGGGTATGCCCATGCTTATAGTTTTAAATATTCTCCTCGCCCGGGAACTCCAGCAGCAGAAATGGAAAATCAGATTAAGGAAGATGTTAAATCTAGACGATTAATTGAGTTACAAGAAACCATTAAGAAAAATATGTTTAACTATAATAAAAAGTTTATGAATAAAACTTTAAAAGTGTTAATTGAAAGAAAAATTAATTCTGAAGGAATTTATTCAGGAAGATCTCCATACCTTCAGTCTGTCCATTTTGAGTCAGAAGAATTTAATATTGGTAAGATTCTTGATGTTAGAATTACTAAGGTAAAAGAAAACAGTCTTTTTGGTAAAATAAGCTAATAATGAAGCAAGATAAAATAAAGAGTAAAGCCAATAAGTCTAATCATATAATAGAATTTGAGAAAAATTCTTTTTTGGTAGAACTATATGGAAACCACGATCAAAATCTTGCAAAATTTGAAGAATATTTTGAAGTTTCTATTTCTTATAGAGGTAATAGATTAGAAATTACTGGTGAGAAAGAGCAAAGTCTCATTGTTGCCGACAAGATTATGGAATTATATAATGAATTAGAAAATGGTGATAAAGTCGGCATTACAGATATTGATTCCTTCATTAAGAATGAAAGTATAGTTAGGGATAAGTTTCTAATTAAGGCAAAAAATAAAAAGATTTTTGCAAGATCAAAAAATCAAGAAAGATTTGTGCAGGCCATTAATAGTAATGATTTAGTATTTGGTGTTGGTCCTGCTGGGACTGGAAAAACTTATCTTGCAGTCGCAGCAGCAGCACAAAGTTTGTTTAATAATTCGGTAAAAAGAATTATTCTTTCTAGACCTGCGGTAGAGGCAGGTGAAAGATTAGGTTTTTTACCTGGAGATATTAAGGAAAAGATTGATCCTTATTTAAGGCCTTTATATGATGCTTTGAATGATCTAATGCCAAAAAAGATGCTTGAAAATTATATTGAATCTGGAACAATTGAAATTGCCCCTTTAGCTTTTATGAGAGGAAGAACCCTAGAAGACGCTTTTATTATTTTAGATGAAGCTCAAAACACAACAAATATGCAAATGAAGATGTTTCTTACTAGATTAGGGCGTAATTCTAAGATGGTAATTTTAGGAGATATAACACAAATTGATTTACCTTCAGGAAATTCCTCAGGGTTAAAAGAAATTCTTGAAATTATACCTAAAACAAAAGGCATCAAGAAAATTAATTTTTTATCTAAAGATATAGTTAGGCATAGATTAGTAGATAAGATTGTCAACGCATATTCAAAACTTTTAAAAAGTAAATAATGTCAGAAAATCCACTATTTATATCTTATTCTGATAACTGGAGCTCAAAAGAAGCTGAATTTGTTCAGAGTATTTTGGAATCTGTTTTAGGCAACTTTTCAACCTATTCTAACTGTGAAGTAAGTGTAAGACTAACAGATGATAAAGAGATACAAGGACTTAATAAGAAATACCGAAACATAAATAAACCAACAAATGTATTATCCTTTTCTTTAGACCATAATTTAAAGGATTCAAAAAAGATTATGCTCGGTGATATAGTAATATCTAAAGATACTATCGATAAAGAATGTAAAGAGTTAGAAAAGTCATTTGAGGATCACCTTGCATTTATGGTTGTTCATGGATTTTTACATCTTTTGGGATTTACACATGATAAGGAAAATGAAGCTAAGTTAATGGAAGATAAGGAAATTAAGATGTTGGAAACGATCGGATTTTCTAATCCTTATAAAGAAGAACATTAAAATGAAAAAATTATTCAAAAAAATAAATATCTTTCAAATTTTTAAAACAAAAAATCAAAAAAATTTACAAAATATTCTTGAAAACTCAGAAGATGAAGAAAGAAGATTCACTCAAGAAGAAGAAAATATGTTGCAAAATGTAATAGGATTCGGTTATTCGAGGGTTGAAGATTGTATGGTTCCAAGAGCAGATATAATTGGTGTCGGCAAAGATTCAAAAATTAAAGATGTTCTCAAACTTTTTTCTAATTCTAATCATTCGCGAATACCTGTGTATAGAGAAACTTTAGATGACCCTATAGGAATGCTTCATATGAAAGATCTTATAAGTATCTTTGCTGAAGATAATTTTAATGAAATAAAAATTGAGAACTTTCTAAGGGAAATTCTTTTTGTTCCCCCGTCAATGAAATCGCGTGATTTATTAGTTAGAATGCAAACTTCAAGAATACATATGGCTTTAGTTATAGATGAATATGGAGGAACTGATGGTTTGGTAACTATTGAAGATTTGATAGAAGAGATTATTGGAGAAATTGAAGATGAGCTCTTTGAAGAAGATTTGAATAGAATAAAAATATATGAGAACTATATTGATACTTATGCGAGAACATCAATAGAGGAAATTAACAAAATTGTTGGCAAATCATTATTAACTAAAGATATTGATGAAGAAATCCATACCATTGGAGGGCTTGTCTTTGTTTTGGCCGGGAGAGTGCCTCAAAGGGGTGAGCTGATAACCCATCCATCAGGTTTTGAAATTGAAATTACTGATGCGGATTCAAGAAAAATTAAAACAGTAAGATTAAGAATAAAAGCAGAAACTGAAAGCAATGATTAATCAAGCTTATCAAATTTTGTTCTATGCTTAAGCCATTTTTAGTATCTTCTTTCTTAGGGGCAATTCTTGTTTTTTCTCAAGCACCTTGGAATAATTTCTTAATTATTTATTTAGTTTTTCCTATCCTGCTATTTAATCTAGAATATTCAGTTAAGGGCAATAGAATCTATAAAAGATTTATTTATTTATTTATTTTAATTGGTGCATTCCAGTATTTTTATTATTTTTTTGGTTTTTATTGGATAATATCAGCTTTTGAATATAGGAAAGAATTAGAAGGCTTGAAGTATGTAACTTTATTTTGTCTTCCACTTCTTATGATAATTTTTACAATACCCAGTTTAATAATTCCGGCTATATTTTGGAATAATAAAATTATGAGGTTTTTATCTCTGTCAATATCTTTATCTTTAGGGGAATATTTAAGGGGTAATATTTTTAGTGGATTTGCATGGAATAATTTTTCTTACTCTTTAGCTGTTGATGAGAATTTAATGCAAATATTTTCTCTCACAGGACCATATTTGGCTACTTTCTTATTAATTTTACATTCTCAATTCTTATTATTCGTAAACAAAAGAAGAAATATATTATTATCTATCGCATTATTCAGTATATTGCCTGCTATATTTATTTTTGGATATTTTAATATAAATGAGAATAAATTTATTAAGGAAAAAGGATTTGTAATTGTACAACCTAATATTTCACAAGAAGAGAAAATTAGAAGTGAAGATCTTTTAGGAACAATTTCTAGTTTTTTAGAATTATCTAATCACGAAAAAGTTGATTTAATTATATGGCCAGAAAGCGCGTTACCTATTTTATTAGAGGATAATGAGGAAATAATAGAATATATTTCCGATAATCTTCCAAATAATTCTTATCTTTTAGTTGGAAATATAACTCGTAATAATAATTCTTATAGAAATTCAGCATTACTAATAAATTCTAATTCAAGGATTCAAGATGTTTATGATAAATCTCATTTAGTACCGTTTGGTGAATATATACCCTTTAAAAATATATTATCTAGAATTCCTTTCCTTAAAATTGTTACAGGAGATACTGGGTTCGAAAAAGGTAAAAATATTCAAGCAATTAAAACACCTATTGGCACTTCAAGAATTGTTATTTGTTATGAAATAATTTTCCCTGAGGAAATTAATCCTAATAATAATAATATAGATGCAATAATTAATTTAACTAATGATGCATGGTTTGGTAATAGTTCAGGCCCTTATCAACATTTAAATTCAGCACGATTTAGGGCTATTGAGCAAGGAATACCAGTATTAAGAGCAGCCAACACAGGAATATCTGCAGTTATAGACCCCTATGGAAGAATAATAAAAAAAATAAATTTAAATAAATCTGGATCTATAGTTTCAACATTACCCAATAAAACAAAAAAAACTCTTTATTCAAAAATTGGAGATTTTCTGTTTTTTAGTGTATTGATGCTATCCGTATTAATTTTATTATTAATTAAGATAAATAGGAAAAATGAAAGAATCTAAAAATAATTATTTTTTTACATCTGAATCTGTTTCTGAAGGTCACCCAGATAAGATATGCGATAAAATATCTGATACAATTTTAGATGCCTATTTAACTATTGATAAAAATGCACGAGTAGCTGTAGAAACATTAGTTACAACAAACCTAGTAATTGTATCAGGAGAAATAAATTCACGAATTTTAATACCTGAAAATGAGATTGTATTGATGGTAAGGGAAGTTATTAAGAATATTGGATATAACTTTGGTGATTTTAATTGGGAAAGTTTAGAAGTTAAGGTATTTCTTCACGAACAATCACCTGATATAGCTATGGGAGTTGATGCAAAAGAAGGAAATTCTGAAGGAGCTGGAGATCAAGGAATTATGTTTGGCTATGCATGCAATGAAACAGACCAACTTATGCCTGCAACCTTATTGTATTCTCATTATATTTTAAAAGAACTTGCAGAAATGAGACACTCTAATAAAATTGATGGGATACTTCCTGATTCAAAATCTCAAATAACTCTTTTTTATGAAAATGATCAACCTGTATTTATAGATTCTATCGTTGTTTCCACTCAACATCATGAGAATACTTCTCAGGAATATATTAATATTGAGTTAGATAAAATATGTAGAAAAATTTTACCTAAAGAATGGTATCGAGATGAAACTAAACTTTTAACTAATCCAACAGGAAAATTTACTGTAGGCGGACCTGTAGGAGACACAGGTCTAACTGGAAGGAAGATTATAGTTGATACATATGGGGGGGCAGCTCCTCATGGTGGAGGTGCATTTTCAGGAAAAGATCCTACTAAAGTTGATCGTTCAGCTGCTTATGCGGCTAGATATTTAGCTAAAAATATTGTCAGTTCTGGTATTTCTGATAAGTGTACTATTCAATTATCATACGCTATAGGAATATCAGAGCCGTTATCTATTTATATTGATCTTCATAACTCTGGTAGAGTTGATTTAGAAAAAGTTGAAAGTTTTATAAGAAATAAGATTAATCTTTCT
>CAZLAN010000003.1:2223-32375 GCA_964557485.1 uncultured Rhodobiaceae bacterium | reverse complement strand
GGTTTCGACTGGAGATCTTTTTACTATGTTATTTGTGACAGGACTTCTATCTGTTTTATTAATTTATGGTTCTATTTCATACCCAATACCTTTAATAATGATTATGCTGCTTCCAGTTTATTTTTATTTGTCTTATAAATTTTTTAATAAAGAAGTTGATGCTAAAGAAGTCTCAGGTCAGATTAATTATTTTAAAATAATTTTATTTATTTTTGTTGGTTTTTTTCTTCTCTTTTTAGGGTCTGAGATATTTATTAAAGGATTAAAAGAATTAGCCATATATTTTAAAATTCCTGAGGCAGTATTAGGTTTAAGTCTTGCTGCCATTGGAACATCATTACCCGAATTGGCAGTTACTTTTGCTTCAGTTAAAAATAAAGCAGAGAAAGTTTTATTAGGTAATATTATTGGATCAAATATAATTAATGTTCTTGGTGCATTGGGAATAGCATCTTTTATAGGAACATCATTAGTTGTTCCAAGAGAGTTTTCTCAAACAAGTTTATATTATTTCTTATTTAGCGCTATATGGCTGTATTTCTTAACAAGAATAAAAGTAAACAAAATCCTTTTTGGTTCATTTAGTTTAATTGCATATTTTGCTTATATTTTTATTCTTTATGGGTTCCGTTAAAAGGGTTCATAAGGGAAAACTGATATAGTGGCCCCAAGATCTTGGCCGACTGATTCAAATGAAGGAAAAACAGAATTCAATAATTTTTCAGGTGTCCATCCTTCTTTGTCAGTTAAACTTTTAATTGGCCTTGGCTGACTAAAAAGAACGACCTCATTTCCTCTTACAGATAAAATTTGGCCACTGAGCTTACAATCTGGCGATGCTAGAGCAACCACTGTTTGGGCAACTTGGTCTGCTCGCATAGCATTTTTCATTCTTTCAACTCTTTCTTTTGAAGCTTCATCTTTTATCGGTATTGTTGCAATCATCCTTGTCCAAGCAAAAGGAGCAATAATATTTGATCTTATGTTCTTATTTTCATTTTCCATCGCTATTATTCTTGATAGACCAACAATTCCTAATTTAGCAGCAGCATAATTTGCCTGCCCAATATTGCCAATAAGACCTGTTGTGGATGTAAAAAGAACAAAATTTCCTTCTTCTTTGTCTCTAAAATGATTGATTGCAGATCTACAAATATTATAACTTCCATTTAGGTGAACAGATATTACTGCCTCCCAATCTTCATCATTCATTTTATGAAACATGCTATCTCTAAGTATACCTGCCGGATTTATTACAGAATGAAGTTCTCCATATTCGTCAAGGGCTTGTTGAATCATAAATTCAGCGCCTTTTTTACTAGCGACAGAATCTGAATTAGTTACAACTTCTCCGCCATTCTTTCTAATTTCATCCGCTACTTGTTCTACCGGACTTTTGTCGCCCTCATCATTACCGGATACAGAGCCTCCTAAATCATTGATAACAAGTTTTGCCCCTTCTTTTGAAGCAAGCATAGCTGTTTCTTTTCCTATTCCGTTTGCTGCTCCTGTTATTAAAACGACTCTTCCATCTAAAACACCCATCGAAAACTCCATAAAATAAAAAAAAAAATAAAACACTAATAAGAAATAATATATATATCATCTTATAATGGTCGATTTAAGTAAAGTTATAAAACAAGCATCTGAATTAAATGAAAAAAGTACTGATGGTTATCCTCCAGTTGAAAAATGGAATCCTGAACATTGCGGGGATATTGGTCTAGAAATAAAAAGTGATGGTACTTGGTTTTATATGGGAACACCAATTGGAAGAAAAAGAATAGTAAAGCTTTTTTCAAGAATTCTTAGAAAAGAAAAAGATGGGAGTTATGTCTTGGTTACTCCAGTAGAGAAGATTTCAATAGAAGTTGAAGATGTCCCATTCATTGCAAATTCAGTAGAAATCTCCGGTAAAAATAAAGAATGTAATTTAAAATTCTCTACTAATGTTGGAGATTCAATAATTGCATCTAAAAATTTCCCAATAAGAGTAGAAATTAACCCTGACAATCTTGAGCCTGCTCCTTATGTATTAATAAGAAGTAATCTTGAGGCTAAAATCTCACGGCCAGTTTTTTATGAATTAGTTGATATAGCTGAACATAAAGATAAAAAATTTGGAGTATGGTCAGGTGGAAAATTCTTTCCGTTCACTGATTCTAAGGATCTAAATATATGAGTAAATTTGATTGGATAAGCAGGATCAAGAAAGTTGTAGATATTAATCCTCCTTCTATAAAAGAATTATATACTGATCCTGGAAAAAGAAGTGATTATGATTTAATTGAATCTCATAAAGAAAGAATAGCGCCTAAACAATTGAAACTTGCATCAGTTCTTATAGGCATAACTAACAATAATAATCCTTCAGTATTACTAACTAAACGGTCTAATGACTTAGAACAACATTCTGGACAAGTTGCTTTTCCTGGAGGAAAGGTTGAAGAAAATGAAAATGTAACTGAGGCTGCCTTAAGGGAGGCAAATGAAGAAGTTGGCATATTAAATAATGAAGTTGAGGTTTATGGCTATCTTGATACATACGAAACTGGAACAGGGTTTCGTATTTTACCAGTTGTTGCGTTAATAAAGGAAAACTTTACTAAAGAAGTGAACGAGAAAGAAGTTTCAGAAATTTTTCAAGCCCCATTAGATTTTCTTTTTGATTCAAATAATCATATCCTTAAAAGCGGTTATTGGAATGGAGCAATTAGACAATATTATTCAATTAAATATAATGATTATAATATATGGGGAGCTACTGCAGGCATGCTTATTAATCTTTTTGATAGAATAAATAAAAATGATTAAAATTTTATATCATCTTTCTTATTTTCTTCTTCCTTTCTTAATATATTTTCTATGGGTGATTTTATCCAATAGCCGATTTACAAGAAAAAAAACTTTTTATGTTTCTTTGATATCTTTAGTAATGCTTTTTCTCAGCCTTATATATTTTCGGTTAGCTGACACAACATCTGTAAATTATGATTATGTGCCGCCACAAGTAATAGACAATCGATTAAGGGATGGTTATTTCAAAGGAAACAATGATTAAAAAAGAAATGCCTCAATTTTTAAAAGATCCTAGATGTAAAAAAGTAATTAAGATTTTAAATAAGAAAGATGATGATTCTAGATATGTTGGTGGTTGTGTAAGAGATTATTTTGCAGGCCGCGAAACAAAAGATATAGATATTGCAACTAAAATTACACCTAATAAGGTTACTGAAATACTTACTGAAAATGGTTATAAACCAATAATTGTAGGTATTAATCATGGCACTGTTAGTATTAATTTAGAAGATTTAAAAATTGAAATAACAACTTTAAGAAAAGATAAAAATCACGATGGCAGACATGCTGATATAGAACTCACTGATGATTGGGCAATTGATGCCGCTAGAAGGGATTTTACAATAAATTCTCTATATATGAATGATAAGGGAGATTTGTTTGACCCATATGATGGTCTAAATGACTTAAAAAATAAAAAAATTAGATTTATTGGTGATCCTGAATCCAGAATAAGTGAAGATTATTTAAGAATGTTAAGATTATTTAGATTTATATCAATTTATGAATCTAAAATTGATCCTTCGATAAAAAAAATTGTTGAAAGCAATATGAACAAAATAAGTAAATTATCACCAGAAAGAATTCATCAAGAATTCTTTAAAATTATTCAAAATGATGATTCGGGAAAAGTTATCGAGTTAATGAAAGAAATGGATTTTCTAGATACTATTTTTGAACATAAAGTAGATATAAATTCTTACCAAAGAATGTTAATAATTGATGCTGAAAATTTTTTTAAACCGGACTTATTATTAAGGTTTTTTTTGCTGGTACCAAAGGAATATAATTCATTATCCTTATTAACTAATTTTGCATTTTCTAAGAAAGAAAAGAAAATTTTTGAGCAAATTTATAATTCGAATCATCTGGTTAAAAGTTATTTATCCATTAAAGAAGTAAGGGCAAAGATTTATAATACAGGTAAAGATAATTTTAATAATTTAGTAAGAATTAATTGGGCTAAAGATAGTAAAATCTCTAATTCAGTACAATGGAGAGCTTTATTAGCAATAAGTGAATCTTTTGAATTACCTTTTTTTCCTATTAAAGCTCAGGATTTATTAACTTTAGGTGTGCCTGAAGGACCTTTAGTAAGTGAAATTCTAGATGAAGTAGAAAGTTGGTGGGTAGATACTGATTTTACAGCAGATAAGATTTCTTTATTAGAAAGAATGAAATCAATTATTAGCTCTAAAATTTAATGCTCAATTATGTCGCACATTGTAATATTTTCTTTACTTTCTTAGCGTTATAATAGATACATCAAACATCTTTTTTTTATGCGGGAAACCTTTATGTCTGATACAATAGATGATGATAAACCGACAAGAAGGGACTTTTTATATATCACTACAGGAGCATTTGGTGCTGTAGGAGCCGCTTCTGTTGTTTGGCCACTTATTGATCAGTTAAATCCCGATGCTTCAGTAAAAGCAGTATCTTCTGTTGAGGTTGATATTTCATCAATAGAGCCAGGAAGTTTTCTAAAGATAGCATGGAGAGGTAAGCCAGTTTATATTAGAAGAAGAACCGAAGAAGAGATAATTTTAGCTGAAGCAGGTGATAACGAAAGCTTACCTGATCCTCAAAAAGATTCAGAAAGGGTGCAGAGTAAAGAGTGGCTTATTGTTCTTGGTGTGTGCACGCATTTAGGTTGTATTCCTATTGCTGATCAAGGAGAATATGAAGGTTGGTTTTGCCCTTGTCATGGGTCACATTATGATCTTTCTGGAAGAATTCGAAAGGGACCTGCTCCAACTAATTTAGAGGTTCCTCCTTATCAATTTGTAAGTGAAAATCTAATTAAGATTGGATAGTGATGGCTAGTGATTATCAATATGAACCTAAATATGGTCTTACAAAATGGCTAGATTCAAGATTGCCTTTAATTAGATTTACTAGCGAGCATGTTCTTCAATTCCCAACACCTAAGAATTTAAATTATTTCTGGACCTTCGGATTTATTCTTACAATGTGCCTAGTTATGCAAATTATAACGGGTGTTATTTTGGCTATGCATTATGCCCCAACATCACTAAACGCCTTTGATAGTATTGAACATATTATGCGTAATGTGAATTATGGATGGTTAATTCGCTATATACATTCCAATGGCGCATCAATGTTCTTTTTAGCAGTTTTTATTCATATGTTTAGAGGGCTTTATTATGGGTCATATAAAGAGCCAAGAGAGGTAATTTGGATTTTAGGGTGTGTAATTTATTTTCTGATGATAATGACTGCTTTTATGGGATATGTTCTTCCATGGGGGCAAATGAGTTTTTGGGCAGCTACTGTAATTATTAATTTGGTTGGAGCTTTACCTATTATCGGAGATACATTAACTCAGTTACTTTTAGGTGGATTTGCTGTAGATAATCCTACACTTAATAGGTTTTTTAGTCTCCATTATCTTCTTCCTTTTATAATCTTTGGCGTAGTTTTATTGCATATTTGGGCCTTACATGTGCCAGGAAATAATAATCCAATAGGTATTTCTGTTCAGGGAAAACAAGATACAGTTTCTTTTCACCCTTATTATACTATAAAAGATTTTTTCGCTTATACTGTCTTTCTTGTCTTATTTTGTTATTTTATTTTTTATAATCCGAATATATTAGGACATGCTGATAATTATATAGAAGCAGATCCAATGGTTACTCCCACTCATATAGTTCCTGAATGGTATCTTTTACCTTTTTATGCAATCTTAAGAGCTGTTCCAGATAAGCTAGCAGGTGTTTTGTTAATGTTTGGTTCTATTGCTGTATTGTTTTTCTTACCTTGGCTTGACAATGCAAAGGTAAGATCTGCACGATATAGGCCTATTTATAAATATTTCTTTGTTTTATTTTTTATTGACTGTCTTATGCTAGGATATTTAGGGGGTGTTGTTCCAGAAGGAATATATCTCTTATTATCTAGAATTTGTACGATATATTATTTTGCATTCTTTCTTGTTGTGATGCCTTTATTAAGTCGCTTCGAAACAACTAAACCAATGCCTATTGGAATTTCGAATCCAACCTTAAGTAAAGATTTTGTAACCGCAGAATAGGAGAAAAAGTTGATTAATAATCTTAAAATATATTATTTTTTTTCAATATTTTCACTCTTATTTTCTTTATTTCTACCTGTTAATTTAATAGGCGCTAGCGAAAAAACTTATGAGAATATAAAACCTGGATTTTCTTTTGAAGGACCTACGGGAACATTTGATAGAGCCCAATTAAGGAGAGGATATCAAGTTTATAGAGAAGTTTGTGCATCATGCCATAGCATGAAGCAATTATCATTTAGGAATTTAATCCAGCCAGGTGGCCCTGAATATACTGAAGCAGATGTTAAAGTTTTTGCTGCAGATTACATGATTGTAGATGGATTTGATGATTATGGAGACCCCATAGAAAGATCAAGAATTTTAAGTGATAGTTTTCCATTGCCCTTTGAAAGTAAAGAAGCTGCTAAAGCTTCTAATAATGGAGCTTATCCTCCCGATCTTTCATTGATTGTTAAGGCTAGATCTGGAGGTTATAATTATATTTATTCCTTACTGCAAGGATATGGCCTAGAAACGCCAGTAAATCTTGAGCTTAGTGATTCTCTTAGTTTTAATCCTTGGTTTCCTGGATCAGGAATAGCTATGATGCAGCCATTCTATGAAGAATCAGTTGAATATGAAGATGGTACAGTGGCCACAATTGAACAAATGTCTAAAGATGTTACGGCTTTCCTATCATGGGCATCAGAACCAGAAATGGAAGAAAGAAAAAGATTAGGATTTATTGTTATGAGTTTTCTAATAATTTTTGTTTTATTGATGTATTTTACAACTAGAAGGCTTTGGTCAGAAGTTCACTAGTTAAACATTAAACCTAAAGTTTACTACATCTCCATCTCTGATTTCATATTCCTTTCCTTCAGATCTAATTTTTCCATTATCTTTTGCAGAAGAAAAATTTCCAATTTTATTAAGCTCTTCATAACTAATTGTTTCTGCTTTTATAAATCCTTTTTCAAAGTCAGTATGAATTTTACCTGCAGCATTTGGTGCCAAAGAGCCCCTTTTTATTGTCCATGCTTTTGATTCTTTTGGACCTGAAGTAAAAAAAGTTATTAGCTCTAAAGCATTATATCCTTCACGAATTAGCTTATTTAAACCAGGTTCACTTAGATTAAGGGATTCAAGGAATTCTATTTTATCAGATTCATCGAGTAATGATAACTGACTCTCAATGTCTGCTGAAATGATTATCTTTTTATGATTATCGTTATCGAGATAATTATCTACAATTTTTACAAAATCATTCTCTTGATTAATACTTTTCTCATCAATATTGCAAACATATAAACTTTTTTTTGTTGTTAGTAGTTGAAACTCTTTAAGATATTTTCTTTGATCTTCTTCTAAATTTTTAGTGTTGAATAATTTTCCTTCATTTAAATCTTTTAAAATAATTTCAATTAGATTAATTTTTTCCTTAGCATCCTTATCGTCGCCTCTTTCTTTTTTTTCTAAATTAGGAATCCTATTTTCTAAGCTTTCTATATCTGCAAGAATTAATTCTGTGTTGATAATTTCTATATCTTTAATTGGATCAATCTTTCCATTTACATGTGTTATATTTTCATCATCAAAGCATCTTACTATATGAATAACAGCATCAACTTCTCTTATATTTGCAAGAAATTTATTACCAAGCCCCTCTCCTTTAGAGGCGCCCTCAACAATACCAGCAATATCAACAAAAGTTATTCTTGTTGGTATAGTGTGTTCAGATTCACTGATTTTAGATAATTTCTCCAATCTCTGATCTGGAACATCAACTTCTCCAATATTAGGTTCAATTGTGCAAAATGGATAATTTTCGGCTTGAGCTTGCGAAGTTTGCGTCAAGGCATTGAATAAAGTAGATTTTCCTACATTTGGAAGTCCAATTATTCCACATTTAAAACCCATTTATTTCATGCTGGATTGGAACTTCTTAATATTTCCATCGATAATTAAATCAAAATTTTTGAGGATTTTTGAAAGTTTTTTTTCAAAATTTTCATATTCTTCTTTTGTAAAATCACTTAAAACATGATTATTTACTTTTTCTTTCTCACCAGGATGATTTATTCCAATTCTTAAACGCACATAATTAGTCCCAATATTTTCGTCAATTGATGCTAATCCATTATGCCCTGCATTACTTCCGCCTTTTTTTAACTTCACATCACCAAATATTAGGTCTAGTTCATCATGAAAAACAATAATCCTTTCAGGATTTATCTTGTAAAAATTTGAGGCCTCTCTCACCGCCCTACCTGATTCATTCATAAAAGTTTGTGGCTTAAAAGAAATTAATTTGATATCTTTAAAAGATCCCATAGAAGTTCTTCCTAAAAATTTAGTCCTACTTCTTCCAAATTTAAGTTTATTAGTTAAGTAATCAAGTGCCATAAAACCAACATTATGACGATTATTTTTGTATTTTTCGCCAGGATTACCTAATCCAACTAAAAGTATTGTTTCTTCTGATATAGACAAATTTAGATCCTATTCGTTACCTTCTTTTTTATCTTCTGAGTTGTCATCTTTAACTTCTTCGGAGCTTTCGCTTTCTCCTTCAACACCTTCTTCTCCTTCTTCTCCTTCTTCTCCTTCTTCTCCTTCTTCTCCTTCTTCTTCGATAATTTCTTCTTCTATCTCTTCTACAGGAGCAGTAACACTTGCTATAGTTATATCTCTGTCTGTTATTACTGGATTGACATCTTCAGGAAGAGTTACATCAGATAATTTGACACTTTCTCCCATATCAAGATTTGAAATATCTACATCAATACTTTCTGGAATTTTGATCGCAGGACAATCTAATTCGACACTATATCTTGTTACAGTTAAAACGCCACCGGTTTTTATTCCGGGAGAATCTTCCTCCCCAATAAAATTAACTTGAATTTCAACTGAAACTCTTGCATCTGTAGCTAATCTGAGCATATCAATGTGAATAATATTATCTTTAACAGGATCAATTTGTATTTCTTTAGGTATAACCTTCATTTTGTCTCCATTTGATAGCTCTAGATCTAAAAGAGTCGTTAACATCCTTCCTGTATTATATAATTTTAAAGCAGAGATATAATTTATGCTAATTGATACAGGATCTTGTTTGTTTCCATATACTATACAAGGAATCATACCATTTTTACGTGTTGCTTTAGCTGATGATTTTCCTATAGATTTTCTCACTTCACCTTTTAGTAGATTAATATCTGACATAACTTTTTACCTTTTTATTTAAAGCTCCAATGGCTTATAACCTCACTTTGATTCCAAAGCAAGTTAATCAAATAGACTAGAAACAGATCTTTCTTCCGAAATTCTTTTTATAGCTTCGCCCAAAAGATGTACAACACTTACGGTTTCAATTTTCTTTGATTTTTTGACATCTGATGTCTCTTCAATTGTGTCGGTTATAACTAACTTTCTTAATGCAGAATTGTTAACTCTTTCTACTGCCTTACCCGATAATACGCCATGAGTAACATGCGCATACACTTCTTTCGCTCCTGCCTTTAAAAGGGCTTCAGCTGCATTGCAAAGTGTACCTGCTGAATCAACAATATCATCAATTATAAAGCAGCACCTATCTTTAACATCGCCAATTATATTCATAACTTCTGATTCACCAGCTTTCTCTCTTCTTTTATCTACTATCGCTAAATCACTATTTATTCTGCTAGCAATAATCCTTGCCCTTACAACGCCACCGACATCAGGAGAAACTATCATGGGATTATTATTATTTATTTTTTCCTTAATATCTGTAGTCAATACAGGGTTAGCAAAAAGGTTGTCAGTAGGAATATCAAAAAACCCTTGAATTTGACCAGCATGTAAATCCATAGTTAAAACTCTATCTGCTCCAGATTTAACTATAAGATTGGCTACTAATTTAGCTGTTATAGGCGTTCTTGGGCCAGGTTTTCTATCTTGTCTAGCATAACCATAATAAGGTAAGACAGCGGTTATTCTTTTAGAGGAAGCTCTTTTTAAAGTATCAATTAATATTAATAGTTCCATAAGATTGTCATTTGCAGGAAAAGATGTTGATTGGATAATAAAAACATCTTCTCCACGGCAATTTTCATTCATTTCAATAAAAATCTCTTTATCGGCAAATTTCTTTACATCACAGTTTGCTAGGGGTGTATTCAAATACTTTCCAATATTTTCAGACAACTCTCTATTAGAATTTCCAGATACTAATTTCATTTTAAAAACCTTTGAGCCTTATTTAGCAGGGGATTGATCACTAATCAAATCCTTCTGGAATTAATTTATTTTTTTCTGAAAGAGCTATCACCTTAAAAAGTGTGCCCATTTCTTCTTTTCCTATGATTCTATTGAGATCATTTTCGAGATTTTTTTTATCGTTATTCTTTTTTAAAGAATTTTTTAATGATTGTAATCTAAGTTTAGCACCCATTCTTATAAAGAAATCTCTTTGTGGTACCGGCCCAAAATGATTTAAATTATATTTTTTTGCTAAATATATTATATGTGAAAAATTAACATGTGATGTTATGTCTGACTCACCAGGAAAACTAAGAGGATTAACAAATTTATGTTTCTTTATGGCCTGAAGAGAATTTCCGTAATTATTTGTATATCCATAATCTATAAACATTGATATTCCACCATTTTTATTAATAAATTTTGCAATTTCACTAATTTTATCTTCAAGTTTTGTGTTAACCTCAAAGAAGTCTGCATTTTCCGGAATATAGTGATTTATATCTTGAAGGTCTGAAATATCCTCTAGTTCTTTTGAACAAAAAATAAAATCATCATTTTTTAGGGTTATAAAGATTTCTTCCCAATGCTCTCCCTTTTTTTTGAATTGTTTTATAGGAAAAACATCTAAAAATTCATTACCTATAAATATGCTAGGTAGATTTGGTATTTCAGAAATATCTTTAAAGTGTTTGCATTTAGGAACACTTTTTCTTTGTTCTTCTATAAGATTTGAATTGATATCTATAAAAACATAATTAACATTTTTATTACTTATAACTCTAGAAATATCTTTTAATAATGTCCCTCTTCCACCGCCTAGATCAATAATTTGAAAATCTTCATTCAATGATAGTTTTTGAATATAATCCTGAATCCATATACCAATTATTTCTCCAAATATTTGTGAAATTTCAGGCGCAGTTACAAAATCCCCTTTTGAACCAATGGGTTTCTGTTTTATATAATAACCATGATTAGGTTCATTCATAGCTATATCTATGAATTCTGAAAGAGATATTTCTCCTCTTTTCTTTATATTTTCTTTAATTATATCTTTAATATTTTTCATTTTTAAGTGAATAAATAATCAAAATTAATCCAGCTAGTAAAAATGGAACTGAAAGTATTATCCCCATAGATAGATTGTTAAAAATATATCCTATATGTGCATCTGGTTCTCTAAAATTCTCAATAATAATTCTAAAAATTGAGTACAGGGCAAGAAAGGAACCGCTTATTAACCCGGGACTTTTCAATGAGCCGACTCTTATCATTATATTTAGAATTATTAAGATAATAATGCCTTCAAAAAATGCTTCATACAATTGACTTGGATGCCTTGGGAGAGGACCAGCATTCGGGAAAACAACTCCCCAAGATACCGAAGTGATTTTTCCCCATAATTCAGAATTAATATAATTTGCCATTCTTCCAAAGAAAAGACCTATAGGGACAACTGCACAAACTATATCTCCTATTTGCAGTAAAGAAATTTTTTTTGATATTGAAAAAAATATTAAGGAGATAATAACACCTAATGCACCACCATGAAAAGACATTCCACCTTCCCAAATAGCAAATAGACCTAAAGGATTAGTAAGAATCAAGTTGGGCTGATAAAAAATTACATATCCTATTCTTGCTCCAAATATTATTCCTAAAACAATCCAAATAAATATCTCATCAACCTGTTCGACAGTTACATAAGGTTCTTTAGCCAAGATAAATTCTTTTATTATCCATTTTGCATAAAGTAATCCTAATAACATTCCGGCTAGATATGCTAAGCCATACCATCTGACTTCTAATGGGCCTATAGAAAAAGCAACTGGATCAATATGAATTAAGGATTCTAACATTCTTAACTATACCAAATTTTTTTTTTTTATTATTATATATGTAAATATTATTCTAATTGTAGTATATTCAATATTATAAACTACTATATATTGATATAATAATGATTTCATTGAAAGAAAAAAAATTTATAGATGATCCTCTTGATACAATAGAATTGATTGCTAGTCTTCAGGATTGGACTTGTGAAAGATCTGATAATGAGGTTTCAATTATTGCAAATGGAAAACATAATAACTATCAAATTGCTGTATCATTTCATAATAATTATGAAGGTTTAAATATAATATGTGGATTTGATCTAAAATTTAATTCGAAGAATAAGAATCAAATATTAGAGTTGGTTTCTTCAATAAATTCTCAGATTTGGTTAGGGCATTTTGATATTTGGGATAAAGATGGATTAGTTATTTATAGAAATAGCTCTTTTTTTGAAAAAAATAATTTTACATATGATTATATAGAGACATTGCTTATGGATTCTGTAAATTCTATAGATCGATATTTTCCTGCTTTCCAATATATATTATGGGCAGGGAAATCAAGTGAAGAAGCTTTAAGTTCAGTTTTATTTGAAACTAGAGGTGAAGCTTAAAAGTAAAAAATGAAAAACCTAAAAATCTTATTTATTGGCTGCGGTAAAATGGGAAGTAGCCTTCTTGAAGGCATGATTAATGCAGATATTTTAATTGGTAAAATTGATATTATCGACCCAAATATAAGTAATCAAACAAAAGAATTAATAAATATAAATAATCTAAGCCATTATCAAAATATTAGTGAGATGGAAGAGATAAATCATAAAATAATAATTGTTGCTACGAAACCTGATAGTTTCAAAGAAGTTTTTAGTAGTTTGGAAAAAAATATAATCAAAAAAAATAATACAACTATCATCTCTGTCCTTGCAGGTATTAATATAAATATGATTGAGGATATTTTAGGAGATGTTGGAATTACAAGAGCAATGCCTAATATTGCTGCTTCTGTTTTTAATAGTATGACAGCTTTAATTGGAAATATGCATATAAAAGATGATCAAAAAAAAGTCATAGAATTTATATTTAATTCCGTGGGAAAATCTATTTGGCTCCAAAAAGAAGAAGAAATAGATTTATTTACTGCTTTTTCCGGATCAGGTCCTGCTTACTTTTTTTATTTATCAGAATGTTTAGCAAAGATTGCCATTGAAGGGGGTTTTAGTAAGGAGAGTGCATATACAATTTCTAAACAAGTTTTAATTGGCGCTGGTGATTTAATTAAAAAGTCTGGATTAGATCCAGTTGAACTTAGGGAAAATGTAACTTCACCAAATGGCACAACAGAAGAAGCATTTAAGGTATTAGAGAATAAAGAAAATGATTTTTATAATATTTTGAAAGAGGCCATAAGAAGAGCAGAACAGAGAAGCATTGAAATGAGTTAATTTCAACTATCTTGGAAATTTGAGTGAAACCTTTAAACCGCCCAAATCGCTTCTTGACATAGTCATTTCACCCCCATGATTACTAGTTATATCTTGAGATATTGATAGTCCTAGGCCAGATCCTGAAATATTTTGATTTCTAGAAGAATCTAACCTTATAAAAGGCTTCATTGCTTGTTCATAATTATCTTCTTTAATACCGGGCCCATCATCCTCTACTGAAATAGTTATTAGATTTTCATTATTTTTAAGTGATATAAGAATATTATCACCATAGGAACATGCGTTATTAAATAAATTAGATATATTTCTTTTCATAGCAATCGCTTTGCATTCAAAATATGTTGGGTCTGCCGATGAAGTTTTAAAGTTAATTTCTTTATGAGCTTGATTTTCTGAATTTATGATCTCATTTATCATTGAATCTAAACTTATATTAGATGTTTCTTCTGTAGTCACGCCTTCGGCAAAATCAAGATATGTTTCAAGCATTTTTTGCATTTCATCAACATCACTCAATAATTCGGAGTTATTTTTATTATCTGAAAGCATTTCAATCTGTAATTTTAATCTTGTTAAGGGAGTTCTTAGATCGTGACTAACGCCAGCCAGCATAAGAGTCCTTTGCTCGATAAATCTTTCAATTCTTTCTTGCATCTTTAGATAGGCTTCAGCTGCCTTTCTAACTTCAGAAGCTCCAGAGGGCTTAAAGTTTTCCATCTTCATCCCAATGCCAAATTGTTGTGCAGCTTTTGAGAGTTTTTCAATAGGTTTGATTTGTTGTCTCATAAAAATTACAGCAACAGAAACTAATAAAAGAGATGAAATTACCATCCAAACTAAGAAAATATGACTATTAGTTGCATATACATTTCTTCTAGGTACAGTAAATTCCAATACTCCATCATCTTTTTCAATTTGTATTATCACTCTTTTTTCATAAGTATGGGCATCTACCCAAAATTTATTTTCTAATATTGCTGATAATTCTTTTCCTAATGTGTTTTCTACTAGATTCACAGGTTTAGGAAGATTATCGATTATTCTCTGCTGAGGTAAGAATCTTACTTCAGTGTCATATAACTTGTTAGATAAACTAGTTACTTTTTCTATTCCAAGGATTGGCTCAATATCTATGAATGTTGAAATTTCTGATGCCACTGCAGAAGATAATTTTCTTGTTACAAGTTGCCAATGCCTATCTAAAAAAACGAAAGTTAATATCCCCTGTAATATAACAATAGGAATTATTATAATTAAAAGAGATCTAGAATATAATCCCTCAGGCATAAACTTCTTCAATTTTTTGAATGTTTTGATCTTTTGCATCTATTTATCAGGCCTTAAAATATAACCTTCACCTCTTACAGTTTGTAACCAAAGTGGCATTCTAGGATCTTTTTCAATCTTTCTTCTTAATCTATTTATTCCAACATCGACTGATCTACCGGGCTCATCAATTCCTGCAAGTTTTTCTCTATTAAGAGGTTCTCCAGGGCTTTTAGCTAAAGCAATAAGTAAATTCATTTCTCTATCAGTAAGATAGACTCTTTCATTTGATTTTGTCAGTTCTCTTTTTTCGATATTTAAGACAAAATCTCCAAATAATATCTCATTATCAATATTATCATTAAATTTAGATCTTTTTAGAATTGATAAAACCCTTAAGAGTAATTCTTTAGGATTAAAAGGTTTTGTTAAGTAATCATCAGCGCCAAATTCTAGCCCCTCTATTTTTGCTTCTGTTCCTGATTTAGCGGTTAATAAAATAATAGGTATATCTGAACTATTTCTAATTTCTTTGGTTAAAGTCAGTCCATCATCTCCAGGCATCATTATATCAAGTATAATTAAGTCATATTTAATAAATTGTAATTTATTTCTTGCCTCATCGGCACCACTTGCTGTAGCAACTATTAGACCTTCTTGGATAAGATATTGACTTAAAAGATTTCGAATTCTTTCATCATCATCGACTACTAACAAATTATAACTAATTTCTGTCACATTGTTTCCTTTATTTCATTTTAATATACAAAATACATCTATTAAATAATTAAGTTTACTTAATATAGACTTTTGTATTTATTATTTTCCCTATAATCTTGTTAATTAATTGTAAATTTCTTTTTTAAAGGTGGATTAGTTGGATATTGACTCAATGGAAAATAAAGAAGGCCTGATTTGGTATAATGGAGAATTAGTAGAGTGGCAGGATGCTCGTTTGCATCTTTTAAGCCACGGATTGCATTATGCAAGTTCTGTTTTTGAAGGTGAAAGATCTTATTCCGGAAAGATATTTAAATTGACCGAGCACACAGAAAGACTTTTTGATTCTGCAAAACAACTTGATATTAATATACCTTTTTCAGTAAAAGAAATTAATGATGCCTGTTATTTAACTCTAAAAGAAAATAATTTAACTGATGCTTATATAAGACCTATTATTTGGAGAGGGGCAGAAATGGGGGTTTCGGCGCCCAATGTCCGAATCCATTGCGCAATAGCAACATGGGAATGGCCATCATATTTTAGTCCTGAGGATAAATTAAAAGGTATAAGATTGACTCTTTCAAAGTGGAAGAGACCTTCCCCAGAAACAATACCATGCAAAGCTAAAGCTGCTGGCCTATACATGATATGCACTCTTTCAAAGCATCAAGCTGAATCTGAGGGTTATGATGATGCTTTAATGTTGGATTGGAAAGGTCAAGTCGCTGAAGCTACTGGTGCTAATATATTTTTTATAAATAATAAAGAAATTCATACACCTATTCCAGATTGCTTTCTTGATGGAATAACAAGAAGGACTGTAGTTGATATAGCTAAGAATCAAGGTTTTGAAATTATTGAAAGAAAAATTGAATTTGATGAATTATCAAATTTTGAACAATGTTTTATCACTGGAACTGCTGCCGAAATAACTCCAGTATCTGAAATAGATAATTATAAATTTTCTGTGGGTAATGAAATAAAACAATTATCAGATTCTTATATTGACTTAGTTAATAATTGGCAGGGCGATTAATCATTTTGCTCAACCCATCTTGAGCCATCATCAAATTCTTCTTTTTTCCAAAATGGAGCATTAGTTTTAAGCCAATCGATAATAAATTCGTTAGCAGCATAAGATTCTTTGCGATGTTTTGAACATGTTACAACCATTACTATAGATTCTGATGGTCTTAAATTACCATATCTATGGATTACATAACAGTAAGACAAATTCCATTTTGTAACTGCCTCTTTTGCTGTGGATTTGATAATCTTTATAGCCATACTTTCATAGTGCTCTATAAATAAATTATTGATATTTTTATTTAAAGATTCACCCCTTACAGAGCCGATAAAAGTAACCATAGCTCCCGATAGTTTTTTAGACTCAATATGTTTAAGTATTTCTTTAGAGTTAAAAGGTTCTTTTTGGATTTTTACCTCTATCATTACCCACCTGTTACCGGAGGGAATATGGCTACTTCTTTTACACCACTCATCTTGAAGTTTTTATCTACATGCTTTTCATCGCAAGCTATATGTATTGATTTTATATCACTTAAGGCAGAATCGTACTCATCTCCAAAGCTAATTAAATATTTTAGGAGATCATCAACTTTATTTACATTAGAAGGTAAATCTATTTGTTCTTCAGATTTTCCTATAATCTCTCTTACTCTAGCAAAATAAATTAGTTTCAAGAGTTTTCCTTCTTATAAAAGCTAGATACTTTTTTTAGATAACCAAATCCAGTTAACAAAGATAGTAATGCTGCAGGAATAATTAAATATGAAAAAAACCAAGATAATTCAAATATAAAATTTAAGATTGGTTGATTAATTTCTAGATACATCAACGATAGATGAATTAGCACATTAGATATTGCTATTAGTTGAGTAGCTGTTTTCCATTTTGACAGAAGAGTAACTTCAAGAATTATTTTTTCAGATTTAAGATTTTCTCTTAATCCAGATATCGCTATTTCTCTAAATATTATTAATATCGCTGACAAAGCGAATATGTCATTAAAATTATTAATAAGTGGAATCAAGGTTAGAATTACAAGTAATTTATCAGCAATAGGATCTAGGATTCTTCCAATTTCAGTTTCCTTATTATTCTTTCTTGCTAACCATCCATCAAAAAAATCTGAAATTGCCGCAAACACAAAAAGGATAAAGGAAGTTAAGTATAAAATTCCGATTGATAAGTTATTATCTAATAATAAAAGCAAAGGAATAATTAAAGCTATGATAATTCTAGAAAAGGTAAGTAAATTTGGCATAAAAGAATCCTAGATTAGTTTATCTCATTAAACCAGTTATAAATGTTCTGAGCTAAGTATTTTGATATACCATTTACCTCAGCTAACTCTTTAATTTTTGCCTTCTTTACACCCTTAGCAGAACCAAAAGCATTCAATAATTCTTTTTTTCTTTTTTGACCTATACCTGGAATTTCATCTAAAGAATTATATGTTATGCTTTTATCTCTTTTTTGCCTATGTGCCCCGATAGCAAAACGGTGAGCTTCATCTCTTAATCTTTGAATATAAAAGAGAGCAGGGTTGTTTCTTTTAAGAATTATCTTTTCTCTATTTAATAAATGAATAACTTCGTTTCCATCATTACGATTTGCACCTTTTGATATTCCTATAATTTCTAATTTATCAATTTTAGCTTTGTCTAAAGCTTTTTTGGCCATATTTAATTGTCCCTTTCCTCCATCTATTATAATAAGGTTAGGGAATTCTTCACTATCTCTTGGTACATTTCTTAATCTTAAGAATCTTCTATAAAGAACTTCATACATCATAGCAAAATCATCACTAGTTTTTGCGTTCTTGATATTAAATTTTCTATACTGACTTTTCAAAAACCCTTCTTTGGTAGCAACAATCATTGCTCCGGAAGAAAAACTCCCTTGTATATGGCTATTATCAAAAACTTCTATCCTAGTTGGTGTATCTTCCAATTTAATAGATTTTTGGATATTTTTAAGATTAGTGGTAGCGTTTAGCATGTCACTTGTATATTTCTTTAAGGCTTCTTCGGCATTTTCTATAGTGTGATTAATAATTTCTTTTCTTTCTCCTCTAACAGGGTTTACTATTTTTACTTTCTTATCATTCTGCTTTGATAATGTGCTTTCTATCAGGGTTTGTTCATCAATTTTATGACTTAATAGTAATAATTTTGGACTAGGCTTATTATTATAAAACTGTGGAATAAATGACTGTAATATTTTGGCTTTAGACAATCCTTTTATATTTCTTATGAAAAAAGGTTTATTACCGTGATTTTTTTTTGACCTAAAAAAGAATACTTGTATGCATGCGTATTTCTCATTTTTTGAAATTGAGAAAACATCTGCATCCACAACATATTTAGGATTTATACTAAATGAATTGGTTAAATTCGATAAAGATTTAATTCTATCTCTATAATAAGCGGCTTCTTCGTAATTCTTATTTTTTGATGCATCACTCATTTTTCTAGCAAATTTTTTCTTAATAGATTTCGAATCCCCCTTAAAAATTTTTTTA
Organism: uncultured Rhodobiaceae bacterium; assembly: GCA_964557485.1. Taxonomy (GTDB): domain Bacteria; phylum Pseudomonadota; class Alphaproteobacteria; order MED-G09; family MED-G09; genus AG-430-B22. Next base: position 13,187 of record CAZLAN010000003.1, on the reverse strand, counting down.
GCCTCATCTACCAGCTCAAGATAGTTTTTTTCTGAAATTTCATTAGTGCAAGGTCCTGAACATTTCTTTATTTGAAACAAAAGACAGGGACGAGTTCTATTCTTATAATATGTGTCTGAGCATGTTCTTAATAGAAAACTTTTTTGCAATATATTTATTACTTTATAGACTGATCCTTCCATTGCGTAAGGTCCATAATAATCGCCATTGTCTTTTATTTTTCCTCTATGTTTTCTTATCCTACTAGGTAATTCGTTCTTAGTGAAATGTATGTAGGGAAATGATTTATCATCTCTCATTAGTATATTATATTTTGGCTTATGAGCTTTAATGAGATTAACTTCTAATAAAAGTGCGTTTTCTTCATTTTCGGTTGTTGTGAATTCTATATTATGAATTAACCCACCCATTTTCTTTACTCTCTTATTTTCAATATTTTTTCTTGAGTAACTTTTTAACCTTTTTTTAAGATTCTTTGCTTTTCCAATATATAGTATATTATTATTGGCATCTAACATTCTATAAACGCCAGGTTTACTGGGAATATTTCTTACAATTCTGTTAACTGCTTCTTTTCCTGATGACATTTTTATAATTCCGCTTTTACCTGTATATATATTTATAATTATTTTTTCACTATTTTTGCTTGTGGATAACTTTGTTGAAAAGTCGGCCATTTTTTATTATGATTTAAATAATTTATACATAATATTATAATTTCTTTTTTTCATTATAAATAAGTATTTGAATTTATTATATTTATTCAAATTCTAATACTAATTCTATCTCAAAACTTACAATTTTTCCTTATACTGCTTAATAATTTGTACTTGTGTACAATTTTAACTATTATATAGATTTAGTTCTAACCTATTGAAAAAACTATATATTCTTTATTCAATAAAATTTTCACTTTTTCTTTTTGACCATTTTAGATGTTCGCCACCATCTAAAGTTATCATTTGTCCGGTGAATGACTTATTTTTTAGAATAAAGTTTACAGCATTATTAATTTCCTCAAGGTCTGGTCCTATTTTTAAGATTGTAGATTTTTTTTGTGCATTGAAATCTTTAACCTTTTGTCTTTTCCCTTTTAATGTTGGCCCCGGACCTATTGCGCAAACTCTAATCTTAGGGCTTAAGGCTTGGGCAAGTGCTTTAGTTAAATACCATAGGGAATTTTTTGAAACTGAATAAGCTAAGAAGTCCGGTCTAGATGATAAAACACTTTGGTCTAATAAGTTTATAATAATTCCATTTTCCTTTTTTGGTAATTGTTTAGAAAAAGCTTTTGATAAGAAAAATGGGCTTGTTAGGTTAACTGAAATATGATTTTCCCAGTTTTCTTTTGTAATTGTTTTAATGTTATCTTTTTCAAAAATAGAAGCGTTGTTAATTAAGAGTGAAATTTTCCCAAATTTTTTATTTATAGAAGGCAAAAGTTTTTTGATTGAATGAAACTTAGATAAATCAGCCTTAATAATATCAGCTTTTCCGTTAAATTTTCTTATACGAGCACAAGTATTTTGAGCGTCTTTTTTACTCGAATTATAATGAATTATTACGTGCCAATTATTTTTAGCTAAAGATTTACATATAGATGAACCAATTCTTTTGCTTCCCCCGGTAACTAAGGCATATCTATTTTTCATGAAATTTCCTTATTTATTCTTACTTTTAGATTTATTTTTAAGTCTTTTCTTCTTTTCCCTTAACATTGGATCGTCTGAGAACTTTAATGAAGTTTCTTCAAGTCTTCTTATTTCATCTCTAACCTTAGCAGCATTTTCAAAATCTAAATCTTCAGCATATTTTAACATATCTCTGTTTAAATCTTTTAAATGTTTTTCTAAGTTATCACCAATTAAAATTCCATCCTCATAGAAGTCACTTGTTTGGATATCTAAATGATCTTTTTCAAATACACTTCCAAGAATGTCTTTAATATTTTTCTTTATACTCTCAGGAGTTATTCCATTCTTTTTATTATATTCTTTTTGTTTTATTCTTCTTCTTTCTGTCTCATTAATTGCTCTTTTTATAGAGCCAGTTTCTTTATCGGCATATAATATAACTCTTCCATCAATATTTCTTGCTGCCCTTCCAATAGTTTGGATAAGAGATGTTTCTGATCTAAGAAAGCCTTCTTTATCTGCATCAAGTATTGCCACTAAAGAACATTCAGGTATATCAAGCCCTTCTCTAAGAAGATTTATACCTACAAGAACATCAAAAAGACCTGTTCTTAAGTCTTTAAGAATTTCTATTCGTTCAAGAGTATCAATATCTGAGTGCAAATACCTAACTTTAATACCTTGTTCGTTCATGTACTCTGTCAAATCCTCGGCCATTTTTTTTGTTAATACTGTGACTAAAGCTCTTTGATTTTTTTTAGCTATTTCTTTGCATTCATATATTAAATCATCCACTTGATCTTTAGCAGGTCTAATAATACAGGTTGGATCAATTAATCCTGTAGGTCTAATAATCTGTTCTACGAAAGTACCTTGTGTTTCATTTAATTCCCATTCACGTGGAGTTGCAGACACAAATACACTTAATGGTCTCATAGAGTCCCACTCTTCAAACTTTAACGGTCTATTATCTATGCAAGATGGAAGACGAAAACCATGCTCTGCCAAAGTAGATTTTCTGTTAAAATCACCTCTATACATACCTCCTAGCTGCGGAATTGTAACATGACTTTCATCAATAAAAACTATAGAATCTTTTGGTAGATATTCAAATAAAGTTGGTGGAGGTTCGCCAGGTTTTCTTCCAGTTAAATAACGAGAATAATTTTCGATACCTGCACATATGCCTGTAACTTCCATCATTTCAAGATCAAAATTAGTTCTTTGCTCAAGCCTTTGCTTTTCTAATAACCTATTAGAATTTTCTAATTCGCTTAATCTTATTTTTAAGTCTTTCTTAATATTTCTTATAGCTTGTTTTATTGTTGGTCTTGGAGTGACATAGTGAGAATTTGCGTAAAGTTTAATTTTCTCCAATTCACCTTCTTTATTTCCTGTTAACGGGTCATATTCTCCAATAACTTCAATTTCATTTCCCCATAAGGAAATTCTCCAAACAATATCCTCTAAATGTGCTGGCCAAATTTCTATAAGGTCACCTCTTACCCTGAATGTTCCACGGGTAAAATTTGTATCATTTCTTGTATATTGTAATTCAACTAATTTCTTAAGAATGGATTGCCTTTCAATTTTCTCTCTAGTAGATAAAAAAAGAGTCATATTTGAGTATGTTTCAACTGAACCAATTCCATATATACAAGATACTGATGCAACTATTATAACATCTTCCCTTTCAAGTAAGGATCGTGTAGCAGAGTGTCTTAACCGGTCAATTTGTTCATTTATTGAGGCATCTTTTTCGATATATGTATCTGTTCGCGGAACATAAGCTTCTGGCTGATAATAATCATAATAAGAAACAAAATATTCTACTGCATTGTTTGGAAAAAAATCCTTAAATTCACCGTACAATTGAGCTGCTAAAGTTTTATTTGGAGCTAATATCAGAGAAGGCTTTTGGCACTCCTCGATAATTTTTGCCATAGTAAATGTTTTTCCTGATCCAGTAACTCCTAATAAAACTTGTGATTTATCGTTATCTTTTATTCCTTTTACAAGTGATTTAATAGCTTTAGGTTGATCTCCTGATGGAGAAAATTCTGTATCAATTTCAAATGGTTTTTTCTCTTTAGTAAAATTAGATATTGAGTTAGGGTTTTCCCATATCTTATTATTATCAAAGTTAGAATTGGATGGATTCATCAGTCGACAAGTTCTTCGCAAAATTCCTTGATTCTTTCACAAGCATTTTCAAGATTTTCTATTGTTGTTGCGTATGAGACTCTAAAATAAGGAGATAAACCAAAAGCTTCTCCATGAACAACACTGACAAATTTCTCTTTTAATAATAACATTGCAACATCTTTATCAGAATTAATTTTTTTATCTTTATAGTTTTTCCCAATTAAACCTTCACAGGAAGGATAGACATAAAAAGCTCCATTTGGTTTTAAGCAAGAAATTCCTTTGCATTCATTTAAAGTGTTAACTACATAATCTCTTCTTTCTTCAAATGATGAAACCCATTCTTTTAAGAAACTTTTTGATCCTCGCAAAGCTTCAACTGCGGCCCATTGACTAATAGATGAAGGATTTGAAGTTGATTGCCCCATTAATTTTCTCATCGCATCAACTATTTCTTTTGGCGCACCACAATAACCAATTCTCCAGCCGGTCATAGAATGAGATTTTGAGAGACCATTCATAGTTAAAGTTCTAGAAAATATTTCTTCATCTAGTTCTGCAATAGTAAAGAATTCTGGCGAATTTTTATAAGTAATATGTTCGTAAATATCATCTGAAAGTATGTAGACATGAGGATTTTCTTTTAAAATATTAGCTATATTTAGTAATTCATCCTTAGTGTAGACTTGTCCAGTTGGGTTAGAAGGAGAATTAAGAAATAACCACTTAGTTTTATTTGTAATTTTATTCTTTAAATCCTCTGTAGATATTTTGAAATTATTCGAACTAGTGGTTTTTATAATTTTAGGAGTTCCTCCAGCCAATTTTACGATGTCAGGATAACTTACCCAATAAGGCGCAGGAATTATTACTTCATCACCATCATTTATTGTTGAAATTATAGCGTTAAATATTATTGACTTCCCCCCAGGTGCTACTGAAATATTTTCTTTTTTGTAAGAGAGATTATTATCTTTTTTAAATTTATTAATTATTGCATCTTTAAGTTCATTTATTCCATCAACAGCTGTATATTTTGTTTCACCTCTGTTAATGGCATCAATTGCTGATTTTTTTATATTATCTGGGGTATCAAAATCAGGCTCTCCGGCACTTAAACTAATGATATTTTTACCTTCAGCCTTAAGATCCCTTGCTAATTGGGTCATTAACATGGTTGCAGACGGAGGTATATTTTCTATATTACTAGATAGTTTTATTGACATTTAATCACCAAATAACAAGAGTGCACAAATTATGACGAATATTTAATTTTTGCAATGAACATTCTATCTTTATGTTAATATAACTCAATTTGAGTTCTTGTTGGTAGAAGTAAATATATTTTAATGAATAAGAAAATAAAAGAAATAAGCTCATTAGAGACTATTAAAAGGATTTGGAAGAATTATGCCTTTGGGTTATCTAATTATCTAGTAATTGCTTTAGTTTGTAATGCAGTAGTAGCCTTAAGCACACCAGCGCTTCCTGAATTAATAAGAAGGGTTATAGACGATATTTTTGTTAATAAGGATGAAAATATGCTGATTGTCCTACCATTAATTGCAGTAATTATAATGTTGATAAGGGCAATTGGTACATTTGGCGCTAATGTTTCAATTAATTTAATTGGACAAAAGATTGTTGGATCTCTTCAAAATAACTTATATCAGTCACTATTAAAGGCTGATATTTCTTATATTAACTCAATACATTCTGCCAGATTTATTTCTAATTTTACGGCTGATTCTACTAAACTAAGAGAAACAATGTCATCAGTAGTGGTGAACTTATCAAGAAATATATTGATGGTTTTAGGTTTAATTAGTTATTTGATTTGGGTTGACTATAAGCTTGCGTTAATTTTTCTTATCGTTTTACCGCCTGCGGCAATAGGTTTAAGATATCTTGGTAAAAAACTTAGAAGAGCAATAAGAGAAAGCCTAGAAGAGATAGGAACATTGTCATCTTTAGTTTCTGAAACTTTAAAAGGTATCAGAATTATTAAAGCATATAGGAAAGAAGATTTTTATAATAAAAAAGCAAAAAATATCATTGAGAAGGTTGTATCTTTATCTATGCGAGGTGTCAGAGCTAGATCAGCTTCAGCTCCTATTATGGAGATTGTAACTGGTTTTGCTATAGCTGGTATTATTTATTATGCTGGTGGAAAATCTATATCTAATCAAATGACTATTGGTAGCTTCATGGCTTTTACAACTGCAGCAGGATTATTATATGACCCACTTAAGGCTGTTGCTAATCTTCAAGCTATGCTCCAAGAGGGGGTTGCGGCTTCTCAAAGACTTTTTCCAATAATTGATAATAAACCAAAAATTAAAGAAAATGAGGTTATAAAAAAATTAGAAAACCCATCAGGTTTAATAGAATTTTCTAATGTTTCTTTTTCTTATTTAAATAATCCTGAAGAAATGGCTATTGATAATATTTCTTTGACGGTTCATCCTGGTGAAACAGTTGCTCTTGTAGGGCCTTCTGGCGCAGGAAAGACAACTCTTCTTAACCTTGTTCCAAGATTCTATGACCCAACAAATGGGAAAATAAAAATAGATAGTGTTGACTTGAAAGATTTATCCTTAAAAACTGTAAGAGATACTTCCTCATTAGTTTCTCAGGATTCTTTAATATTTGATGTATCAATAAGAGAGAATATTATTTTTGATTCAAATGATATTTCGGAATATTCATTTAGGTCTGCTTGTAAAGAAGCATTAGTAGACGATTTTGTTAAGGATCTTCCAGAAGGTTATGAAACTATAGCAGGTGAATCAGGAGTAAAGCTTTCTGGAGGACAAAAACAAAGAATTGCAATTGCTAGGGCTATGGTTAAAAATTCTCCTATTTTACTTCTTGATGAAGCAACTTCTTCATTAGATAGTGAAGCAGAATCAAAGGTTCAATTAGCTATAGAAGCCCTTCTTAAAGAGAAAAGTGCCTTAATTATTGCTCATAGGCTTTCAACAATTAAAAATGCTGACATGATTTATGTTTTTGAGAGAGGTAAAATTGTTGAAAGTGGAAATCACTCTGAACTGATTGAGAAGAATGGCTTGTATCAAATTCTTTTTAAAACTCAATTTCTGGAGAATGAGATTGAATAAGCATATTCTTTACAAAGTGCTACCTTATTTTCTTTCAAATTATATAAAATTTGTTCACGCAACAAATTCATGGACTCATCTAAATACTAATAAAGTCAAAAAATTTTGGGATGAAAAAAGACCTTTCATCTGGATTCATTGGCATGGACAAAGCCTTATGTTACCTAATTCATGGAATTATCAAGAACAGAAATTATATGCATTAGTTTCTCTCCATGGCGATGGGGAGATAATAGCTAATACTTTATCTAATTTGGGATTAAATCTTGTTAGAGGAGCTGGAAACCCTGATAAGTTAGGTTTAAAAGAAAAAGGCGGTACGGCAGCTTTAAGATCTATGATAAAAATTTTGAAGAATGGTGATTCTGTAGCTTTTACTGCCGACCAACCTCCTGGTCCCGGTAAAATAGCGGGTAATGGATCTATATTTCTTTCAAAAATTTCAGGTAGCCCTATCATTCCAGTGGCTGCATCTACCTCTAGACGATATCAGTTCAATAATTGGGATAAATTTACAATCAATTTTCCTTTTGGAAAGGGTGTTGTTGTTTGGGGAGACCCAATTTTTGTAAAAAAAGATTCTTCCGATAATGATATTGATGGATATAGTGATCTTTTACAGGATTCATTGAATAAAGCCTCAAAAAAAGCTAAAGAATTTTTAGAGCAAAATTGAATGCCCTTGCCAATTAAAATATATAGATTTTTTTCATATCTTTTCACTCCTTTCCTTTGGACGATAATTTTATATAGGTCTTACAAAGGGAAAGAAGATTGGCTTAGAAAGTTTGAGAGGACAGGAAAAACTAATGTAAAAAATAATAATGAAGAATTTATTTGGCTTCATGCAGCTAGTGTTGGAGAACTTTTATCAATATTGCCGTTATCTAATCTTTTATTAGAAAATAATTATAGACTATTAATTACAACGACAACTCTTACCTCAGCAAATGTATTCTTAAATATGTTTTCTAAAAAAATTGTTCATCAATTTTTACCCTATGATAGTCCTGTTTTTTGTAATCGTTTTTTATCTAATTGGAATATAAAGTTCGGAATATTTATAGAGTCTGAGATATGGCCAAATTTTATAATAGAATGCAAAAGAAAGAAAATTCCCTTAATTCTTGCAAATGCAAGATTTACTGAAAAAACTATTAATCGTTGGAAAATTTTTAAAAAATCAATTAGATATCTGCTAAATTGCTTTGAGTATAATATAGCACAAAACAATAAGACACTTAAGTGGCTTGAGGAATTAGGCTCTAAAAAAACTCTTTTCTTTGGAAATATTAAACATGATGCAAAAAAGTTGCCGGTAAATAATGATAAGCTGGAAAAGATTAATCAGTCAATTAATGGTCGCAATATTGTTGTTGCGTCATCTACTCATAGCGGTGAAGAAGAGATTATCTTTTCTTTCCATAAAAAATTAAAGAAAAGTATACGCAACTTATTATTGATTATAGCCCCAAGGCATCCTGAAAGATCAAAAGAAATCAATAAACTTTCCAAGCAATATGGTTTTTCTGATGAAGAGAATAAATGTCTTTCTAAAGGAGAGCTACCAAATAAAAATACTGAACTTTTTATTTACGATAAAATTGGTGAACTAGGTCAGTTATATAGTATTGCTGATTATGTTATTTTGGGCGGAGGATTTGAAAAATTAGGTGGTCATAACCCTATAGAGCCCTCTAAATTTGGTGTTGCAATTTTTTCTGGGCCAAATTTTTTTAATTTTGAAGATGATTATTATGATTTAATAAAATCTGGAGCTGCTATGATCTATAAGGAAGATACATTATTAAGATTAATTTCGTCTAGTAATAAAATTGATGAAATGGGGATTAATGCTAGAAAATGTGTAAAAAACCTCGGCGGCGCTTCAGAAAAAATTTTCAAATTAATTGAGGGATCTTTTACAGATGATAAATAATTCTTTTTGGTGGAAAAAGAGAAGCAAATATTTAAATTTTATAAATATAATTCTTGATTCTATTATTAATTTAAAATTTTTTTTTATAAAACCTTATAAATCAAAACTTAAAATTATTTGCGTGGGTAATTTAGTTATCGGCGGTTCTGGTAAAACCCCTATGGTTAGATATTTAAGAAAAACTATAGAAGATAAAGGTTATAAATGTGCTGTGCTATTAAGAGGATACGGAGGCTCTTTTAAAGGCCCAATTAAAGTTATTTATGAAAAACATAAATCTAATGAAGTAGGTGACGAGGCTTTAATGCATGCAAAAGATGGTTTGACAGTTGTTTCTAAGAACAGGGTTAAGGGATGTAAATATCTTGAAGAATACGATTTGGATTTATTAATATTGGATGACGGTTTTCAAAATCCATCCTTAAAAAAAGATTTTAATCTTATTGTTGTATCTTCAAATCAAGGGATAGGAAATAATTTAATAATACCTTTTGGGCCATTGAGAGAATCTATTAACAAAGCTCGAGAAAGAGTAGATATTATAGTTAAATCAATTTTTTCAGAAACACTGCATTATTCTTTTGAGGTAATTTCTAATTATTTTGAAGAAAATATAAATGCTAATTATAAAACTATAATTAATGAAAGTGTATCTAATAACTTCATACTATATACAGGTATTGGCGATCCCTCGAAATTTATTAATGCGGTTAAGGTAAATAAAATAAACTTAAGTAAATCTTTTATTTTTAGGGATCATCAAGAAATTAGCGAAAAAAAGTCCAAACAAATTTTAATTGCTTCAGAGGAAAGAAAAGCTGATATATTAACAACAGAAAAAGATTTAATGAGATTATTGAATTCTAAAAAAGATTCCTATCGAGAGCAATTATTCTTTAAGTCAAAGATTGCTAAAATTCAAATTTCTTTAAATAAAGATGATCTGTTGAATAAAATAGGTAAAAAATTAGAGTTAAAATTCTAAAATATTGCGTATCCGCCATCTACCACAAACATATCTCCAGAATGATATGATGAAGCGTCAGAAGCTAAATATACAGCAATGCCTGAGAAGTCTTCTGGCTCTCCCCACCTTCTAGCGGGCACTCTAGTAATAACTTTATCTGTAAACTTCTGGTTTTCTTGATTTGCTATCGTCATATCTGTCGCTATCCATCCAGGAAGAATAGTATTTGCTCTAATACCATATCTGGCATGTTCTACTGCAATTCCTTTAATCATAGAAATTATTCCTCCTTTAGAGGCGGAATAAGGCTGAGTTCTTGCCGCACCTTCTATACCTGCTAGACTTGCTACCCCTACTACTGAACCACCAACATCGCCTGACTTCGCTCTATCAACCATGTGTTTTGTAGCTTCTCGAAATGTGAAAAATACCCCATCAAGATTTACAGATAAAACCTTTCTATACGCAGCTGTATCCATATTTTCAAAAGACCCTCCAAAGACATTTATTCCAGCATTAGCAAAAACTGTATCAATTCTTCCCAAGTCGTTAACACCTCGCTGCATATTGCTATTGACTTCTTCTTCTGAAGCTACATCCACTTCATAACTTATAATTTTAGTACCATATTCGTTTAATTCTTCTTTAGCTTTTTCATTTTTTTCACTATTCCTGCCCCATATAGCTATATCCGAACCACATGAAGCTAATCCTTTAGCCATGCCTAGACCAATACCTCCATTTCCTCCGGTTACAAGTGAAACTTTTCCCGCTAAATCAAATAATCCTTTTTTCATAATAGTTGCCTTCTCTCTTTTTTTTATTAAACATAGTATTAATATGTTTTTAAGATCTATTTTTATATCCCTTATATTAATTGGCAAATTATTATTTGCAGAAACTTATTTTGATGAAATCAAAATCATTAATAGTGATAGTCAAAATATTAATTATTTTGTTGAAGTAGCAGTTTCTCAAAGTGATCAAGAAAAGGGCTTAATGCATAGAAAGAGGTTAGACAAAAAATCAGGAATGTTGTTTATTTTTAGAAAAGAAAAAATAGCTAGATTTTGGATGAAAAACACCTATATACCTCTTGATATTATTTTTATAAATAAAAGTGGGAGTATTGATTTTATTAAGAAAAATGCTAAACC
>CAZLAN010000003.1:0-2123 GCA_964557485.1 uncultured Rhodobiaceae bacterium | reverse complement strand
GCTTTAGCAAGAGGTGAAGAAATAGAAATTTTCTTTTCTTTAAAATCTGATTCTATATCACCAACTATTTGATAATTTGCTTCTTCATCTGTATCTACATCAACTAGAACAATTTTTGCTCCAAATTTTACATCATCACCTTCTAAATTTGATGGATCAATTGCCTCAGCTTTACTTAGTAAATTTTCAAGTTCCATTATTTTTGTTTCATTATGACCTTGCTCTTCTTTTGCGGCATGATACTCGGCATTTTCAGATAAATCTCCATGAGCTCTAGCTTCAGAAATGGCATTAATTATCCTTGGTCTTTCAACCGTTTTAAGGCTTTTTAACTCTTCTTCCACTTTTAATTTACCTTTAATAGTTATTGGGACTCTTTCCATTATAATCACTCCTGATTATACTATGCTCGAATGCAAAGATTTATTCAATTCTTACTTTCATAAGATTGAATAGTTTTAACATTAATAATTCCCTTTTTAAAAGCTTTAATACCTTCAACAGCAGCTTTTGCACCAGAAACTGTAGTATAGTAGGGGACATTATTTTCTAACGATGATCTTCGGATAGATTTGGAATCTTTTATAGCTTGAGGTGTTTCTGTAGTATTAAAAACTAAAGAAATCTTATTATCGTTAATTTCATCAACAATATGCGGACTTCCTTGCATTACTTTATTAATTTTCTTTGTTATAATTTTATTATTATTAAAAAAATCTGATGTTCCTCCAGTTGCAACAACACTAAAACCCATTGAGATAAGTTCTTTAATTGGCGCTATAATTTTTTCTTTATCTGAATCTTTAACCGAAACAAATACCTCACCTCTAACCGGAATAGCTGTACCACCAGCTATCTGACTTTTAGCAAAAGCAATACCAAAATCTTTATCTATACCCATTACTTCTCCCGTAGACCTCATTTCAGGTCCTAAAATTGTATCTACCCCAGGAAATCTTTTAAATGGAAAAACTGCTTCTTTAATTGCTATATGATTTAATTTTTTCTCCTTAAAATCTAAATTAATTAATTTTTCTCCAACCATGACTTTAGTTGCTATTTTTGCTATTGGGTTTCCAGAAACTTTAGCTACGAATGGAACAGTTCTACTTGCTCGCGGATTTACTTCTAGAATGAATATCTCATTATCCTTAATAGCAAATTGAACATTCATTAACCCTTTTATATTTAAAGATTTAGCAATCTTAATTACATAATCTGTTAACTTTCCTAATATATCTTCTTTTAAAGAAAAAGGAGGCATTGAACAGGCCGAGTCACCTGAATGAACTCCCGCCTCTTCAATATGTTCAAGTATACCTGCAATATAAATCTTATCTCCATCTGAAATAGCATCTATGTCGACTTCTATGGCATCTCTCAAGTAAGAATCAATTAAAACTGGACTTGAACCAGAAACTATTACAGCTTCGTTTATATATTTTTTTAATTGATCTTCTGAGTGAACTATTTCCATAGCTCTCCCTCCTAAAACATAAGAAGGTCTAATTACAACTGGATAATCAATTGAGTTAGCAATAGATACAGCTTCTTGTTCAGATTGAGCTATACCATTATTAGGTTGCCTTATATCTAGATTCTCCATTAATTTTTTAAATCTATCTCTATCCTCAGCCAAATCTATAGCATCCTGACTAGTTCCAAGGATATTTAATGATATATTTCGATTCTCAAAATCCTTTGACAACTTCAAAGGCGTCTGCCCGCCAAATTGAACTATTGCACCTAAAAGGTTTCCTTTTTTAGATTCTACATGAATGATTTCAGATACATCTTCAAGTGTTAAGGGTTCAAAATATAATCTATCAGATGTATCATAATCAGTTGATACAGTTTCTGGATTACAATTTATCATAATACTTTCAAGATTAAGTTCTGAAAGAGCAAAAGAAGCATGACAACAGCAGTAATCAAATTCTATTCCTTGACCAATTCTATTTGGTCCTCCGCCTAAAATGATTACTTTATTATTATCTGTTGGAGAGGACTCGCAGTATCTTTGTTCTGAAAAAATGTCACCTACATAAGTTGAATACATATAATCAGTATTTGTTTCAAATTCTGCTGCACAGGTATCAACTTTCTTGAAAACCGGCCTCACA
>CAZLAN010000002.1:0-33084 GCA_964557485.1 uncultured Rhodobiaceae bacterium | reverse complement strand
CCTGTTAATATAATTGCAGAAACTTTAGAATTTTCTCTACATTCATCTAGTGCATCTACCCAAAGGTTTATCATTTCGGTATCAAGCGCATTTTTCCTTTCTGGCTTATTCATAGTTATAGTTGCAATTTTATCTTTAATATCTAGAAGTAATGTTTTTTCAGTCATTTTAAAGCTCCCTAAAAAGTCGTATTACCTATACCGCCATCAATTACAAGACTTTGTCCAATTACATATGACGCTTGTTCACTACAAAACATTGCAACAAAAGCACCTAAATCATTCGATGATCCAAATTTTTTAGCTGGAATCTTCCAATTATCGATAAATTTTTCAATTTCTTCATCATAGGAAGTGCCATTTTCTTCAGCTAACTTGTTATATCTATCTTTTATGCTCGCTGTATGATGCATTCCTGGTAAAATATTATTTATTATAACATTATGTTTTGCTACCTTTTTTGAGACAGCAACAGAATAATTTACAAGAGCGGCTCTCGGCGGTCCAGATAATATTCTTACTTCTGTTGGAGTTTTTGCTGCGCCAGTTCCAATATTTACTATACGACCCCATTTTCTTTTAACCATACCAGGAACTATTGTTCTCATAAATTCCACTGGGCTAAGAAGAGATACATCTAAAGTTTGTTTCCATTCATCAGTACTTACTTTTTCATAACTATAGGTAAAAGGAGGTGGTGTGCATGTCCCTACTAAGATATCAGGATCAGGACAGGCAGATAATATTTTTTCTCTTCCTTCATCTGAACTATGATCAGCTACTATAGGATTTATATTAACACTTGTTTCTTTTTGGATTTCTTCACATGTCTTAAGAAGCCTTTCCTCTCCTCTTGCGGAAATAAACAAATTAACACCTTCTTTTGCAAGGGCTAAAGCACTTCCCTTACCCATACCTGCGCTTCCTCCATTTATAATTGCTGTTTTACCTTTAATGCCTAAATCCATTTTCTATCCTTTAAATATTATATTTATAATTATGGTATTCTTAAAAAATTGAACATTTTATAGCAATCATTATCACATTGATTAGAAAAAAATGATACGCAAGAATCAATATCATTTTGATTTCTTTAAGCTATTTCACTTTATCAACTCTTAATTATTCGTATCATATTATTTAATATAAATAATAATTAATGAGGTGGATTAATGAAATTAACTAAATTTATAATATTTTGCATAACTGTGATTTTAACAATAACAAGTTTTAAAGCATTTGCTCAAGAAGGAGAAAATTTAACTTCTGGACTGGAAGAGATTGTAGTTACATCTCAAAAGACTGCTGTTGGGGAAAATGTACAAAATCTATCTATAGCAGCAACAGTTTTGACAGATGTTAGACTTGATGCTGTAGATGCTATCGATATTGAAGAGTTTGGAAGACTGGTCCCTGGGGCACAATTGAAAAACACAAGTACTTTCCCAGGCTATACAGCTTTTTTTATAAGAGGCTCTGGAACATCTGGAAGTGTTCCTAGTTTTGATCCTGCAGTAGGTAGTATTATTGATGGCGTTTATATAGGTCAATTGGGCATGTCAATGATGGAGACATGGGATTGGGAAAGTGTAGAAATTCTTCGAGGACCCCAAGGTACTGTATTAGGACGAAATTTTACCGGCGGGGCAATTGTTGCTCGTTCAAAACGTCCTGAGGAAGGTTTTTCTGCAAAAATTGAAGCAACTGGCGGAAGTGATGGAAGACAAGATATTGGTATCGTTATAAATGGAACAATTGTTGAGAATTTAGATGCTAGACTAGCAATTTTAAGGAAGGAAACAGATGGTTATGTTAAAGATCTGAGTGGTACTGGGGCAGAACCAGGGAATCGTGAAACAACCATAATAAGACCTAGCATAAGATACACTCCTAATGATGCTTTAGAAATTCTTTTAATGGCAGAACTTCATGAGGCCGAGGGATGGGGAGGTGTTTCTATGCATTTAACTTCAAATGCAGATGGATCATCAGGTCTCGCTGGTCCTCGAGGATTCTATGAAACTTATCCCGATGAATCTCAATGGAATTCTTCTATTGACCATGACAGACAACGTTATCTTTTGGAAATGAATCTTGACCTTGATCAAGGTACGCTAACAGGTATTTTTGCTCATATAAGGCAAAATGACCAATCAGGAACAGACTTTGATGGAATTCCTGCAAATATTGTTTCAACTGCAACATCAATTAAGCAACATCAGAATTCTCAAGAAATTATTTATGCATCTAATTTTGATGGTCCTTTTAATTTTACTACTGGAATTTATTTATTTGAGCAAGAATTCACATATGTTGAGCAAAGAAGCCAAGGAAAGTATTGTTCGGTAAATGCTTTTTGTCTAAATGATTCACCAAATATAGGTAATCAAATATCCGAGCAAACAGCAGTTTATTTCCAGGGTACTTACGATTTTAATGATCGCTTATCACTTACAGTTGGTGGAAGATATGCCGAAGAAGAAAAGAGAGTGAAAATGGCATTATTGAATTCTGGAAAGTGTACTTCGTTACCAAATATTTCTGATGGCAAAATAGATATTGCTGGGTGGGGAGGTTATAATTGTGCAGGATTTGATATAACTGATAAAGCAGAATGGGATGATTTTTCCCATAAAATTGCTTTAGAATATCTTTATAATGATGATGTCTTGTTTTATATAAGTCATACTTCAGGTTTTAAAGGAGGTGGATATACCTTTAGGGCACCCGTAGCAGATCTAACTTTTGCAGAAAAACCTGGTTATTTTGAACCTGAAGAAGTTGAGGCACTTGAAATTGGCGTTAAGGCAGACTTATTTGACAATAGAGTGCGGATAAATCTAGCGCTTTATAAGAATGATCTTATGGATATTCAAAAATTATTCCAAAATGAGACTTCAACAGCAGGTACATCAGGTGTTGAAATTTATCAAAGAATTAATAATGTTGCTGATTCTGAAGTAGAGGGTATAGAAATTGAAATTAATGCTATTATTGGTGAGAGCCTCTTTACTGAAGGAGATCTTCTTCAAGGAGAGTTTTCACTTGGCACTGTTGATGCCTCACACAAATCATTTGTAGATTTTAATGGTGATGGTGTTTCAGATTCAGATAAAGATTTTGCTGGAATACCCGAAATGACATATTACTTCGCTCTTAACTATGAACATCCTCTCGCATCAGGAACTATGAGATACCGTGCATCAATTTTTCATAAAGATGAATATGAAGGTAATGCCATGAACACTGCTCTTGCTAAATATCGTGAACAAGATTTAGTAGATGCACATATACAATATACATCTGCAAACGATAATTGGTACTTAAAGATATTTGGTAAAAACTTAACTGAAGAAGAATATTATAAAGTTAGAGTTCCTTTTACATCTTCTTTCGGGGTAGCATTTACTGGCCCACCTAGAGAATATGGTGTTAAAATTGGTTATAAATTCTAAATATTTCTAAAAA
Organism: uncultured Rhodobiaceae bacterium; assembly: GCA_964557485.1. GTDB lineage: Bacteria > Pseudomonadota > Alphaproteobacteria > MED-G09 > MED-G09 > AG-430-B22. The sequence continues at coordinate 29,617 of CAZLAN010000002.1, read as the reverse complement.
AAATTACCTCCTCGTAATTTTTTATTAAAGGCCACTTTTAAGTGGCCTTTTTTATATAGATAAAATGGAATTCTTTCATTAAAGTTGAGTAAATTTAAGGAAATAAATGCAATTAGAATATGATGTAATAATTCTTGGAGCAGGGGCAAGTGGTATGACGGCTGCTCTAGCAGTGCACGAAAATGGATCCTCAGTAGGTCTCTTTGAAAAACAAGATGTCGTAGGAGGTACTGCTGGAGTTTCTGGTGGAATCATTTGGGCTCCGAATAATAGTCATATGAAAGAAAAAGGCATAGAAGATGATCGTCAAAAGGCAATTGATTACTTTATGTCATTATCAAATAACGACATTGATCAAAATCTTTTAGAATCATTCGTTGATAATTGTGCTTCCGTTATAGACTTTATTGAAGAAAAAACTGAAGCAAAATTTTATATCTTAGATGGTTATCCTGATTATTACCTAGATAGACCTGGTGCTATTGAGGGAGGTGGAAGAGCTTTAGATAATAATCTTTTTGATTTTGTTAAACTTGGTGATTGGAGTAAAAAAGTTCGTAGTAATGGTATGCCTATTCCAATGATGCTTGGTGAAACTCCTCTTGGCGGAGGAACTGGATTTGTAGATGAATCAGTAATGAAAGAAAGAATTTCCAAAGATTCCAGAGGAATGGGACAAGCATTGGTAGGGGCTCTTCTTAAGGGGTGCCTTGATAAAGGTATTGAACCTCATTTAGAAATTAATACAAAAAGATTATTAAAAGAGGGAAATAGAATTATTGGTATTGAAATTAATAAAGACGAAGAACTTATTAAAATTTTTGCTAGACGAGGAGTAATAATTGCAACTGGAGGATTTGAATGGAATACCGAATTAGTTAATAATTTTCTTCGGGGACCATTAAATGCTCCCGCTTCGCCGCCAGGTAATGATGGGGATGGTTTAAAACTAACTCAAGAAGTTGGTGCATCATTAGGAAACATGACAAGTGCATGGTGGTCTCCAGTAATATCTATTCCAAACGATGAATGGTTAGATGGTAAGCAAAAATCTGCCCCTGTATTAATTGAAAGAACCTTACCTCATACTTTAATGATTAATAAATCAGGAAAAAGATTTTGTAATGAGGCCACTAACTATTCTGCAATGGCGGGTGCTTTTCATTTTTTTGATCCAAACGAATATGGATATCCTAATCTTCCAGCCTGGATAATATTTGATTCAAACTTCAGAGAAAAATATCCTTTTTCAAATGTTATGCCTGGAATGGAAGACCCTGATTGGTTTAATAAATCTGATAGTCTGGATGAACTAGCAGAGAAACTTGAAATTCATACTGAAAATTTAAATCAAACTATCAATATTTTTAATACTTATGTTGATAATGGAGAGGATATTGATTTTTCTAGAGGAAAGAGTAAATACGACTCCTTTTATGGTGATCGTTCTCAATCAGGTGTTTATTCAACTTTAGGAAAGTTAGATAAAGCTCCATTTTATGCTGTAAAAATTGATATTGGCGCATTAGGAACAAATGGTGGAGCTAAGACTGATGAATATGGTCGTGTTTTTTCAGCTTCGGGAGATATTATAGAAGGGCTATATACTGTTGGTAATGCCATGGCAGGAAGTACAGGTTCTGTTTATGCTGGAGCTGGTGGAACTTTAGGGCCTGCACTTACTTACGGTTATCTAGCAGGTTGTCATGCTGCGGGTAATAATTTTTCAAACAAGGAGTAAATTATGGAAAAAGTTCTAGTTTATGGTGCTAGTGGTGATCAAGGTGTTCCATTAGTGAATGCATTAATAAAGAATGGTTACAAGATTAGAGCAGCTTCAAGATATCCAGAAAATTATAAGAGTGAGATTAATGGAGATGTTGAAAGTGTAAAAGCAGATTTATTTGATGTTGATTCTTTAAAGGAAGCCTCTACGGGCGTTGACTTAATTGCTATGAACCTTCCTTTTGTTTTTGATAAAGCTATAGCTAAACAATGGGGCGATAATATTACTCTTGCTGGTAAAGAAATGGGTGTAAGAAAAATTGTATTTAATACAAGTTGCTATGTTGCTCCTGAAGATAATGGTCTAGAGGCACATGATGGAAGAAAAGAAATTGAAAACGCAATGGAAAATAGCGGTATGGAGTTTGCAATAATCCGTTCTGTAACTTTTATGGATAATTTGTCTAGATTTTGGGCAAAGCCTTCTATAGTTAATAATAATATATTTGCGTATCCTTGTAGTGAGGAGTTAAAGATGTCATGGATTTGTTTAGAGGATGTTGCTTCTTTTATGGTTGCAGCATTATCAGCAAGTGATGTTAAGGCAGAAAGAATTACTATAGGCGGTCCAGAAATATTATTAGGCTCTGAAGTTGCTGAAAAATTTACTAATGCTCTTGGAAGAGAAATTACCTTTAAGAGTCTTGAGCCAAATACTTTTGCTAGACAAATGAGTAAACTAGTAACAGGTTCTGAAGAATATGAAAAACCATCAATTTATGACGGTATGGCTGCATTCTATAGCTGGTATAACGAACAAGACCCCTCTCCTCTAGCTATAAAAATGGATGATTTATATAAAAGATTTTCTGTAACACCAACTTATTTTGAGGACTGGATTAAAAACCATGATTGGGATAATATCTAATAAATTTTTTTAAAATTATGTAATGTCAGAAAGTAAAGTTGAAAAATATAATTTTTTAGATCCGCTTATTAATAGCGATCCTTATGAATTTTACGATATGCTTCATAAAGAACAGCCGGTATATCAAATTCCTGAGGTTGGGATTTATATGCTTACAAAATATGATGATATTAGGATGGCTCTCAAAGATTTTGAAACATTCTCAAATGATGTAAGTGTGGCAACCAGGGGCGAATTTTCATCATTACATCAAAATATTCTTGTTGATGGCGGAGGTTGGGAGCATGTTCAGACTCTTCAAAGAACTGATCCTCCACTTCATAGAAGATATAGAAAGCTCGTTGATAGGGTATTTACTAAGAAAAGAGTAGATGAATTATTACCTCATCTTGATGAAGTTGTTAATGAGCTTATTGACAATTTTATTGAAAGTGGAAGTTGTGACTTCAATGATGAATTTGCTATGCGTATGCCGGGAATCATAATTGCTGAACAACTAGGTTTATCGAGAGATAATGTTGCTACTTTTAAGAAATGGGCTGATTCAATGTTAGGAGCAAGTAGGGCGCCTATGGCGACGAAAGAAGAGGTAACTGCGAATGCGAAGATTGAACTTGAGGCCCAGCTTTTCTTAGCTGATGTTTTTGAAGATAGAAAAGAAAATCCAAAAGAAGATTTGATGTCGGCAATGGTTCATGCTCATGGTGATGATGAAGAACCTTTATCCATGCATGAACTACAAAATTTAATGCACCAGTTAATTACTGGAGGATATGAAACAACTCAAAGTGCTATTAATCACGGAATGTGGGCGCTTATAAGATTTCCAGATATTGCAGATAAACTTTATGAGGATGACTTACTTCTTAAACCTTTTGTTGAGGAGGTTCTGAGGTGGGAAAGCCCAGTTCAATTCCTTTTAAGAAGAACACAAAAAGATGTCGAAGTATCAGGAACGACTATACCAAAAGACTCAATGGTTATGATGGGATATGGACCGGCAAATAGAGATGAAAGTAAATTTTCATGCCCACATCAGTTTCAATTAAACAGAGAAGGTGTTGGTGCTCATGTAGCTTTTGGATCAGGTTCACATCATTGCCCAGGCGCTTTGTTAGGTAGACAAGAAATGATTCGTTCTTTCAAATTTCTTGTAAAAAGAATGAAAAACATAAAGCTTGCTAAGCCTCTTCAAGAACCTGTTCATAACTTCAGTATGTTTTTCATGCCTATGAAGGAATTTTTTATAACATTTGATAAACGTTAATTAATTTTTCTATCTTTGGTATGCAGGATCTTGGCGGCTTCTACTGGCAGTAGGTCCAGCTGCTTCTAGTTGACCTTTTTCATTAGCAGGTTCGAACCTGACCCAATCATGAACACCCTGGCGTTTCGCGATTTTCCATTCACCGTTTCTTCTTTCAAAGCGGTCAATATATCTTCCGCTAACAAAAACATCCTCATCAATATTTGAGTCATGTTCAGCTAAAAAACCCATGTCAGATTCTTTACCTTTCGCTATTCTATGATATGCGGTCCAATACGCTTCAGACCATGCGGTATCCCCATCCACTTCAATAAGAAGATTTCCTACAAGATGTTGGGTAAATTCCATCTCAGCTAATATGTCGAAGGCAAAGTTACAGAAATCTGACGATGGGCCCTCATATTCACCATGGTGATGAATTGAGTCCTCATGGAATACAGATTCTAAAAGTTCTCGATCCATTCTGTCTATTGCACGGCAATATTTGTATACAATATCGGCTATTTCAATTTTATCTGCAGCTATTTCTAACTTGATATTCATAAGCTTCTCCTTATTATCTCTTAATTGGTGTTACCAAATAGATATTTATCTATATTTTCATGGAAAAATCTTATTCTATTTTCTTGGGCTGGCATATAATCACCAATATACCCTCTCGAACTCAATCCTTTTTGTTGGCTAGTCCATATTGCTACATCTTCAGAAATTCCATCTCCAACATCTACTTCTGTATAATGACCTTGGGTGTGAGGAATCTTTGTATTAATGTTTGTTTTTTGTTTGAGCATTGGAGAATAATATTCATCAACTCCTTTTGGGAATAAAGTTAGATACCAATAATCAAAATAACATTTTGTTGGATCAGTGGGGTGAGGTGTACCTCTTAACCATTGCATTCCATCTGGCTTTACACTAAATGACATATTTGGAAAAATTGTATAATGATGATGATCTGTTAATTGGGTATCTGTAAACTTACTGAAGTCATAACCTTTTTCTTTACCAAGTTTCCTTTTTTGCTTTTGTAAATCGTCTCTTATTTCAAGAAGCCTACCTTTATAGTCATTTGCATCCATATCCCAATACTCAATTGCTGGAGATATAGCTTCTAGTACTTTTTTTTCGTCGTCATAAACACTTTTACTAGGAATAAATCCTGGCATAAGCATTCTAGCATGCATGCTTTCATACATATCGAATTGGCATGAATAATATTTTTCGTCAGAGAAGTATTTTAAACCAGGGTGAACATAAGGAGTATGATAAGATTCATTAAAATTATCTTGGACACATTTCCAATTCCATTCACCTTCCACTGTTACCCAATGTGTTCTTATCATTTCTGATATAGGATAATTCTTAAGTTGATCCATAACAGGGTTTAGATACTCTTTTAAGGACTTGCATTGAGGGTCTAAGTTAAAAAAAATAAAACCAGCCCAAATTTCAGTTTTGATTTCGATAAGATTTCTTCTTCCACAAGGAGATCCATGAATGAAATCTTCTTCATCAGGAACCCATTGAAGGGTACCATCTAATCCAAATTTCCAAGCATGGTATGCGCAAGAAAAACTTTCTAAGTTACCTTCATCTATTTGTACTAACTGATTTCCACGATGTTGGCACACATTATAAAAACATCTTATTTTTTTATCTTCTCCCTTTGCACAAAGTATAGATTCTGGGCCAAAATTAAATGTAAAAAAATCCCCAGGTTCTGATAATTGTTGCTCCAACCCAGCAACTTGCCAAACCTTAGTAAACATCCTATCCCATTCAAGATCCATGAATTCTTTTGAGGTATATCTGTCACCAAGTATTGGTTTGTTACCTAATTTTGGTTCAGAGGCTTTAACAGCATCATTACCAAAATAATCTTCAGAAAGTGATTTAATTTTTTTAGTTGTCATATTTTCGTTAATTTCCAAATGTACAATACTAAAATAAGTAAATTTAAGATAATTTCAATTATTTAATATTATTGTAATGGTATTGGTTTATCTGACAAGGAATTTAAGTAAGCAATCAAATTTGCTCTATCTTTGTCTTTTCTAAGCCCCACAAAAGACATTGTATTTCCAGGAGCATATTTTTTCGGACTTTTTAACCATAAATTCATTTCTTCGATAGACCATTCTCCCCCTATATTTTTAAGGGAATCTGAATAATTAAATCCTGATGCGTTTGCTTTATTTGTTCCTAAGATATTCCACAGATTTGGTCCAATTCTATTACCACCACCTGAATTAAATCCATGACAAGCAATACATTTGGAAGAGACCTTCTTTCCTGATTCAATTGATGCAATAGCTAATAATTCTTCAAATGATAATTTTGGTTTTTCAACAACAACAACTTTTGTTGAACTATCAGTATTTGTTCCAGCAATTTCAGGAATTGATGACTCCCCATATGAAGATCTTACTTTTTTTAATAAATTAAGCTTTCTTTTAATTGTAGGAATTTTATTTTCAATTTCATCCTTGTTAAGAATTGTATGATATTTACCAGCACTTAATGCATTCAAGTTATTTTGAATTATATTAATTTCCTTATCTAGCTCTTTAACAGAAACAATAGATTTAAAATGTTTAACAAATCTTTTTTGTTTTTTTATTTTTTCTTTTAGATTTTCCCTACCAAGAATCGTATGACTATAATTCTTTTCACTATTTGGTTTTGATGTGGTTAAAAAATGACTTTCATCAATATATTCTATATTTGTTAATAATTCTTCAGATGATGGAGGATTAATTGATTCAACATAAAATAATTTGTTGGCTGTCCTTATTATTCCAAAAACTATTAAAAGGGTTAAAACTGAAGCAAAAAGACCTTTTATTATTGTACCTGTATCTAAATTCATTTTTTTTCTATATCAAAATTTTTATTAATTGTAGATAAATTAGATAAATTTTATAAACTACTTAATAAATTTAAATCAAAAGAATAGCAATATGAAAAATTTAATAATTATACCTGCAAGATTAGAATCAACTCGGCTCCCTAATAAGGCTTTAGCAGACATAAACGGTGAATCAATGATAGTGCATGTTTATAGAAGGGCGATTGAATCTGGTATTTCAGATGTTTTAGTAGCAGCAGGTAATGAAGAAATTAAAATTGAGATAGAGAAAATTGGAGGAAAGGCTATTTTAACTGACCCGAATCATCCTTCTGGTTCAGATAGAATATATGAAGCAATGAATCTTTTTGATCCCTCTAAGAATTATGATTTTATAATTAATCTTCAGGGAGACCTTCCTAATATTGATAAAGAATCTTTAATAAAAATTATCACCCTATTAGAAGAGGGCGATGCTGATATATCAACTTTAGGTACAAAGATTGAAAGCCAGGATGATTTTAATAATCCAAACATTGTTAAAGCGTTTATAGAGGACTATGGGAGTAGTAATTTAGTAAAAGATTTTATTCGTCATATAGATGGTCAGAAAAAGAATTGTTTATATCATCATATAGGCATATATGGTTATAGAAGAGAAGCATTAGAAAAATTTGTCGAGTTAAAACAAACTAAATTAGAAATTGAAAGGAAATTAGAACAACTACGAGCAATTGAGAATGGGATGAGTATTTCTCTAGGTTTGACAAATAATTTACCAATTGGTGTAGATGCTGAATCAGATTTGATTAAGGTAAGAGAAATAATGGAAGGTAAAATTGAAAAATAAAATAGCATACCAAGGAGAGCCTGGCGCTAATTCACATATTGCGTGCAGACTCTATAATGATAAGGCTGAGGCAGTTGCATTAAAAACATTTGATCAGGTTTTTTATTCTTTGATAAAAGGTGATGTTGATTTAGCAATGATACCGATTGAAAATTCTATTGCTGGAAGAGTTTCTGATATTCATAGGTTGATGCCCACTTCTGATGTCAATATTATTGGTGAGAGTTTTTTAAAAATTCAGCATTGTCTTATGGCCCTTAAAGACTCTTCCATTGAAGATATTAAATATGTAAGAAGTCATGAAATGGCATTAAGTCAATGTAGGGAATCAATTTCTAAACTCGGTTTAGAGCCAGTTGTAAGTGCAGATACAGCAGGATCTGCCAGGGAAGTTTATGAAATGGAAGACAAATCTATTGCAGCAATAGCATCTCCTTTGGCTGCCGAGATTTATAATCTTAAGGTATTAAATAAAGAGATGGAAGATGCCGGTCATAATACAACTCGTTTCTTAATATTAAGTCAAGATGTGAACATTCCAGGCGATATTGAAGGAAATTATATTACTACTTTAGTTTTTAAAATTAAAAATGTTCCTTCCGCCCTTTATAAAGCTTTAGGTGGCTTTGCGACGAATGGTGTTAATATGCTTAAGCTTGAGAGTTATCAGTTGGATGGAAATTTCCAATCAACCCAGTTTTATACTGACTTAGAAGGTCACTCAAGTTCTGAGCCAATCAAGAATGCAATTGATGAGTTAAAATATTATTCAGAGGAAATTAAAATATTAGGCGTTTATCCTTCATCAAGAAAATAACCAAAATTATATAAGTGTGTAAGTTATTAATTTACGGTGTGTAATATGTGTTAACTGAATTTAATATTATATATACATTAATTTACCTATTTATGATTAAATTATTAGATTAAAAATTTAAAACTTTATTGCCGGAGGGGAAATTATGGATACTGGAAATACCGCTTGGATATTAACATCGACTGCATTGGTTCTTTTTATGACTTTGCCAGGTTTGGCTCTATTTTATGGAGGATTAGTTCGATCAAAAAATGTAATATCTGTCTTAATGCAATGCATAGCAATTGCTTGTTTAATGTCAGTTCTTTGGCTTGCTTTAGGATATAGTTTAGCTTTTGGCGATGGTAATCAGTGGATCGGAGATGCATCTAAGGCATTTTTGTCGGGAGTCGGAAGAGAAACACTTTCAGGAGATATTCCTGAGACGGTATTTTTTGCTTTTCAAATGACTTTCGCAGTCATTACACCAGCCTTAATAGTTGGAGCATATGTTGAAAGAATAAAATTTGGTGCAGTTCTTCTATTTAGCGCTCTTTGGCTATTAATAGTTTATGCACCGGTAACTCATTGGATATGGGCAGGAAATGGATGGCTGTATGAGGCTGGTCTTTTAGATTTTGCTGGAGGACTGGTTGTACATTTAACTGCAGGGTCATCAGCTCTTGTTCTTGCGGCTATGTTAGGACCAAGATCTAATTTTCCTCTTCAAGTTGATCCACCTCATAATCCTGCAATGGTTATGATTGGAGCTTCAATGCTATGGGTTGGTTGGTTTGGCTTTAATGCCGGAAGTGCTTTAGCAGCTGATGGTAATGCTGGAATGGCAATGGTAGTAACACATATTTCTGCAGCAACGGCTTCATTAGTATGGATGCTTATAGATTGGGTAAAATTTGGTAAACCTACTTTAGTTGGTTTAGTAACTGGAACTATTGCGGGTTTAGCTTCTATAACTCCTGCATCAGGTTCTGTAGGTCCTTTGGGTGCTTTAATAATTGGAGCTTCTGCCGGTATTATCTGTTACTTCTTCGTAAATATAGTTAAAAATAATTTAAAAATTGATGATTCCCTGGATGTTTTTGCAGTTCACGGAATTGGCGGTATTTTAGGAATAATATTAGTTTCCTTTTTAGTTAGCACAAATTTTGGCGGCGCTGGCTATGCTGATGGTATGAATGCTATTTCGCAATTATCTGTTCAATTAAAAGGAATATTAGCTGTTCTAGCTCTTTCAGTTATTGGTACAATAATTATAACTTATGTAGTAAAGCTTACTATAGGGCTAAGAGTTGATGAAACCTCAGAGACAGAAGGCCTTGATATTTCATCTCACGGTGAAACAAACGGGTAACAATTATATTATTTTAGTTTATTGATCCAGTCTGTTATCACTGGAATTGCTTCATCATGCTTAAGGCTTCTACTTAATTCTGGCATCATGACGCCTGGATCAATTGAATCCATTCTATAAATAAGAATAGACTCTTTAGCTTTTCCTGGATGTATAATGTATTTTAGACCTCCACTACCTCTTCCTGCTGCAACAGGTCTTTTCAATATACCTAAAGTAATTGGGTCTTTTTCCTTTAAGTCTAGATAAAAACCAGAATTACTAGCTGAACCACCTCTCCGATGGCAATGAGCACAGTTAGCATCTAAGTATGATCTAGCTCTATCATTAATATGATAATTTTCATTGTCCCAAATAGCTGTATGAGAATTTAAATTATTTGGAATATTTTTAAGTAATCCTTTATTTTTCCAGTATTTAATTTGATTAAATTTACCATCTGAGTAATCAAAAAAGACATTCATATTTCTTCCTTTTGGCCCTATTGGGTTGATTTTATTGTTAACTTCATGACAAGTTTTACACTGATTAATATTTGGGGCTCTATACCTTAAGGTTCTTTCTACTCCAATTTTATTAATCCATGACAAATTAAAGATTTGTCCAGTATATTTAATTTTAGCGTCTTCATTTTTTTTATCCCAAATATAACTTAGAGGTACCCATCCATTTTCTTTTTTAATTAAAAGTCTTGTTTCTAATAACTTAAATCCTTTTTTTAAATTTCTTTCATCAATTGGATATGCAAAAGTTTTTATAATTGTTGCTCCAACTGGGAAATCAAAAACGGCATCAAAATTATACTTTGCAAATTTATTATCTGGAAAATGAACGAACCTAAATTTATATGAGTAATCTGAAAATAATGGATTAGCAATCCTATATGGAATTGTATTTGTGGAAGGAATTTGATTTCTTAAATCATCAAAAAATTTATATTCTGAAAGTTTTTTGTATGGATCGGCAAAGGAGGTAGAAAAAACAAAAATTACTATGCTGATAAATAAAACAAAATAATTTAATTTTTTTGCCATAGTGTCTCAAACTTTACACTTTCTAAAGTTATCCCTTTTCCAATATAGTCTTCATAATTATTTTTTGTTTTATGAAGCCAAGGAATTAAGGCATAAGTCATTAAATTGAGATTTATCATGTCTATTGATCCTGTTTCATTATTATTTGGGCCTAATATTAATCTTTGTTGTTTTTTAAGGCCTATCCATTCTGTAATAGTGGTTACTCCATCCCAAATAATCTCAGGTGCTTTTTCTTCAGTAAATGCTGATATAGGCTCAGCTCTAACTTCATCAACATCAAACCCATTATTTTTTAACGAATTATTAGCTATAAATATTCTGTTTGGAAGAGGATTATAATTATCGTCTTCATAGTCTTCTAAATAACTAACAACTAAGATTCCTGCTGTAGCATTTCCTGAAATTAAATTATCTTCTATTTTTACTCTATCATTAGCCATAATCATTATTCCTGTTCCATTAGGTGTTTTACCAACAATATTTCCTTCTGGAGCAAAATTTGCAGTATCATTATTTATAACTTTATTATTTTTAACTAAAATATCGTGACCACCTTGTTGGGGGAGATTAGGCAAGTCAAAAACAAGAATTCCACCTGTATTATGATGAGAAATATTACCTATAACCTCAGCATAATAGCTATTTTCAATTTCAATCCCTGCTACATTAAATTTAGCCTCGCTATTTAATACTTTTATCCTTTCTGATTGACCAACATAGATGCCTGCATCAGATGCGCCTATAGCTATGCAACCATCTATCAATACATCTTTGCTTTCTACTGGGTATATTCCATAGGCACCATTTGTTGATTTTGGCCCTCCAGTCCATTCAGTCCTTACTCTAATTAACCTAATACCTTTTGCTTTCTTCACTACAATTGCATCTCCAATTGTATCTTCAACTGCAAAATCTTTTAAGGTAACGCCATTGCTAGTAACCAATAATCCTTCAGCTCCAGATTTTTGATTTTTAAAGGATAATATGGTTTTATTATTTCCATCACCAGAAATTATCACATTATCAACATCCAACGATAAGCCATCTTCAAGATTATAAATTCCTTCAGTTAAATGTATCTCTTCATATGGTTCTGCTAGGATGAAAGCTTCTTGTATTTGATCATAGGCATTTTCACCTGGATCTATCTCTATTTTGGATAAAGCTATTTCAGTGCTAAATAACAAAAGCGTAAAAAATATTATAAGATTCTTTTTATTCATTAACTTCCTCTACAAATGCTTTAATTAAATGATGAGCAATAGCCATCGGAGGAGGGACAAAGAAACCGTTATCATTTTTTCCATTTATTGTTTCTTTTAATTCGTCTCTTGTAAACCATCTTCCTTCATCAAGCTCTACTTGGTCAAGCTTGAATTTATTTGTTTCTGATTCTGCTAAATAACCTATCATTAATGAATTTGGGAAAGCCCAAGGCTGACTAGAATGATATTTAGCCTTAGAGATCTCAATTCCAGCCTCCTCCTTAAGCTCTCTTGCAACTGCCTCTTCAATTGATTCTCCAGGCTCAATAAAACCTGCTAATGCAGAATACATTCCTGGTGGAAACCTTTTTTGGCGACCAAGAAAGGCTGTATCTTTATATGTTGCCAGCATTATAACAACAGGGTCGGTTCTCGGAAAATGTTCAGTATTACAATTATTACATAACCTTTTATAGCCAGCTTCTACCATAATGCTTTCTGAGCCGCACCTTGAACAAAAATTATGAGTATTATTCCATTCAAAAATTGCTTTTGCTTGGCCAAGCATTGCAAGTTCTCCTGAATCAATTGCTTGTGGGGCTAGTATCATTAAATCCTCGAATTCTCCTAAATTATTTAATTCAAGAATATTTTCTGGGTCGGATAATTTTGATAAATCTAATGCAAAGAATGCCATTTCTCTAATTAGACCAATAAAAATCAGATTGTCATCACTTGTTATATGATCTTTTAAAAAATCTAAAGGAAACCAAGCAGGGCTTAATTGATCAGGATCAGCATGACCCGATGTAAGATTCTTTACATTTGATACAAAAGCCTTTCCCTTCCAGAATAGGGAAATCATTGCTTTATTTCCTTCAAGAGTTTTCTTAACCCATTCAGGATTTGATCGCAGATCAGAAACACGGTCTACAGGATTATTAGAAAATATATTAGGATAAACTCTCATAACTTTATCTCTTATATAATATTGTACTAATAATTATTAGTCTAATAAACACTTTCAATGATTTTACTTTAGTGGTTGATTAAAGACTCAATATATATTTAATATTTTATTTAGTAAGAGGAAATATTGGAACATCCACAAGAAAAAGATTCAGATGGCGAACATACTTCTCCAACGATTGAAGATGAAAATCAAGAAGATTTTTTAGGTCTTAGTGATGAAGAAAATAATATTTCTAAACCATATAAAGTTTTAGCAAGAAAATATAGACCTCAAAACTTTTCAGATTTGCTAGGTCAAGAAACTATGATTCAAATATTAGAAAATGCCTTTGCTTCAGGTAGGATTGCTCATGCTTATATGTTGACTGGTGTCAGGGGTATTGGAAAGACAACAACAGCTAGGCTTATAGCCCGAGCATTAAATTATAGTTCAGAAGATATTGATATTCCAACTTTAGAGATTAACAAATATGGATTTCATTGTAAGGAAATAATGGAGTCTAGACATATTGATGTTTTAGAAATGGATGCAGCATCAAGAACCGGGATTGCTGATATTAGAGAAATTATTGATTCAGTTAGTTATTCAACTACTTCTGCGCGATATAAGATATATATTATAGACGAAGTTCATATGCTTTCTAAGTCTGCATTTAATGGACTACTAAAAACTCTTGAGGAACCTCCTCCTCATGTAAAATTTATTTTTGCAACCACTGAAGTTCATAAGGTTCCATTAACAATCTTATCACGATGTCAGAGATTTGATCTCAGACAACTTGATGAAGAAAACATGTTAAAACTCTTGAAGAAAGTTTGTTTAAAAGAGAATGCAGATATTGATGAAAATATTCTTTCCATAATAGGTAGGGCAGCATCAGGTTCAGCAAGAGATGGTTTATCAATTTTGGACCAAGCTATAACTTTAAGTCAGAATAATCAAAAGATAGATGAGAATACGATTAGGGAAATGCTTGGTCTATCTGATCATTCTCGTATTATCGAACTTTTTAAATCAATTTCTTTAGGAAATATTGAAAAAGCTTTAGATGAAATAAAAGAGCAAACTGATTTAGGGGCTGAACCTTCAAACATTATTTCTACTTTAGGCGATATTGTTCATGAGTTAACTCTTTTGAAAGTTTCAAAAGCAAAAGATGATAATTTATTTTTAGGTCCTGAAAATTTTTCAAAATTAATTGAACTAAAAGAAAATCTCGATGTCAGAAAATTATCAAGATTTTGGCAAATGCTATTAAAAGCAGATTCTGAAATTAAGAATTCTTTTAATTCATACGCAGCTCTTGAAATGGTTATTATAAGGATGTCATATATCTCTGATTTGCAGACTCCAGCTGAAATTATAAATTCACTTGATGGAGTAGAAGAAAATAAAAAAAAAAAAATAAGTGAAAATAATAAAAAAAATCAAAATAAAACTTATGTAGAATCTAATATTTCTAATGAACCTAATGGCGAAAGTATAAATTCTTTTGAAGATATTATAAAATTAGCAGGTAAATATAAATTTTTGATATTAAAGAAATTTCTACAAGAAGATGTGAGATTAGTTAGTTTTGAAAAAGGTAATATTGATATTAATGTTTCTGAAGGAAACAATGAGATTATTAAAGAATTAATTGCAAAGCTTTATGATTGGAGTAATCAGAGATGGATAATTAATGTTTCTACAAAAAAGGGTGATAAAACATTTATTGAAAAGCAAAAGAATATACAAACTCAGATTATAGATGAAGTCAGCGATAATGATGAGATTAAAAAGGTAATGGAAGCCTTTCCTGATTCCAAGATTACAGCTGTTAATAAGGTAGAGAATTAGAATGAGCCAAAGTGAAATTGATAATTTGATAGAATTATTAGCAAGGTTACCAGGGATAGGTCCTCGCTCGGCAAGGAGACTTGCTTTAAGTTTACTAAAAAAACCGGATTCTCTTATGAGGCCCTTGGCTAAATCTATTATTGATACTGCAGATTCTATAGTTAAATGTAATGAATGTGGAAATTTAGACACTAAATCACCTTGTAATATTTGTGATGACCAAAAACGGGATGTATCAGTAATTGTTGTAATTGAAGAAGTTGCAGATCTTTGGGCTTTAGAAAGAGCTGCTGTTCATAAAGGGCTTTACCATGTTTTAGGGGGCTCACTTTCAGCGATTGATGGGGTAAGTCCAGAAAATATTGGAATTGCATCTTTAATTGAAAGAGCTAAAAAAGATGAAACAAAGGAAGTAATACTTGCAATGAATGCTACGATAGATGGACAAACTACTGCTTATTATATTACTGATCAATTATCCTCTATTGATATAATAGTTTCTAGATTAGCAAGAGGCGTTCCGGTTGGCGGAGAATTAGACTATATGGATGATGGTACTCTATTAGAGGCAATAGAATCAAGACAACCGTTCTAGAATATTCTTATTGCGAACTTTTTTAAGTCGGTTTATCAAATAGTATGGCAATTAAAGAAATTATAAAAGTACCTAGTCGATTATTGAAAAAGATTTCTAAACCCGTAAAAGAAGTTAATGATGAAATCAGATCAATTTTGGATGATATGCTCGATACTATGTATGATGCACCAGGAATAGGGCTTGCAGCAATTCAAATTGGGATTCCTCTAAGAATGTTAGTAATTGATATATCAAAAGAGGAACAAAAAGATCCTTTATTTTTTATTAATCCTGAAATTTTTAAGCCATCAAAGAATCTAAGTTCATTTGAAGAGGGTTGTTTATCTGTGCCTGGTGTATGGGAAGAGATTGAAAGGCCAGATCAATGTAAGGTTAAATTTTTAGATAGAAAAGGTAAAAAACAAGAAAAAGAATTTAATGGATTGCTTGCTACGGTAATTCAGCACGAAATGGATCATTTAGAAGGAATAGTTTTTGTAGATCATTTATCAAGATTAAAGAAAGACCTATCAATCAAAAAATCAATAAAGTTTCAGAAGAACCCTGTTAAGGAAGATCGCTTATCACATTACAATGAACAAAAATGATAAAATAAGCACTATAAAAATAGGTTTTATGGGTACTCCTGACTTTTCTGTGCCGATATTAGAAAGTCTAATAAAAGGTAATTTTGATATTTCTTGTGTTTTTACTCAAAAGGGAAAACCGGCTGGAAGAGGCATGAAGAATTTAGATTCTGCTGTTTTTAAGAGCGCCTTTGAGAATAATTTATATATAAGAACTCCAGAAAAATTTAATAAAGAAGAAGTAGATTTTATATCTTCTTTAAACTTGGATATTATAATTGTAGTTGCTTACGGCATGATATTGCCTGAAGCAGTTCTAAAATTACCTAAATATGGATGTATTAATATTCATGCTTCTTTACTCCCAATTTGGAGAGGTGCGGCGCCTATCCAAAGATCAATAATTGCAGGAGACGATGTCACGGGTTTATCATATATGATTATGGAAAAAGGGCTTGATGTTGGTCCAGTAATTAAACGGCAAGAAATTTCGATAAATTCGGAAGATAATTTCTTAATCGTGCATAATACCCTGTCAAATTTAGCGGCAGATTCAATTAACAAAGTTATTAATGATTATTTAAATGGAAGTTTAAAAAAAGAAGATCAAGATAATTCTAAAGCATCTTATGCAAATAAAATAAAAAAAGAGGAAACAAGAATTAATTGGAAGAGTTCTGCACAAGTTATAAAAAATTTAGTTAATGCAATGAGTCCAAACCCTTGCGCATGGACTATGACCCATGATGGGAAAAGATTAAAAATTTTAAGTGTTAAAGTTGAAGAAATATCTGAGAAAGTAGGATTTATTATTAAAGATAATTCAATAAATGATGGCTTTATTGTAGGTTGTGGCGATCAATCAATTAAAGTTTTAAGAGTACAGCCCGAAGGTAAGAAAGCAATGAATGCAAAAGATTATCTTCTAGGAAATAAACTGATTTATGGTGAAAGAGCTTTTGAATAAATGCAAAGATGGAAAATTATAATTGAATATAAAGGGTGTGAATTTAATGGATGGCAGAGTCAAAAGGATTTGTCTGGAGTTCAAGATTATATTGAAGATGCAATTTATAAATTTTCTAAAGAAAAGGTAAAAATATTTTGTGCTGGCAGGACTGATTCTGGCGTTCATGCCCTTGGGCAAGTTGCTCACTTTGATATAGAGAAAAATACCAATGAGAATGAATTAAGAGAAGCCTTAAATAGCTATCTTAAGCCAAGTCCTATAGCAATAATTAATGCTAACAGTAAAAGTACTGATTTTCATGCTCGTTTTTCTGCAAAATCTAGGCATTATGAATATAAAATTATAAATAGAAGACAACCTTTGACAGTGGACAAGAATTTATATTGGCGAGTAGGTAAACCTTTAAATGTAAATCTTATGATTAAGGCTTCTAAATATCTAATAGGTACTCACGATTTCACCACATACAGGTCGATAAAATGTCAATCTAAGTCACCTTCTAAAACGCTTGATAAAATAGATATATCTAAATTGGGAGATAAGATTTCTTTTAAATTTTCTGCGAAATCTTTTCTTCATAATCAATTACGATCTATTGTTGGGTCGCTAAAATTCGTTGGCGAAGGAAAATGGGATCCTAAAATTATTAAAGATATTTTAAATGCAAAAGATAGGAAAAGATGCGGACCTACTGCGCCAGCAAAAGGTTTATATCTTATGAATGTTGATTATTGAGTAAAATATTCTTTTATTAAATCAAGATATATATCCCTTAATTTTTCTATATCATTATTATAAGAATATTCATTGGCTTTGTGCATTGAATAGCCAACTAGACCAAATTCAATAACTCTTCCGTAATTCTTTAAAAATCTAGCATCTGATGTTCCGCCAGTTGTGGAAAGTTCAGGAGTAATCCCACAATGATTTTCAATGATTTTGGATAAGCTATTGGCTAATTTACCAGGCTTAGTTATGAAGGAATCTCCTGAATGTTGATAATTTATCTCATAATCAAAATTAATATTCTTTAATCTTTCTTTTATTTCGGCTTCTATTTTTTCTTTTGTAAAATTACTATTATATCTAATATTTACTTTTGCAGTTATATCTGAAGGTATAACATTCGAAGCTAAATTGCCTGTATCTATGGAAGTAATTTCTATATTTGATGCATCAAAGTGCTCGTTTCCTTGATCAAGTGGCTCACTTATTAATTCTTTTAAAAGTGAAATTAGATTTGGAATAGGATTCTCTGCAAGTTTTGGATATGCAACATGTCCTTCAACTCCATTTACTTTGATAGTTATATTTGTACTTCCTCTTCTTCCTATTTTTATCATTTCACCTAATTTATTGGGATTAGTAGGTTCCCCAACTATACAATCGTCAAAAGTATGATTATTTTCTTCCATCCATCTAAGTAACTTTTCAGTACCATTAATCGCAGGGCCTTCTTCATCTCCTGTAATAATTAGTGCTATTGATCCATTAAATTCTTTTTTGTTCTCTAAAAAAATACTTGTTGCTGAAATAAAAGAGCTTATTGAACCTTTCATATCTGCAGCTCCCCGACCAATTATTTTTTTTCCGTCATTTTTTCCTTCAAAAGCCGGTGTATTCCATAAATTTTCATCGCCCTCTGGAACTACATCAGTATGACCTGCGAAAGATAATACTGGCGAACCATTACCAATTGTTGCCCAAAGATTTTTAATACTTTCAGAATTATCTTCTGAAAATTCAACTATTTCACAATCAAATCCTAAACTATCTAATCTATCAGATAGCAATTCAATTGCGCCATCATTCTTAGGGGTTACAGAACGACATTTAATTAGTTCTGTTGTTAATTCAAGGGGATCATAAATCATATTAATCCCTTAATAATTCATTTATTGATGTCTTTGAGCGCGTTTTTTCATCAACAGTCTTTACTATAACTGCGCATGATAACATAGCATCCGATGACACATTTTTTGATGGCATGCTTCCAGGAACTATTACTGAGTATTCTGGCACTTCTCCATAAAGGGTATTTCCACTTTCTCTTTCAAAGATAGGTGTCGAAGCTGTAAGAAATACTCCCATTGAAATTACTGAACCTTTTCTTACAATTACTCCTTCAGCAACTTCAGATCTAGCTCCTATAAAGCAATTATCTTCAATGATTACAGGACTAGCCTGTAAAGGTTCAAGAACGCCACCTATGCCTGCACCACCAGAAATATGACAGTTTTTTCCTATTTGAGCACATGACCCAATTGTTGCCCAAGTATCAACCATTGTTGATTCATCTACATAAGCACCAATATTAATAAAACTAGGCATCAAAACACATCCTTTTCCGACAAAAGATCCATAACGAACTATTGATCCAGGAACCGCTCTAAAGCTAGAATTTTCAAAATTATTTTTATCCCACGAAGAAAATTTAGAATCTATTTTATCCCACCATTTAGAATCATTTGATCCACCTTCGATTAGCTTCATTTCTTTAATTCGAAAATAAAGTAAAATAGCTTTTTTTATATATTCGTTTAATTCCCAAATATTTCCTTCTAAATTTGCAACTCTTAACGATCCATCATCAAGGCTTTGCACAATTTTTTCTACTGAACTGATTATTTTCGAATCTGAATTCGGTCCAATATCTTCAATGCTCTCAAATGCGTTATTAATTATTTCTATTTCATCACTCATCTATTTGCCTATTTCAATTTAGGGGGTCTTTATAGTATTTATTGAAGAACTTTACTAGATCATCAGTTATATAATCTGCATATTGATCATTATCCCAAAGCTTTCCGAATTCTTCATCGTTAAATTTATCACTTTTTTTTCTCGGTTTTCTTTTAATTAAAACTGATAACATCCCTAATTCTTTTGCAGATTGCAAGTTTCTACCTATATCTTCAAACATTATAGATCTATTTACTTCAATTCGCGTTTTAGCAATAAATTTAGTATAAGCCTCTTTTTTTGGTTTAGGAATAAAATTACTATCTTGGATATCAAAAATATCATCAAAAAATTCATTCATTTCTAATTTAGTCAAAACATTTTTAGCATGACCTTTTGAGCCGTTAGTAAAAATAAATTTTTTCCCCGGTAAGTTAGATAAGATTTTATTTAATTTTCTATCAGGTTTTAGGATATCTAAATTAATATCATGAACGAACTCTAAGAATTCTTCAGGATTTATTTTATTTTTTTTCATCAATCCTGAAAGAGTAGTTCCATATTCTAAAAAATATTTTTTTTGGATGCTGAAAGCTTTGTCTTTATCGACTTTAAATTTATCAGTGATAAATTTCGTCATTCTTTCATCAATTTGATTAAAAATATCTTCTTCTGGAGAGTAAAGGGTATTATCAAGATCGAAGACCCAATTCCTAATTTTGAATAATTCCATAGTAAAATAATTTTACCTAATTAATGTTCCTGCACCATGCTCTGTGAAGAGTTCTAATAGGATTGCGTGTTTTACCCTTCCATCTACAATTACGGCTGCACTAACGCCATTTTCTACTGCCTTTATGCATGTATTTACTTTTGGAATCATTCCTCCAGAAATAATATTCTTCTCAATCATGCTAATTATATCTTCTTTTGTTACTTCTTCGATAACCTTCTTATCAGCGTTTACTACACCTTCTACATCAGTAAGAACTAATAATCTTTTTGCTTTTAATGAATATGCAATTGCGCCAGCAACAGTATCAGCATTTATATTATAGGTCTTTCCATTATTACTTACGCCCAATGGAGCAATTACAGGAATAAAATTATTATTAATTAAAATTTCAATAATCTCTGTATTGATTATCTCAGGTTCTCCAACAAAACCAAGATCAACAATTTTTTCGATATTAGATTCATCTTTAATCTTACCTTTGTACTTTTTTGCAACTATCATTGATGCATCCTTTCCCGATAAACCAATAGCTTTGCAGCCAGATAAATTTATTTTAGATGTTATTTCTTTATTGATTCCTCCACATAATACCATTTCAACTATATCTAATGTTTTTTCATCAGTAATTCTCATTCCAGCTTCAAATTTTGTTTCTATTCCTAATTGCTCTAACATGCTTCCAATTTGGGGACCTCCTCCATGAACAATTACTGGCTTCAAGCCGCTTTGCTTTAATAATGCAACATCTTCACAAAATGAATTTAAAGACGCATTATCCTTCATTGCATTGCCCCCATATTTAATAACGACTATGGAGTTTGCGTATTTTTGCATATAAGGCAAAGCCTGTGTAAGCATGTCGGCATTATTTAGCCAATTTTTTGCATCTGTATTTTCTTTTGTCATTCTACTAAATCTTTTATTCTAAAACATTGGCAATTTCTTGTTTGATTTCTTGTATCCCATAATTATTTTTAGATGATGTTATTAATATTTTAGGATAAATTGCTTTTCTTTTTTCTACCTCTTTCATTACTAATTCTGATTGATTTTCAACTTCTAAGATTTTATCAGATTTTGTCAAAACTAATTGATATGAAACTGCATAATTATCAAGTACATCCATTACTTCATTATCTATAGGCATGATATTACGCCTGCTATCTATTAAAAGAAAAACCCTTCTTAAATTATTTCTATTTTTAATATAATCTTCTGATAATATCGTCCATTGTTTTATCTTTACTTTTGACGCCTTTGCATATCCATATCCAGGCATATCAACAATATTTAATAGTTTCTTATTTTTTGATATGGAAAAGAAATTTAACTCTCTTGTTCTTCCTGGATTTTTAGATGTATGAGCAAGTTTATTTTGTTTGGTGATAGCATTAAGCAGGCTAGATTTACCTACATTTGATCTACCAAAAAACGCAATTTCAGGAATTGAGTTATCTGGTAGATTTTCCATTTTAGTAACTCCTAATGTAAATACAATTTTTTGGTTAAATAACCATTCTCCTGAAGAATTTACATTTTCAGTATTTTTTTTATTATTCATAGTTTAGTTATCAGATTCTTTTTTCTCATCTTTAGAAAAGAGAGCAATTTCCATTCCTTGTTTTCTCATTATATATCCTTGTTGAAGAATTGATAATATACCATTCCAAGCCCAATAAATTACTAATCCAACAGGAAAATTTGCAGCAATAAAAACCATAAATATTGGCATCCATGTAAATAATGTTTTTTGAATAGGATCAGCTGGAGCAGGATTTAATTTGGTTTGTAATAAGAATGTTAAACCAAACAAAATATGAAAAACTCCTATCATTAATATTTGTGGGAGTTCCCAATTAAAAAGTCCGAATCCATTAAATAATGATACGGGGTCAGGTGCTGATAAATCTTTTATCCATCCAAAAAATGGGGCATGTCTCATCTCAAGGGCAACTAATAAAACATTATACAAGGCAAAAAATACTGGGATCTGAATTAAAACAGGCAGACATCCAGATAATGGTTTTAGCTCTTCCTTTTTGTAAAGAGCTTGCATTTCCACAGCCATTTTTTGTCTATCGTCTCCATATATTTCTCTTAGCTTGGTGATCTCAGGCTGAACCTTTCTCATTTTTGCCATTTGTACATATGAACGATTTACTACAGGGAAAAAGACAACTTTAATTAGAATTGTCAAAAGGAGTATTGCTACACCAAAATTTCCTGAGAAAGAAAATAAAAGATCCAAAATATAAAATAATGGTTTTGCAAGGAAGTAAAACCAACCCCAATCGATAATTAAATCTAATCTAGATAAAATATCATTGTCAGAATAATTTTGTATTAAATTTACTTCTTTAGCACCTATAAAAGCTAAATGAGTTGTAGATACGCTTTCTCCAGGTGATGCAGCAGTTAGATCATTTATAAATCCTATTCGATAATATTGTTCATTATTTTCATTTACAGTTTTAAATATTGCTCTTTTATTTTCTTCATCTTTTGATGTAATTGCGGAAGCCCAATACTTATCTCTAATTCCTATCCATCCTTTATTAAATTCTGATCTAAAATCTTCTTCTTCAATATCGTCATAATCAATTTCTTCTAATTTATCATCAAACCAACCAGTAGGACCTTCATGAAGAAGCCCTAAAGCTTGTCCAGTTGGTATTTCTTTTCTTGATAATTGCTGAAAGGGAAAAACGGTTAAAGATCCTAATGAATTATTAATTATTTCTTGTTTTATTGTGAAAAGATAATTTTCATCAATTGAAATTTCTTGTTTAAAAGTAAGTCCTTCTCCATTATCCCAAGATAATATTACTGGATTCTCAGGCGTTAGTGAATTTCCGTCTTCTATTGACCATAAAGTATTTTCAGAAGGTAGGTTGTATTTAATATTTTTAGGTGATTTCCAACCAGATTCAACCCAATAACTATTCTCACTATTTGAGGGAGAAAAGAACTTTACATAATCAGACCCCTCTTTCGTTGTGTTTTTATATTCCTTTAAATATATTTCATCAATTTTTGCGCCACAAAGATTAATAGAACCACTTAATTTATCATTTGATATTTGAATTCTTTTTTCTGAACATGGTTCAGAAATTACTAAACTTTGTTCTAATGGGAGAGTAGGTTCTATACTTTCATTGATAACTGCTGATTCATTATAAGTGTTATTACTTTGTTCAGGAGGAAATAAAATTTGCCATCCAAACAAGACAGCCATAGCTAGGACGATTGCAAATAAGTATCTAGACATATCATTCATTGTTAAAATCTCTCAGAATTATTTCTACTTCCTGCAATATTGACTCCCAAGAGTTATGAATTAATTCTTCTCTTGCAATAAAGACATAGTCGTAACCATTTTTTCCATATTTTGGAAGCAAATCTTTTACAAGATGCCTTATTCTTCTTTTAGCCTTATTTCTTTTTATTGCATTGCCAATTCTTTTTGAGGCTGTAACTCCATATCTTGGGTAAGAATCATCTTTTCTATTAAAAAATTGAATAATTAAAGATTTTGATTTCCTGAAATCTGATTTAGATGCTCGAACAAAATCATCTCGTTTAGTTATTTTTTCAATTTTTTTTGATTTTGAATCTTTTTTTTGTTCACTTGTTGATGTCACCATAGAATATCTATGCTGATAGCCTTTTTCTGCCTTTTGAACGACGATTTGATAGAATTTTACGACCACCAACAGAAGCCATTCTGGATCTAAAACCATGTCTTCTTTTTCGAACAAGGTTACTGGGCTGGAATGTCCTTTTCATAATTAATCCTCTATGATTAGCAATATTGTGCGTTATAAGACTAAGAACTTCTTAAGTCAAATAGCTGTATCAAAATAATTTATTTTTTATCCTCACTAGATTTTTCCATTCTTTCGACAGATCTCTTCATTTGTTTTTCTCTTATCTCATGTTCATCAATGACTTTCATCATGGCTGAAGCTTTCTTTCTTAGCTCTAAGGTAGAATTGCTAAATTTCTCAAATTCTTTTTTAAATAGACCAAATTCTTTTATTATTTCTGACGTTCTTTCATTCAGAGTAAGAGTCCTAAAGCCCATTTGAATACTTATAGCATAGGCAGCTAGGGTATTTGGACCTAAAATAAGTATTTTATAATCTCTGAAGATTACTTCCTTAATATTTAAGGACATAATCAATTGAAATAGACTTTCACTGGGAATATAAAGGACGGCATGATCTGTTGTAACGCCTTCAAGTAGATATTTTGAATTTATTGCTTTGGCTTCATTTTTAATGAATTTCTCTATCTCTTTTTTAGATTCATCAATAATATTTTTATTCATTCCTTCTGAAGCTTGAAGATAAGTATCATATAATCCTGAAGGAAATTTTGCATCAATTGGCATTAATAAACCATCTTGTAATTTAATTGCAAATTCTACATATTTTCCTGATTCTGGTATTATTTCTACATTTTCAACATATTGGTCTTTTGAGAAAGCGTCTTCAAGTATTGATTTTAAGTTCCATTCGCCAAACGCTCCAACAGAAGATGAGCCGGATAAAAAATTTCTTAGCCTAACCATTGGCTCTTTAAAGGCTTGTATATCATTATTTAATGAAAGAAGGGATGCCTCTTGTTTTTTGAAAATATTCTCAAAATTATCATCTTTTTTAGGAAAAATAATTTTATTAAAAATAATTAAGCTTATTAAAATTAATAAAAGAATTAAAATTAAATAATCTAACATTTTTTCTCCAATGGCGCGCCGGGGAAGATTCGAACTCCCGACCCCCAGATTCGTAGTCTGGTGCTCTATCCAGCTGAGCTACCGGCGCTTAATAAATATTGCAAGAATATAACATAAATAAAATTAGGTATATTTATCTTTCCAAGATGTCATAGCAAATAATGATTTTGCTTCATAAACTGCCCTTGATATAGATCTTGAACAAACTCTAGCTGCTAATTCACCTATTTCATTAATTTCCTTATAAGATATATCTTCTTCATAACTATTTGTACTTACAACAAACATCACATCTCCATCTACAGGACTATGAACAGGCCTAATTGCTCTAGCCATTCCTGTATGTGCCATTATAGCAATTCGTTTGGCAGCTCTTGAATCTAATTTTGCATTAGTGGCAATAATGCCAATTGTTGTATTGCTTTTTGCTAAAGCATTATCAATAGATGATCCTGATAAAATATTATTAGGTAAATTACCAGGAGCGCCTTTACCACCAAATTCATCAGTGATTTCATCACAACTTGCCCAAAATTGTCCGCTATCAGAATTAACGACTGAACCAAAACTATTAACGGCAAAAAGCCCCCCTATTTGAAGTCCTTTATCAGAGATAAAACTCGCACTACCTAATCCACCCTTTAATGTTCCAGCTTTAGCTCCATAACCTGCACCTTTATTTCCTAATTCAAATTTTTTACCTGCCTGTTTAACTGCTTCTACACCTAGATCATGGTAGGGAGAATGTTCTCCCCAATCTTTATCTCCACCATTATTAAGGTCAAAAAGAATTGCAGCAGGTATCATGGGGACATTTTTTATATTTTCTGAAGTTTTAAATCCTCTTCCAGTCTTTCCTATAATATTAGCAACACTACTGGCAGATTCTAGACCCCATGCAGAGCCTCCAGATAAAACAATCGCATCCACTGTATCTACTAAATTATAGGGATTTAAAGCACCAACTTCTCTTGTTCCTGGCGCTCCGCCCCTTACATCAGCGGCAGCTGTACTCCCTTCAGGAGGTATCAATACAGTAGTACCTGTTCCAACTTTATTGCTTTCCGCGTTACCAACTAATATATTGTCTACATCAGTTATTAAATTATTTTTTCCAGCATAAAACATAATTGGAAACTAAACAAAGCTGGTGTATTTGTATATTAATTAATATTTAAAAGTATTTATATTATGAAAAATTGGATTTTATTTTTAGCAATTATATTTTATT
Organism: uncultured Rhodobiaceae bacterium; assembly: GCA_964557485.1. Classification (GTDB taxonomy): domain Bacteria; phylum Pseudomonadota; class Alphaproteobacteria; order MED-G09; family MED-G09; genus AG-430-B22. Next base: position 3,256 of record CAZLAN010000002.1, on the reverse strand, counting down.
TATTTTCTAATAACTTGGAAAGCTCTGAACCTTCCAAAGCTATAGTAGTAACTGCAAACCCATATGCATCAGAAGCAGCTGCAAATATTATAAGAAAGGGTGGAACTGCAATTGATGCAGCAATAACAGCCCAATTAATTTTAACCTTAACTACTCCTCAGGCCACAGGAATTGGAGGAGGTGGGTTTATGCTTTATTGGGAAAATGAGGAATCCAAATTATATGCAATTGATGGGCGAGAGAAAGCACCTTTTTCTGCTGATCAAAATTTGTTTCTAAATAAAGATGGTACTGTAATGAATTTTTATCCAGATGCTGTTGTTGGAGGAAAGTCAGTTGGTGTTCCTGGTCTGGTTAAATTAATGGAAGAAGCTCATCAACATTTTGGTAAACTTGATTGGAATGAATTATTTAATGAGCCTATTCAATTAGCCGAAAAAGGATTTAATTTATCTCCAGCATTACACAGAACATTAAGTTATATGAGGTATTTGAAAAAAATCGAACCAGCAGCTTCATTTTATTATCAGAATGATTCTGAAGGAAATATTATTCCACTTGATATAGGTTCTTTATTAATTAATACAGAATATGCAAAAACATTAAAAAGAATATCTGAATTTGGTTCTGAAGATTTTTATAATGGAGAAACTACTGAGTTAATTATCAATGTTGTTAAAAATTCAGAACATAATCCTAACTTTTTAACTAGAGAAGATTTTAAAAATTATAATGTAATTTGGAGAGAACCACTTTGTTTGCCCTATAGAGAGTTTAGTATATGTGGGATGCCTCCTCCTTCAGGAGGTATATCAGTTTTAATGATTCTTAAAATGTTAGAAAATTATGATATTAAATCTTATAAACCAACATCTCCTGAGTTCATTCATATATTTTCAGAGGTAAGTGCATTAGCTTATGCCGATAGAGATTTTTTTAATGCAGATCCTGATTTTATAGATATTCCTATAGATGGTTTGCTTGATAAAGAATATCTCAATAGTAGAGTGGAAGAAATTAATTTAAGGAATTCTAACCGCAATCCTACACATGGAAAACCTATAGGCCACAATGAATATTCAAAGAATGTTGATATTTCTAGACCTTCAACAAGTCATCTAGTGATTGTTGACTTGTATGGAAATGCGGTCTCTATAACATCAACTATTGAAGGTCCTTTCGGTAGTCATTTGATGGCAGGAGGGTTTATGCTGAATAATGAATTAACTGATTTTTCTTTAATGCCCGAGAAAGATGGTCTTTCTATAGCTAATAAAGTTGAATCGGGAAAACGTCCTAGGTCATCTATGTCACCAACAATAATATTTGATAAGCATGGCGATATTCATTCTTTAACAGGCTCGCCAGGTGGAAACAGTATAATAGGCTATGTAGCAAAATCTATATTGGGTTTATTAGATTGGAATATGAGCCCTCAGGATGTAGTTGCTATACCTCATTATTTACGCAGGAATAAAAATACTGAATTGGAAAAAAATACGATATTACCCATCCATAAGGATTATCTTGAAAATTTAGGACATGAAGTAGTAGTTGTTTCAAAAAGAAGCGGGCTTCATGTAGCTAAGAAAATTGGAAAAGGTTTTATTGGTGGTGCCGATCCAAGAAGAGAGGGTCTAGTTATACAAATTGATCAATAGAACTCATGAATGCTAATTTTTATAATATTCTAAAACAAAAGTTTGCTGATCATTCAGAAAATATATGTTTTGAAGAAGAATCAGGCAGAATTTGGCGGTATAAAGATATAGAGAATTTAGCTTCAACATTTTCTGCATTTTTAAATCAATCAGGTTTAAAAAAGGGAAACAAGGTTATTGTTCAGATTGAGAAATCTGTTCTAGCAGTAGGTCTTTACCTTGGTTGTTTAAGGTCTGGAATAATTTATGTGCCTTTAAATGTTGCATATACTTCAAATGAATTAAAATATTTTATCGAAAATATAAATCCGGACTTAATTTTTTTAAGTTCAGAAAAAAAAGTTGAACATTTGGAATTATTAAAAAATATGCCAGATTTAAAATATATTATTTTTTCAGGCAAAGAAGATGATAAGTTTTTTCATAAAATTAAAAGTATAAGAAATGATACTGAAATTGAAGTTTTAGATGAAAATGATACCGCTTCAATAATTTTCACTTCTGGTACTACAGGAAAATCTAAAGGTGCTATGCTAACCCATAAAAACTTATCTTCAAATGCTTTTGCTTTGACTGATATTTGGGGATTTACAGAGAGTGATATTTTAATTCATGCTTTGCCAATCTTTCATGTTCATGGATTGTTTGTGGCAATACATACTGCTTTCTTGAGTGGATGTAAGATTATTTATTTTGAAAAATTTTCACCCAAAAAAGTTTTTACTTACTTAGAAAGTGCAACTGTTATGATGGGTGTTCCAACTTATTATTCAAGGTTATTAAGCTTAAAAGATTTTAATATAAAAGCTTGTAAGAATTTACGCCTTTTTATCTCAGGATCAGCACCTCTAACTGAGACAGTTTTTCAAGAATTTGAAGAGCGCTCAGGTCATAAAATTCTGGAAAGATATGGCATGTCTGAAACTGGAATGATCACATCAAATCCTCTAGATGGAGAAAGGATAGAGGGAACTGTAGGCTTTGCTCTGCCCGAGGTAAATATTAGGGTATGTAGTCAAGATGGTAAAATCTTACCTAATGATGAAAAGGGTATAGTTGAGGTAAGAGGTCCTAATGTTTTTAAGGGTTATTGGAATCTAGAAGAAAAAACAAAAAAAGAATTTAGAGATGATGGCTTTTTCATTACTGGAGACATTGGAAAAATAGATAAAAATAATAGGCTAACTCTTTTTGGGAGATCATCTGATATGGTTATTTCTGGCGGCTATAATATTTATCCTAAGGAATTAGAGTTAATACTTGATGAAATAAAGGGTATATCGGAAAGTGCTGTCATTGGTTGTCCTCATAACGATCTTGGCGAAGCAATTGTTGCTATTCTTATTTCTGATAAAAAGGATAGTATTTCTGATGACAAATTAAATAAAATATTGTTAGAATCTATTGCAAAATTTAAATGCCCTTTAAAGTATCTTTGGCTTGAAGAATTACCAAGAAATGCTATGGGAAAGGTTCAAAAAAAGATATTGAGAGAAAATTATATAAATGTTTTTATGGAGTAATTATGAGCAATAAACAAAAAGTTATAGATTTTATTAATTTTTGGAATAATAGGGATATTGAAGGAATAATGG
>CAZLAN010000001.1:0-52649 GCA_964557485.1 uncultured Rhodobiaceae bacterium | reverse complement strand
ATATTGATAGCCGACGTGTAGATTATGGTAAAAAAGACCCTAACAGGGCAGGTGACCCAAAGATTAGTGGAGTTTCTTACGATGAAACAATGCCAAGTATAGGCGTTACTTATCAGGCTAATGATGCTATCCAAATACTTGCGGGCATTTATAAAGGGTTTTCACCTACTTCAGTTAAATCAGCTAACTTTGAAGAATCCACTAATTCTGAATTTGGAATAAGGTATATTGGCCATAGAATTAGTATTTCAGCAATAGGCTTTATGAGTGACTATGAAAATCTTACTGGAACATGCACAGCATCTTCAGGTGGCGATTGTGATATTGGGGATTCATTCTCTGCAGGAGAAGCTGAAGTTTCTGGTTTAGAACTTTCTGTTGCTTGGTTACCTTCATTAATTACTGGAATGGAAACTCCTGTGACACTTGTATATACATATCAAGAAACTGAATTCCAAGATAGTTTTAAAAGTGGATATGGTTTATGGGGTGAAGTAGAAAGTGGTGATGAATTTGCTTATATGCCTGAAAATTTATTAAATCTAACTCTTAGTGCTCATGCAGATAATTGGGGTCTAGATTTTACAGTTAATTATAAAGATAAAATGCGCACTTCAGGTGGTTCAGGTAACGATCCTTATAATATTGAAGACAGAACCGTTGTCGATTTTAGTTCATATTTTTCACCTGATCGAGATTCTGGGATTGAAGTGACAATAAATATTCAAAATCTTTTTGATGAAGAATATGCAGTATCTTGGCACCCTGCAGGTAAAAGACCAGGTAAACCACAAACTGTTCTAGCTGGTATTAGGGCATCATTCTAGAACGGTAAAGAGGAGTATTATATGAAATGACATATTAGAGATTTAACCACCTCTGAAAATCTTTTAGTAGTAAACGCAAGATTTTGGCCCCTTTTTATATCTGTTTTTGAATTATTGTTTCTTCTACTCGATCAAAACCTAGAATATTCCAAGCTTCATCTATTGAATTTACAAAACTATCAATATCTTTCTTTGAGTGTTTAGGTGTTATTGTAACCCTTAATCTTTCATCCCCTTTTGGAACTGTAGGATAAAATACTGGTTGAATATAAATACCAAATTTATCTAATAGAAGTTTTGATATTTGTTTACATTCTAATGGACCTTTAACTAAAATTGGAATTATATGACTATCATTATCTATAAAAGGCACTTGAATAGATTTTAAACCTTCTCTTATAAATTTTGAATTTCTTCTTATCCTTAATCTTAAAGTTTCTGATTCTTTAGTTAGTTCAATACTTTTTATAGAAGCGGCAGCAATTGACGGGTTAATTGATGATGTAAATATAAAACCAGAGGCGAAGCTTCTTATATAATCAATGATATCCGCTTTAGCAGCAACATAACCACCCAGTTGCCCAAAAGATTTTGATAGAGTCCCATTAATAATATCAATATCATCACTTAAACCAAGCTCGTCTGCAATTCCTCTTCCTTCGTTTCCATATAAGCCAACAGAATGAACTTCATCTAAGTAAGTCATTGCGTTAAATTTTTGAGCTAAATTAACTATTTCTTTTAAGGGAGATCTTATACCTTCCATAGAGTAAATAGATTCGCATATTATTAATTTAGGTGTATTAATATCTGTTGTTTCTAAAAGGCTAGTAAGGTGTTCCATATCATTATGTTCAAATATATGATATTGAGCTTTACTATTTCTAACTCCTTCTATCAAGGAGGCATGATTTAATCTGTCTGAAAATATTTCAATATTTTCAATATTTCTACATAAAGTAGCTATTGTAGCTTGATTTGCAGTATAAGCAGATGGGAAAACTAATGCGGCTTCTTTATTATGAAGTTCTGCAAGCGTTTCTTCTAATAGTACATGATAAGTTGAGGTTCCAGATATATTTCTAGTTCCTCCTGAGCCAGTACCTAGTTTATTGATTACATTAATGCAAGAATCTAAGACTTCTGGATTTTGACTCATATTAAGATAATCATTTGAGCACCATATTTCTACCTCTCGGTCATTTCCATCTAAAATTTCAAGAGCTTTCGGAAACATATTTTGAACCCTATCTATTGAACGGAAGGTTCTGTAAAGACCTTCATCTTTAAGTGCTTTTAGCTCTTCTTTAAAAAAACTGTCGTAATCCAAAAGTTCCTCCTTATGAGTATGGTTAGAACTAGCATTCATTTGTATAAACATAAATAATAAAAAGCATATTTTTTTAAATTCTTTAGACAATATGTCGCATAGTTATGGCAAATTAGTTAGAATAACTCTAAGCATAAAATAATTTAGTAGGAAAATGATTAAAATAATTTCCAGAAAAAGTGATTTAGCAGTTATTCAAGCTAAGATTGTAGCTAAAGAGCTGAAAAATATTGATAAAAAAATTAAAATATCTTTTATCAATAAAGAAACAGAAGGAGATATTGATCAATTAACCTCTCTAAGCAATCTTTCTAATATCGGTGTTTTTACAAATGACATAAGAGAAGCTCTTTTGAAAAATGAGGCAGATATTGCTGTTCACTCCTTGAAAGATTTGCCGATTGAGGAACAAGAAGATACATCGATAATTTCTATATTAGAACGCGCAGATTCTAGAGATATGTTATTCCTAAAAAAAAATTCTTTTGATAAGTATAATGATACTGAGTTAAAAATTCTTACATCATCACCAAGAAGAACTCATAATTTTTCAAAATTCCTAGACTTATTGTTACCTTTTAAAACCAAAAAAATATCTTTTGAGGATGTAAGGGGAAATATTCCTACTAGGTTAAATAAATTAGTAAACGGAAATTGTCATGGCCTTATAGTTGCTAAAGCAGCAATTGATAGACTTATTTATTATGGGAAAGATAATACATCAAAAGAAATTCGATCAAAAATTGATAATTTTTTATGGATGGTTGTACCTTTATCTCTAAACCCGTGTGCTCCTGGTCAAGGAGCAATAGCTGTTGAAGTTAACTCAAAAAGAAAAGATATTATTGATCTAGTTTCAAAAATTAATCACTCTGAGACTAATACTGTTGTTAAAAGAGAAAGAGAGATACTTCAAAATTACGGAGGAGGATGTCATCAGAAAATTGGTGTAAGTATAGAAAGTAAGGATTTTGGAAAAATTCTTACATTAAAGGGTCAAACTGAAGAAGGGTTAGATCTTAAAAAAAGAGAAATTGAAAACAATAAAATTGGTACATGGAAAAATGTTGAAAGAAAGAATTTTTTTCCATCTAATATAGAGAATTATAAGTTATTCGATAGAAAAATTATTTATAAAAATATCAATAAGACTAATAAACTTAAGAATACAAATATATATATAAGTAGAGAAAACGCGTTACAAAAAAATAAATATATTCATTCATCTAATGTTCTTTGGACGAGCGGCGTAAAAACTTGGTCAAAATTGGCTGATAAAGGATATTGGGTAAATGGGACATCCGATAGTTTGGGTGAGGAGGATCCAAAAATAGGTTGCCTTACCTCAAATAAAAAATGGGTAAAGTTAACTCACACCAGAACTCAAAAAAATTATTTTAAATTAAATAAAACACCTAATAGTGCTAAAATAATTTCAACTTATGAATTAAATCCTATTCCCATTAGCGAAGATCTAAATAAGAAAAGTCATTTTTATTGGATGAGTGGATCAGCATTTAAATTGGCTTTAAAAAATTTTCCAAATATCATTAATGCTCAACATGCTTGCGGACCTGGCAATACATTAAAAACTATAAAAAAATATGTAAAAGAAAATAATATAAATGTATTTCTTTCTTATGATGATGCGCTAAAAGCAATGAAAAATTCAGGTGAAATTGATGAAAATTTATAATGAAAAATTTAATAATGCCTTAAAGCATATTTCACAAAAGACACCACCTATATGGTTTATGAGGCAGGCAGGAAGATATCATTCGCATTATCAAAATTTGAAACAAAATTATTCTTTTGAAGAATTATGTAAAAATCCAGAATTAGCCGCAGATACTGCTTTGGGGCCTATAGATGACTTTGATTTTGATGTAGCAATTTTATTTAGTGATATTTTATTTCCTTTAGAGGCTCTTGGTATGTCGCTAAGATATGATCCTGGTCCAATTTTTAAAAATTATATTGATAAAAATAATTATCATGAATTAATTTCTCCCGATGAGGCAATAAAGAAAATGAAATTTCAGGAAGAGGCATTACTATCAACTAGAGATTTGCTTCCAAATAATAAAAGTCTAATAGGGTTTGTTGGGGGTCCTTGGACGGTGCTTTCATATGGGCTTGGTTTGAATAAGGGTATTAAATATAAAGATAATTATTCTAATGTGTTTGTTAATAAAGTTCTTTTAGAAAAGATAATGCCATTAATTAAATATAATATTTCACTTCAATTAAATTCAGGAGCAGAATTAGTTATGATTTTCGATACAGATGCTAAAAGTATTTCAGATAATGAAAATTATAGAAAATATTCAGAATTATTATATATAGAATTAATTAAAGAATTTCCTAAGAGAATTGGATATTATTCAAAAGCCCCATTTGATAATAAATTTTTTATAGAAAAATTAAATGATGAAAATACTAGTTTGGCTGGTTTAGGAGTAGATCACCGATTATCAATAACTAAATGGTTGAAAGAGATTAATTATGGCTTCATTCAAGGAAATTTTAATCAAGAAAGTATGGTTAAAAGTCATGAAGAATTTAAAAAAGATTTTGCCGTATATGTTGATCAATTGCAAAATACAAATGAAAATGATAGAGCGGGTTGGGTTTGTGGATTAGGACATGGAATTTTAAAGGAAACTCCTGAAAAAAATGTTCATTATTTTATCGAAAATATTAGAAAAATTTTTAGTTAATCTAGAGGTTTATTTTGGAGATTGAAGAAAAGAAAAAATTAGCTAGTTCATGGTTTAGAAGCCTAAGGGATGATTTCTGCAAAGAATTCGAGTCTATTGATGGATCTAATTTTAAAAGAAAAGAATGGAGCCACTCAGGTAGCGGAGGTGGTGAAATTAGCATAATGAAGGGTAAAGTATTTGAAAAAGTAGGAGTTAATATTTCTACAGTAAGTGGTGAATTTAAGGAAGACTACAGGAGCAATGTTTCAGGTACAGAAGAGTCACCGGAATATTGGGCAAGTGGTCTTAGTATTGTTGCTCATATGCAATCTCCTTTTGTACCTGCATTTCATTTTAATACACGTTTTATAGTCACTGGAAAACATTGGTTTGGAGGTGGTGCTGATATGACTCCAACATTTGTTTATAAGGATGATGTAGAAGATTTTCATAATGCTTTAAAGTATGCATGCGATAAATATGATCAGAATTATTATCCAGATTTTAAGAAAAATTGTTCGGAATATTTCTTCTTACCCCACAGAAATGAAGAAAGAGGAGAAGGAGGAATTTTCTTCGACCATTTAATTACTGATAACTGGAATAACGACTTTTCTTTTGTTAAGGATGTTGGTTTAACATTCTTAGAAGTCGTTCCTCATATTGTTAATAAAAGAAAAGATAATGAATGGAATAAAAAAGAGAAGCATAAACAACTCCTTAAAAGAGGAAGATATGTCGAGTTTAATCTTTTGTGGGATAGAGGCACACAATTTGGATTAAAGACAGGAGGCAATACTGAAGCTATTTTAATGTCAATGCCCCCAAATGCAAGGTGGGATTGATATGTATTCGTTTTTTTTAGCAATTCATATAATTTCTATTATTGCTTGGATGGCAGGTTTATTATATTTACCAAGATTATTCGTCTATCATAGCGAAGATAAAGTAAAAAATAATCAGGAAACTTCTAGTATATTCAAAATAATGGAAAATAAACTTTATCGAATAATTATGAATCCTGCCATTGCATTGGCATGGATTACTGGATTAACATTATTTTATTTTAATGGTTATCAGCTATGGTTAATTATAAAATTTCTTTTTGTTGTTTTAATGACTCTTTTCCATATTTTCTTAGGTCAATGTTTACGAAATTTTGCTAAAGACAATAATAATTATTCATCGAAATTTTTTCGGATTATTAATGAATTACCAACTTTAATAATGATTATTATAGTGTTTCTAGTAGTTTTTAAGCCTTAAACTTTATTATTTATTGCATTCCAGACTTTATTAGGTGTTGCTGGCATATCAAAATTTTTAATTCCTTTTTCTTTAAGGGCATCGAGAATTGCGTGTACTACAGCTGGCGGAGCAGCTATTGCCCCAGCTTCTCCGCATCCTTTTACACCTAACCCATGGGCGCATGGCGTAACTTCTGTTTTAACAACCATATGTGGAACATTGTCTGCCCTTGGCATAACATAGTCCATAAAAGAACCATTAATTAATTGGGCAGTATTTTCTTCATAAATACAATTTTCATAAAGTGCCTGACCAATGCCTTGGGCAACCCCTCCATGAACTTGTCCTTCTACTATCATTGGATTCATAACAATTCCAAAATCATCTGAAACACAATAATCTACTATTTCAATATTTCCTGTATCTGGATCAATTTCAATTTCACAAATATGAGCTCCTGCTGGATAAGTTAGGTTTGGAGGATCATAAAAGGAAGTTTCTTCAAGACCTGGTTCTAAAGTTTCTATTGGATAGTTTCCTGGAACATATGCAGCACCAACAACATCAGTAAAAGTTATAAATTTATTGGTATTTGATACCGAAAATTCACCATTTGCAAATATAATTTCTTTATCAGTTGAGTCTAATAAATGTGCGGCAATCTTCTTTCCTTTTTCTATTATTTTATCTAAGGATCTCATTAGAGCTGGACCACCTACAGCTAAGGAACGAGAACCTACCGTTCCAACACCAAAAGGTACTCTCCCAGTATCTCCATGGACAACATCTACTGATTCAAACGGTACTCCAAGTTTTTCGTGAACCAATTGTGCGAAAACTGTTTCATGACCTTGCCCATGCGAATGTGATCCAGTAAAAACTGTAACTGAACCTGTAGGGTTAATTCTTACTGTTGATGACTCATAATAACCACCCCTTCCACCAGCTTCTAAAGTTAGTTTAGAAGGTGCAACTCCACATGCTTCTATATAGCAAGATATTCCTAAGCCTCTTAGTTTTCCGTTCTCTATTGATTCATTTTTTCTTTTGTTAAAGTTATGGTAATCTATGCTTTTAAGTGCTGAATTGAGTGTCGCTTCATAATCCCCACTATCATAAGTTAATGCACCTGGTGAGCTGTAAGGAAATTGATCAGCTTGTATAAAGTTTTTTCTTCGTAATTCTATAGAGTCTATCCCTGTAATTTCGGCTGCTGCCTCCACTAATCTTTCAGTAACATATGTTGCTTCAGGCCTTCCAGCGCCTCTATAAGCATCAACAGGAACTGTATTAGTAAAAACTCCTCTAACATTACAATAAAAATTAGGTGTTTTATATGGTCCGGGTATTAACGGTCCATAGAAGAAAGTTGGTATTGCAGGTCCAGATCCAGATAAATAACCGCCTAGAGCTGCAATCGTATTAACTCTCATAGCAAGAAAATTACCATCCTTATCTATTGCTACTTCAGCTTTAGTTATATGATCTCTTCCATGTCTATCACTAATAAAGGCCTCACTTCTTTCTGAGGTCCATTTAATAGGTTTTTCTAATTTTTTAGATGCCCATGTAACAATTGACTCCTCAGCATAATGAAAAGCCTTTGATCCAAAACCACCTCCAACATCTGGTGAAATAACTCTTACTTTCTGTTCTTCTAACCCAAGAACACCACAAACAAGCATTCTAATTATATGGGGAAGTTGTGTTGTTGTATAAAGGATATATTCATCTTTTCCTTTATCATAATATCCAATATAAGATCTTGGCTCCATAGCATTTGGTACCAATCTATTATTAAGAATTTCAATTGATGCCGAGTATTTAGCATTTTTAAAAGCGTTATCTGTATTTTCTTTTTCTCCTAATTCCCAGTCAAAACACTGATTATTAGGTATATCTTTCCAAATCAATTCCGCGCCATTTTTTAATGCTTTTTCTGGTGAAACAACTGCATCCAATTCTTCATAATCAAACTTAATTAATTCACAAGCATCTTTAGCTTGGTTTATTGTTTCAGCTATTACGACAGCAATTATTTCTCCTACAAATCTTATCTTTTCTTGAGCAAATAATGGCCAAGGAGGTTCAGCCATTGGGGGTGTACCTTCCCTTGTAGGTGTTTCCCATCCGCAAGGTAAAAAAGCATCAGTATCTTTTCCAGTATAAACTGCTTGAACTCCATTACTTTCTTTCGCTTCTTCAATATCAATAGATTTTAATTTAGCGTGAGCCACTGGGGATCTTAAAAAATAGGCATATAACTGATGGGGAAGAACTATATCGTCGGTATAATTACCTTTCCCTGTTATGAAGCGGAAATCCTCTTTTCTTTTTACAGATTGACCAAGACCTTTATCAGACATTTTAAACCTTATAAATTAATTAAAATTATAAATTTACTGCATTAATTATCAATGATGCATTATATAATAACATAGTAATTTTTTTTTGGGGATAAAATGGATCTAGGGTTAAAGGGTAAAGTTGCACTTGTAACAGCAGCTAGTCAGGGTTTAGGAAAAGCTTCAGCTATAGAGTTAGCTAAAGAAGGAGTTAAACTAGCTATTTGTTCACGTGATGAAAAGAAAATTGAAGGTACTGCTAAAGAAATTATAAATTTAACTGGTGCTGAAGTTATAAGTTTTCCAACAAATTTAGATAATGATAATGAAATTTCTAATCTTATTGAATCAGTTCAAAATAATTATGGGGCTATAGAGATTTTGGTTAATAATACTGGAGGTCCTAAGGCTGGATTTTTTGAAGATATATCTGATGAAGATTGGATAAAGGCTTTTGAATCAACCTTTTTATCTGCGGTTAGAGTAACTAGAAAAGTGCTACCATCCATGAAAGAAAATAAATGGGGAAGAATTGTTAATATAAGTTCTGTTTCTGCTAAACAACCTATTGACAATCTTATACTTTCTAATGGTGTTCGCATGTCTATTCATGGTTGGTCTAAAACTTTGTCTAATCAAGTAGCTTCTTACAATGTTTTGATAAATAATGTTTGTCCTGGGTTTACGCATACAGAAAGAGTTAATGATTTAATTAATAATCAAGCAGAGTCTTCAAAAAGTTCTAAAGAAGATATTATAGAATCTATAGCCAGCGGAATACCTGCTAAAAGAGTTGGTGAAGCGGAAGAGTTAGCAGCATTAGTAGCATTTTTATCTTCAGAAAGAGCCAGTTATATTACTGGTCAATCAATTGCTGTCGATGGAGGGGTTTCAAGTTTACCTATCTAATTAACCTTCAGTTAAACCTAATCCTAAACCACCATCCACATCTAGAATTGCGCCCGTGGTCCATTTAGAAGAAATCAAATATTCAACTGCTTCAGCAATCTCTTCTGGCTCTCCTATTCTTCCTAATGCATGGATCTTGGACATTGAATCCAACCTTTTTTTTGCTGTTTTATCATCAAATAATCCTGCTCTTTGATTAATTTCAGTAAAAACAGCACCTGGAACAACGCAATTAACTCTTATTTTATCTTTTCCTAATTCAGCTGCTAATACTTTAGTTAGTGTCTCAAGTGCACCTTTTGTTGCTGCGTATGGTGATGCACCTGGAAATGCTCTTCTGTTATGTACTGATCCAATGAAAATATTGACTCCTTCAGATTTTTTTAGATGTTTTTTAGCTTTTCCTAGTAGCATCATCCCTGAAATTACATTTGAGTTAAAGATTTCTATAAGTTTTTCCTCTTCTAGCTCATCAATATTACCCCGATACATATTTCCTGCATTATTAATTAAGATATCAATTTTTCTTCCATGATTAATTGTGATTTCAATAATTTTATTTCTATCAGAATCTACTGTTACATCAGCTATTAAGCCTTTTACATTATCATTTAATAATTCTAACGCTTTTTCAATTTTTTCTTTTCTCCTACCACAAATTGTAACTAAAGCACCTTTTTCGGAATACCTTTTTGCCATTGCAAAACCTATTCCTGTAGCTCCTCCAGTAATTAGTATTGATTTATTTTTTATCTCATTCATTATTTTTTCCTTCAATCCAATGAATTGATCTTCTAATTATTTCAGAAAATTCATCACTTTCTAGAGATTTAGAATCGTGCCCCAATGAATTATAAACTACCTTTCCTTTTCCAATTTTATATGTCCAGGCAATTATATGTTCTTCATCGGTTTCTTTAGTCTTTCCTGTTAAAAAAGGTTTAGATGATGCCTCTAATTCAAGGTTATGGTAAATTTCATCATTAAGATAAAAAGGTTTTAATTTATTAGATATTTCGTGATCTAATATAGGAGATATTTCTACAGGACCATATGGAGGATGAAAAGTTTGGTCCCAAACCCATTTACCTCCTAAAATTTTTGAATAATCTTTCCAATCATCAAAGCATATAGAGGATGTATGAAAAGCAATTAATAATCCTCCACTCATCATATAATTATATAAATTTTTTTGACCTTCTTCAGATAAACTAAATTGCCATTCATCAATATATGGAAGATATTTTTCATGATTTAGCATTCTCCATCTAAGAGCATTTAATGTTAAAAGATCATAATCTTCAAGATTCCTAAATGCTTCTTCTATATCCATGGTGATTTCGGATTGATAATCTAAATCAGACATTATTTTTGAAAGAGATTTTGAAGTATCCTCAAATGGATGAAAAATTCCACCAGAAATTATTAAGTTTTTTTTCATTATTCTCTTGGAAGTTGGGCTAATACACTGTTTATGACGCCACCATCAACAACAAGATTATGCCCATTTATATAAGAAGCATTTTCGGAGGCTAAGAAAATTACTGCATTAGCGATATCTTCTGCCTCACCTAATCTTTTAGATGGTACAGCATTCCCTCTTAATTCTCTAACTTTAGGTTCTGCATAGATTGGTTTTGACATACCAGCATCTATAAAACCTGGAGCAATAGAATTTACCCTAATTCCATACGGACCCCACTCAATAGCCATCTGTTGGGTAAGAGAAACAATTCCAGCTTTAGCTGCAGGATATCCACCAGTTCCTGCCCCAGGGTGAATCCCATTTATTGAAGACATATTTATTATACATCCAGATTTATTCTTTATCATAAGATTTATTAGTATTCTTGAAACTAAATATGAACCTATTAAACTTATATCAACACTTTTTTTGAAATCTTGTATGCTTTGTTCTTCTAGCCCTCCAAATAAAACTATTCCAGCATTGTTAACTAATAAATCCGGTGTTTTTCCATATTTACTTACAGCATTTTTTATTGATTCTTCATCAGTTACATCACCCACTATAGGCATACTATTTTCTATTTCTTTGCTTTCCTTAATGAGGTTATCTTCATCTATATCTATCATTCCAACATGATAATTGTTTTTGCTAAGTTTTTTTGCAATTTCAAGACCAATTCCATTACTTGATCCAGTAACTAATGCATTCTTCATTTTCTTTCTCCAAAAATTATTGGGTATTTGCCCCAATTTGGGCGTTCTGTCTTTTCATCTTCCTTTGGTAGATTATTAGGATCTAATTGAACTTTATGCTCAAAAAGCTTTTTTATCAACAATGTAACAATTCCATATTGGTGTGTATCTGGGTTTGTATTTTTTTCAGGAATTAAACCTCCGTCTAAGTCTCTACCAAAGCATAAGTGAAGACCAATTCCAAAAGTTAAACCCCATAAATTTTGCTGAGAATCTAATTTTCTGAAAGGATTAAAGCTATTGGCATCTTTACCAAAAATTTCTTTACTCCTATTTGCTGTATGTAGATCCATAATTAGCAAATCATCTTTCTTAAGGTTTATCTCCTTTTCAAGATTAATAGCGCAAGTTGATTTTCTCCATGCAACTGGACTTGCAGGATGCAATCTCATGCTTTCATGAACACATTTTTGTAGAAATAATGGATCACTATTAATCTTTAAAAGTTTACCTTCGTCATTATCAATCCACTTTAAGATTTCATGGATTGCATGTGTCATTGAGTTTGCTGTGCTGTGCGAACCTGCCTGAAGATAAAACGCTATTTCCCTTTTAATAAGTTCATCATTTAATTCTATATTATCAACATTCCTTATAAGAACTGTTAATACATCTCTAGGTAATTCATTTTCATTTACTTCATTATTATTAAATTTCTTTATTAATTTTTCTCTTCTCATTTTTGATGGAATTAAAAAGTCTTTTTCAAAAATTTCTAGAGCATCTATAACTTCTTTATTAACTTCTTCGTGAGGTCTTTTCGAATGAACTAATGTTGCTCCTTGGCTAAATGTCTTGACAAGAGATAGTAATTTTTCAGTTTCCGCTGGAGTTTTTTCTAGTCTATCAATTCCAGCAAAATCAGCGGTCAAATTCATTGTTATTCTGTATCCAAAATCAATTAAATCAGCTGATTTCTTTTTAATAAATGGTTTGAGAGTTTCATCAAGTGTTTTAGGAAAAAGTTCATGCTCATAATACCTAAAGAAATCTCTTTGAAAAACTTTGTGTTCAAGTTTTCTTCTTTTGTGGTGTTCTTCTCCATGAAGTGTCAAAAGAACACCATCCATTATTACTTTTCCTTTATCATATAAAGCTTGCTTAAGATCCCTATTGACTAACGCTTTTTTTATAGTGTCATAATTTGATGTTTCGTATTGTTTCAAGAATTTAGACCTTATCTGAATTTAGAATTATAGGATAATATCCCCAGTTTGGTCGTTTAGTCTTTTCATCCATTTTAGGAGGATCATTAGGGTTAGGAAGGGCATTATTTTCAAATAATTTTCTTATTATTAATGCAACAGTTCCGTAATGATGGTTATCAGGATCGGTATCTTTTTTAGGAACAACTCCTGCCGCCAAATTTCTTCCAATACACGAATGCATACCTAGTCCAAAAGATAATCCATAAACATTTTGACCGCTTGGAGCTTTTCTTTCTGGATTAAATTCTTTTGCATCATCGCCAAAAATTTCTTTATCACGATTACAATTATATAAATCTATAATAACTTTATCACCCTCGACAGCTTGTTCATTATTAGGAAGATTTACTGGACAGACAGGTTTTCTCCAAGCCACAGGACTCGAAGGATGTAATCTCGTGCTTTCATGAACACATTTTTGTATAAAAATTGGATCGTTTATTCTATTTTTTTGATCAGGGTTTTTTTCAATCCAAGTCATAATTTCGTGGAAAGTATGCACTAAAGAATGAATTGAAGTTTGAGCTCCAGCTAATAAGTAAAAAGCAATTTCTCGCATTAAAACATCATGTGGTAATTTAAGCTTGTCTTGATTTAGTAAAAGCGCTGTTAAAATATCTTTTGGTAGATTATCTTCTTCCGATTTTTTTATAATTTCTTTACGTCTTTCAATTGAGGGCCCTAAAAATCTTTCTTCAAATTCCTTTAAAGCTAATTTTATTTCAGATTTTACCTCTTCACGATCACGAGTTGAATGAGCTAGGGTAGCACCTGAAGCAAAGGTTTTAAGTAATCTTATTAAAGTTTCTGTCTCCTCTTGTGATTTAAGAGGTCTATCAACTCCTGAAAAGTCAGCTGTTAAATTTAGAAGAACTCTAAAGCCAAAATCAACTAAGTCCATTTTACCAGAATCAATAAATGGTTTTATCGTTTCTTTTATAGTCTTAGGGTATATTTCAGTTTCATATAGACGAAAGGTTTCTCTAGAAAAAATTTTGTTTTCTACTTTTCTTCTTTTTTTATGCTCTTCACCATGGAGACAGACTAAAACCTGATCCATTATAATTTCACCTTCATCATATAAGGCTTGCATAAGGTTGTTATCTCTATAAATCTTTATAGCTTCTTCATATTTTGTAAAATTAAATTCTTTCATATCTTTAATTATAACTTACTTTTTAGTTAGTTCTTGAGTCAGTATTCCATCTGAAAAAGGTGATAATCTCCACCCTTGAGCATAAGTCACTGGACCATAAGGCACTTCTTGGTTAACTTCTTTTCCATCGATAAATATATGTGATATTTTAGATTTATCTCCTAAAATAGTAATATCTTTTAATGGATCTCCATCGATAATAAGGATATCTGCAAGCATATCTTTTTCTAAAGTTCCTAATTTACCTTCCATTTTTATTGATTTTGATGCATTTTTAGTTGCACATGTGATAGCCTCAAGATTAGTCATCCCAATTTCATTTACGAAAACTTCTAATTCTCTATGATGCCATTCACCATAAGGGGTTATTGAAAATCCGCTCTCCGTTCCGCATAATAGTGGAACACCTGCTTTATGAAGTTTTTTATAATTTGAAACATTATCAGTAATTTCTTTTTTAAATATTTCACGATAATCCTTCGAAGCTCCAACCGATTCACCAAATTCTGCTAGATTTGCTTGAAATGTTAAAGTGGGTACTATTGGAGTTTTATGTTCACAAACAAGATCCAAAGCTTCTTTATCCATCCATGTAGCATGTAAAATCATGTCCATTCCTGCTTTTATACTATCTTTAACTCCTTTTGCATTTCTTACATGACCAACTACAGGAATTCCAAGATCATGAGCTAAATCGCAAACTAATTTTAATTCTTCATATGACCAAACCGAAATTTCTCCTGCTTCTTTTTGGTTTGGTATAAGGCCAGTAACATGTACTTTAATCCAATCGACACCATTTTTAATTTGTCGCCTAACTTCAGTTATTATTTCATCTTTACTTTGAACAATTTTTGCATAACCTCTTAGACCTTCATCTGGAATTAATCTTCCTGCAGTTCCTCCAACGGAAGTTAGTAGGGCATTTCCGCCAACTGACATCCTTGGACCTTGTACATAACCACTTTTGATAGCATCTCTTAAATCAACTCCAATATCATGTAGACAATCTGGATCACAAAAACTTGTTACACCTGCTAATAAGACTTTCCTTGCATTGTATGCTGCAATTATTGCCGACAAGGATTCTCTGCGATGAAAGAATAATTCATCATTTGAAGAAGGTTCATCAAAAGTAACATGTATATGAGAATCAATAAGGCCTGGCATTACTGTTTTGCCAGATGCATCTATTTTATTAACATTATCTGATTTGGCAATTTTATCAGCATCTTTTCCTGTTGCTAAAATACAACCATTACCAAAAATAATTGATTCCTTTTTTGGTTTTGAACCAGTACCGTCAATAATTGTTCCGTTTTCTAAAAGAGTCTTTTCTTCCATTTTTAAATCCTGTATTGCATTATAATATCAATTTTAGACAAAATTCGTAATATTTTATTCAATAAGCTATATAAATAGCTACAAATATACAGAAAAGGCAAGATGCAATGACAAAAATTGAGCAACCTAAATCAAATGGCCTTCTTAGATCGCTTTTACTTTTAGTTATTATCTTATTTGGATTTTGGATATTAAATGACCAAGGTTTAATGCAGATAGTTCTTCAAGGTGATAAGAGTCATATCTCTAAGGCAATTATTATTCTTTGGATAGTGACTACAATTTATTGGGTCTATTTATCAAGAATTATATATTTAGATAAATCCTTAATTGGAAATGAAAATGATTCGTCTTCAAATTTATCCATTGGAAGATATTTAAGAGATCTAGATAAAGACGAAGATAAGGATGTTATTATTAGGGTTTTTGAATCTGAGTATGCAAAAAAACTTAGTTTTGGATGGGTTGCTGCAGATGTATCATTAAAATTAGGTCTTTTAGGAACTGTTATTGGCTTTATTTTAATGCTTCAGCCTATATCTGAATTAAATAATACGGGCCCCGAGGAGTTGAAGGAAGCTTTATCTTCAATGAGTTCTGGTATGGCAGTAGCTTTGTTTACTACTTTAACAGGACTAGTTTCTAGTATTTTAATTCGTCTTCAATTTCAAATTACTTCCTCTAATGTTGTTACCTTAATTAATGAAATTACTTTTTTAAGGGAAGAAAATATTGAAAGATAAATTAATCTTTATAGAAGATAATAGTGGAGATGCTTTTACTGACCTTCTGTTCAATGCTCTATTGGGTTTTGCTTTTATGTTTTTTATTTCATTTGCTCTAATTCAAAAACCTTTAGAGGATGCAAATATCCAATCTAAAGCAGAATTTATTATTTCCGTAGAATGGGAAGATTATCATCCTGATGATGTAGATTTAGTTGTCGAAGATCCCAAAGGTAATATTGTTTTTTTTCAGAACACCTCAGATGGTTTAATGCACCTTGATAGAGATGATAGAGGAACCTTAGCTGATCGTTTAACAATAGATGGGGTAAATATTGAAAATCCTGCTAACCAAGAAATAATAACTATTAGAGGTTTTATGGCAGGTGAATATGTTGTTAATTTATTGCATTATAAAGCTAATTTCGTTGTTCCATTAAAAACCAAGGTAAAAGTTGAAAAGATAAATCCTCAAGTAAAGACTATTTATTTTGGCAATCACTTTTTGACTGAGACTGGGCATGAACTTACTGCTGTTAGGTTTTTCTTAGATGAGAAGGGCAGTATTCAAGATTTAAGTTTTATTCAAAAATCATTAATTGGTGGAATTTTAAAACAATGAATTTAGATTCAATTAATTTAGCAATTCTATTTGCTTTATCGTTTTCAATTCTATTGTTATTTGTTTTTTATACACGCTTTTCTTTAGTATTTAAGGTCATATTAGTTTTTTTAGGTTTTTTCCTATTTATATTTTCATATCATTTGATAGAAGAAATTTTAGGAAAGCCAAGAATAAATAAATTTGAAGAAATTAAAGGAATAAAATTTAAATATCTTGCCCATGATTGTTTAGAGCCAGATAAGATAAGAAAAATACCTGGTAAATCTTATCTAGTTTTTTATAGAGAGAAACAAGGTGGTGTTTTCGATAATATACCTGAAATAGTCAGCATACCTTATGATCGGATATTTTGTGAAGGCCTAATTGAAGCAAAGCGTGGAGATGTTTTTATGATAGAAAAGGATTCTTACGAGGGAATAGAAAATAGAGAAGAAAAAGATACTTCAGATGAAACAGAAGAATCTGAGAAATTTAATTCTGTTGATGATGAATGGTATTTAGAATTATTTGAGGCTCCAAAAGCAAATATTCCTAAAAAAACTAATTAGATTTTTGTTGAGCTAATCTTTCTTTAGTGGCCACATCTACAATATAAGAATAAACCTCGAAAACATTTTTATCAGATAGAAGATCAGAAAAACCTTTCATTCCGTTTTCTTCAAGCATTCCGTTTAAGACTATTTCATTAAAATATTCGTGAGTATTAGAGCTCATATATCTTAAATCTGAAATTGTTTTACCATGAACTCCACTTCCATGGCATATAGCACAATAATTTGCGTAAATGTCTTGCCCGGCTTTTATATTTTCTAAGCTTGTATTAATTATAGGTTGCTCGGGTATATTTAAGTTTTTTTCAGGTATTTCCTCAATTTTAGATTTTCCATTTAATTTAAAAGTTAAAAGTTTTCCAAAATTCCCATATTTAATAGACGCAAGTTTTCCTTTCCATTCACCAAAATTATCACCAAGAAAATTACTTGCTCCACCATCTCCAGCTAGAATACTAATATATTGTTCTCCATCGATCATAAAAGTAACAGGTGGAGCCATTATTCCAATTCTTACATTTTTAGACCAAACTCGTTCGCCATTTTCTACATTATATGCTTCAAAAAAACCTGAACCATTTCCCTGAAAAACAAGACTTCCTGCAGTAGTTAGAGGTCCGCCATTCCAAAATTGTTCATGCTTAACTGACCACTTTGTCTTTCCTGTAATAGGGTCAAAAGCCTTTAATTCTCCTGTTATTGGAGGTATACTTTCACCATCAGCCATATCAGGAACAGTATCAAAAAGATTAAATTCTGTTCCAGTATTTACGGTTTGAGGCTGCATTTTAAAAAGACCTGTTTTGCTGAATGACTTTTTAACTTTATGGATAGCAGCTATTTCCATTGTGGGAATGAAAACTAGTTTTTGCTTAGGATCATAAGACATTGCTTGCCAGCCATGACCGCCATATGTCCCTGGAAGTATCCAAACTGCTTTTTTATAATAATCCTTATTTGTATTAAGGACAGGTCTCCCTGTTTTTAAATCAACATGTGTTGCCCAATTAGTTTCTACATAATTATTTGCCCTAAGAAGTTCACCCGTTTTTCTATCCAGGACATAAAAGAATCCATTTTTAGGCGCTTGCATTAAAACTTTTCTTTCAGCGCCATCAACCTCTAATTCAGTTAACATTATGTCTTGTGTTGCAGTGTAATCCCATCTTTCCATAGGGGTAGTTTGATAATACCAATTCATTCTTCCTGTATCAGCATTGAGAGCAACGATTGATGATAAGAATAAATTATCACCACCTCCAGGAGAACGAATTTGCTGATTCCATGGAGATCCATTACCTGTTCCCAAATAAACTTGATTGAATTCTGGATCATAAACAATAGAATTCCAAACAGTTCCACCGCCACCCATAACCCACCATTGACCATTCCATGTTTCTGCAGCCATTTCCATTTCAGGATGTTCAAAAGGTAAAGATGGATCTCCAGGAACCGTGAAAAACCTCCATTCTAGATTACCATTTTTTACATTATAGGCTGAAACATAACCTCTAACTCCACCCATATCAGCACCACCATTACCTATAAAAACTTTTCCATTTGCAATTCTTGGTGCCCCTGTAATGGTATAGTCTTTTGATGTATCAATTAGTGTATTTATTTCCCATGTTTTTTCACCTGTTACCGCATCAAGACTAATAAGGCGTCCATCGATTGTTCCAAAATAAACTTGTCCTTCCCAAACTGCTACACCTCTGTTTACAACATCACAACAAACCTTTCTTGCCCAGCTTCTAGGAACATTTGGATCATAAACCCAAAGTTCTTTACCAGTTTTTGCGTCAATAGCATGAACTACACTCCAAGTACTAGAAACAAACATTATTCCATTATCTATAATTGGCGTAGCTTCTAGACCCCGAGTAGTTCCCATATCTAAAGACCATTCCAATTCTAATTTACTTATTGTTTGCTTATTTATTTGGTCAAGTGGTGAATATCGTTGTTCATTATAATCTCTTCCATGCGAAAGCCAATTGTGAGGTTCCTTATTGGCGTTAATAATTCTTTTAGAGTTTATTTGGCCGAATTTTTTATCATCTATTAATTTAACCTTACTTTCTATTGGAATTTCTTTAATAACTTTTTCTTCATTTAAGAGAATTAATTTATAAGAAACAGCTATTGATATAGATAATAACAAAACAACATTTATAAATATTGCAGATTTTCTACCTAATCCTGGGTGTCCCATAATTAACTCCTAAATTATTAATTATTTTCTAATTGAACAGTTCTATCAATTGTTGCTGTATTAACAATGTAGTGATAAATGCTTTCAACATCTTTTTCCGAAAGAACATCTGAAAATGATGACATACCATTATCACTGAGAATACCTTGATATACAATTTCTTGAAATAATTCATGAGTATCAATACTCATCATTCTTAGGTCTGGTAAGGCGGGACCAGCCCTTACAGCTGTGCCATGACAAAACGCACAATATTCACCATAAAGCTCAGTTCCTCTTTTTATTTGAAATTCAGTTGATATCAATTGTGGTTGTTCTGGAATGGATTTATTAATAAGATCCAAGCGCGGAAGTTTCTGATTTCCCCCTATTTTAAAGGCAAGAAGTCTTCCATTGTTACCATATTTTAAAGAAGCTAAATGTTCAGTATGAAACCCGAGAGTATCCCCGCCATGATTATTTCCACCACCAGTTCCAGCCAATATTGCAATATATTGTTCTCCATCAATAACAAAAGTTATTGGAGGTGCAAGCATGCTTGTTTGAATATCTCTAGACCATAATATTTCTCCTGAAGCAGAATCAAATGCATTTAGGAAGCCCATTCCATTCCCTTGAAAAGTTAAACCTGATTCAGTTGATAGAGTTCCACCATTCCAGTGCTGTGGATAATTTACTTCCCATCTTGTTTCTCCTGAAATTGGATCAAAAGCTTTTAATGAGCCTGTGGGAATTGGCACCTCAGGAGTATTAAGAGCTAAATCAAGGTACTTTGCTAGTTCTACACCTGTATTCCATGTATTTGGTTTGTATTTGATTTTACCAGTTTTTTGCCATTCCTCAGTCATTTTGTAAATTGTTGGAGCTATTTGAGTAGGGATAAATACTAGTCCTAAATTAGGATCAAACGACATTGCCTGCCAATTATGACCTCCTAAAGCGCCAGGTAAAATCCATTGCTTTTCTTTTAGGTAATCTTTCTCCTTGTTCTCAATTGGTCTCCCAGTATCCATATCTACATGAGTAGCCCAATTTACTTCAGCATATTTATGAGCCCGTAAGAGTTTTCCATCTTCTCTATCTAAGACATAAAAGAAACCATTTTTAGGCGCTTGCATAATAACTTTACGAACTACACCATCAACTTCCATTTCAGCTAACATCAAATCTTGAACAGCAGTGTAATCCCAATTATCACCAGGTGTAGTTTGGTAATACCATTTCATTTTTCCAGTATTCGCATCAAGAGCAACTATTGAAGAAAGGAATAAATTATCTCCTCCGCCAGGCGACCTTATAACTCTAGTCCAAGGAGATCCGTTTCCAACCCCTATGTAAATCTGATCAAATTCAGGATCATATACAATTGTATTCCAAACGGTTCCACCACCACCAATTTTCCACCATTCTCCGCCTTTCCAGGTCTCAGCAGCTATTTCCATTTCAGGATGTTCAAAAGGTAAAGATGGGTCGCCAGGAACCGTATAGAATCTCCATACTAAATCTCCAGAATTTATATCGAAAGCAGAAACATATCCTCTTACGCCATATTCAGCTCCACCATTTCCTATGAAAATCAAATCATTAGCAATTCTTGGAGCACCGGTAATGGTGTAATCTCTATTACGGTCAATAAGAGTATCTTTTTCCCAAATTAACTCACCACTTCTAGCATCTAGCTTTAATAACTTGCCATCAAGTGTAGCTGAATAGACATAACCTTTCCAAATTGCAACTCCTCTGTTTACTACATCGCAGCAAGCTTTTCTTCCCCAGTCTTTAGGAACTTCAGGATCGTAATACCAAACTTCATTTCCAGTTTTTGCATCAATAGCATATATAATACTCCATTCACTAGTAAGGAACATTATTCCGTCATCAACAATTGGAGTGGATTCTAACGCTCTGGTGCTATTCATATCAAATGACCAGGCTAATTCAAGATTGTTTATATTATTTTTATTTATTTGAGTTAATGGAGAAAATCTTTGTTCCTCATAATTTCTTCCATATGATAACCATACATTTGGCTCACTATCTGCATTAATAATTCTTTTTTGAGTGATATTAGCAATTTTTTTTTCTAATTCAATTTTTTCAATTCTTGATTCTTCTACGAGGGTGATTTCATCTTTGGTTAAATTTTCTTTTGAAGAAAAGAAATAAATACCAATTAAAATTAATACAAATAGTAAAAGATAGGTTCTTAATTTCATTAGATGGCTCCTCGTAGGATTAAAATACTATAGAATTAAAAATTTGATGCAATAAATTCTGGGCTTAAATAATCTTTATCATTATTTCCATAAATTAATTCTTTATCATCTAATGTTATAATCTTTCCGCCAGAAGCTTCTAAAATTGCATGACCTGCAGCTATATCCCACTCCTTAGTAGGTCCTAATCTAGGATAAATATCAACCTCACCAGAGGCTATAAGACAAAATTTAAGTGATGAACCACAAATAATTGTTTCTTTAACATTAAATTTTTTAAGGAATTTTCTAGTCATTTCATTATCATGATATCTACTTGTTACTGCAATAAGGTCGGTTTTATTTTTTGAAACTGAAATTTGTTTGGAATTGTTTATGTTAATCTTTTCCTCTAACATATTGGTTTTTATTTCATAGGACCTGTCTTTATCAATATTAAAAAACATTCTTTCTTTAGCGGGAGCATAAATAATACCTAATTTAGATTTATTATTTTCTATAAAGGCAATGTTAACTGTAAATTCATCATTTTTTTTTATAAACTCCTTTGTGCCGTCTAAAGGATCTATTAGAAAAAAATCCTTTCCCAATAGCTTTTTCTCTTCTTTTTTATATGATTCTTCAGATACACACTTAATTTCAGGAAATTTTTCGTTTAATTCAGATGTTATAATTCTATCCGATAATTTATCGGCTTCTGTAACGGGTGAATTATCTTTTTTTAACTCTATTTTAAAATTTTTCTGATAAAAATTCATAATTTCTTTACCAGCTTTATAAGCGAGCGATACTAATTCATTAATTACTTCTTTGTTATTTTCCATTTTTAGTATTTTGTTATATTTTAAATTAATATCAAAGCAATAAATTTTATAAATTATTGAATAATGTACCAATACTGTTTTATAAGATAATTTAATTAATTAATGAAGTTAACATGATACCTAAGATAGATCTTGAATTACCAAAAACGGGTAAAGAAAATAAAGTCGTTATAGCAATGAGTGGTGGAGTCGATTCATCTGTTGCTGCCGCATTAGTTAAAAATGCAGGTTATTCTGCAATTGGTATAACCTTACAGCTTTATGATGATGGAAAATCAACAAATAAGAAAGGTAGTTGTTGTGCGGGCCAAGATATACATGATGCAAGAAAAGTTGCGGCAGATCTTAGTATTCCCCATTATGTGTTAAATTATAAAGACATATTTAAGAAAAAAGTAATTGATAATTTTTCTGATTCCTATCAAAAAGGGGAAACGCCAATCCCATGTGTTTTGTGTAATGAAAAAGTTAAGTTTGATGATCTTTATTTAGTGGCAAAAGATTTAGGGGCAAAAGCTCTTGTAACTGGTCATTATATTTTAACAATTGGAAATAAGAATGGACGACAAATGTTTAGGGCATTGGATAAAGAAAAGGATCAAAGTTATTTTCTTTTTAAAACCACAAAAGAACAACTTGAATTTCTTAGATTTCCTTTGGGATCTTTTCAAAAGTCTGAAATAAGAAGGATTGCAGAAGAAATTGGTTTATCTGTTTCCAATAAACCAGATAGTCAAGATATATGTTTTGTTCCGGAAGGAAAATATTCAGAAGTTTTAAAAAAGATTGACCCAATTAATCTTAAGCCAGGTTATCTAAAATCAACTAATGGAGATATTTTAGGTAATCATAATGGTATAATTAATTTTACAGTAGGGCAGAGAAAAGGTCTTGGGATTGCCACAGGAAAGCCTCTATATGTTATTGAAATAAATTCCAATAATCATGATGTTATTCTTGGATCTAAAGATGATCTAAAAAGAAAAAATATTTATATTAAGGATCTAAATTGGATAGGTGATGATAATTTAGATATAATTTATGATAAAAAAATTAAAATAATGGCAAAGATTCGTTCAACTCAAGAGCCAAAAAATGCCAACCTTTTTTTTGATCATGGTAAAGCTTGTGTAAATTTTGAAGAAAGTGTTGAAGGTGTTTCTCCTGGCCAAGCATGCGTATTTTATGATTTGAGTAATACATCAAGAGTTTTGGGAGGCGGTTGGATTGCAGGATAATCCATTATTGACATTATTAGTAACAAAGGATTAATGAACACATTTATGGCGGGGTAGCTCAGTTGGTTAGAGCAGCGGAATCATAATCCGCGTGTCGGGGGTTCAAATCCCTCCCCCGCTACCAGAAGGAGAGAATATATTGGAAAGATATATTGAATTGGAAGGCACTTCAAATTTTAGGGATTTGGGTGGTTATGAAACTTCTGATGGTCAAAAAATAAGAAAAGGTATCTTATTTCGTTCAGATAATTTATCTCATCTTACTGCTGGCGATATAGAAAAAGTTAAACAACTAGGGATAAAAACAGTTTGTGATTTTAGAAGTGATTTTGAAATGCAAGAGTTTCCATCTCCTTTCACTAAAGAATCTTCACCTAAATTACTTCATATTCCTATTAAAACTCTTGGAGCCCAGGATTTACAAGAGCTTGCTTTACGCGAAGGTGTTACAAGTGAAGAACTTGCAAGTGAGCTCCAACTTCACTATGTTTTATATGTAAATCAACATAAAAAACGATACTCAAAATTTTTAAACGCCATAGCGTATGATGATATACCTTTAGTTTTTCATTGTTTCGCAGGTAAAGATAGAACTGGTTTTGGATCTTTACTTTTTCTTGGTTTAATGGGCGTTAATAAAGATACAATTATTGATGATTACTTGTTAACAAATGATTTATATAAAGGTCCTATACAAGGTAGTAATTGGAAAGATTCTATTTCTGAAACCCTTAGGCCATTATTTGAGGCTAGGTCAGATTATATTAATGCGGCATTTAATGAGATTTATAATAGGCATAAAAGAGTAGAAGATTTCGTAATAAAAGAACTAAATGTTGATTTAGAAACAATAGAGATAATTAAAGGTAAGATTTTAGAATAATTTATCACTCTTTAACAAATGTTACTGCATAATATTCTTCACCATCAAATAAGTCCTTGGCATCGTCAACGCCTTCAATAATTTGGAATCTTCTAGGAACAATGGTTCCTTCCATTCTATATCCTTTTGAACTCATATTCTTTTTATGAAACTCCATTGCAGCAGGAGTAAAGTCTTTAGCTAGTACTGTAATTCTTTCAATATTTTTATCTGAATCAATCATTGTAATATTATACCTCTTATTAAGTTCCAGTACCATAAAAAACAAAACCCGGAACTTCTATTCCTTTTTTAAAGGCTTTAAAATTTTCTACCATATATTCAGCTCTCCTTATATCAGATTCCAAAGTATGTGAAGAACTATGTGGTGACATAATTATATTATCAAGTTCATGGAAAGGTAATTTAGAAGGTTTAGGGTTTTCATTATCTTTATCTGTATATGGATAAATCCACCATGTATCAATTGCAGCGCCTGATATTCTTTTTTCCTTCAAATGCTTGTATAGATCATCTTCATTACAAACATTACCTCTAGCAATATTTATCAGATATGCACTTTCCTTCATTTTGTTTAATTTTTCTTCATTAATTATGTGGTAAGTGGAGTCATTTAAGTCGCAAGCTAACAATACATAATCACTTTCAGTTAATAGTTTATCTAATTCATTTGAAGTCCCATGCCAATCAAGTTCTGGAGGAAGTATTTTTCTCTCATTTCTATTAATACCAAAAACTTTCATACCTAAATCTTTGGCTCTCTTTGCACATTCTTGCCCAATTAAGCCATATCCAATGACACCTAAAGTTTTACTATAAATCTCACTATGAATAGATTTAGTATGAGTAAGTCCTGGCCAATCTTCCCAAGATCCATCCCTAAAGGTTTTATCCATCTTATAGATATCCAAAGCAAGCGCCAACATTACGCCTACCGTATATTCTGCCATTGCTATTTCATGACCTGAAGCATTTGCAATCATAACATTTGATGGAAGAAAATTTGTGTCAAGCCAGTCAACACCAACAAAGGGTATTTGTAGAAGCTTAAGATTTTTTGCTTCTGGTATGTATTTAAAAATATTACCTTTATTCATAGCATCAAAACCCGTAACTATTATTTCTGCATCTTTATAAAGTTCAATAAGGTTATCTCTTCCATCTTCGGGATTCCATTTGTTTATTTCCCAACTTTCATCCAGATTTTTATTAAAAATTGGAATGAATGGCTCACATTTTTCGCCTAGTAAAAGTATTTTCATCTTATTTTAGAGTTAAGCAATAGTAACTCCTCCATCAATGACAATATTTTGCCCAGTTGTAAAAGAACCAGCTTTACTTGCAAGATAAACTGCAGCCCCAGCAATCTCATCAGGAATGCCTATTCTTCTAAGAGGGGCCTTGGATGTTGTGCTTTTAAGTATTTCAGGGTTATCCCATAAAGCTTTTGCAAAATAAGTTTTAACCAAACCAGGTGAAATGCAATTGGATCTAATATTATTAGGACCATGTTCTACAGCTATATTTCTTGCTAACTGCATGTCAGCAGCTTTTGATATTCCATAGGCGCCAAGCATTTCTGATCCTTTAAGGCCTCCTACTGATGATATAATAATTATTACTCCATCTTTTCTTTCAATCATTTGAGGTAAAACCAAATTACATAACCAATGATTAGACTTAATATTTGCACTTAATATCTTTTCAAATGCATCATCTGGAATATCCATCGAAGATCCAAAAAAAGGATTTACCGCAGCATTGCAGACTAAAATATCTATGCCACCAAATTGTTCATTTGTTTGATTAACAAGATTTTCTAACTGTTCTTTATGGTTAATGTTACAGGGGATAGAAATAGCACTATCAGGATTCTTATTATTAATTTCATCTTTAATTTTTTCACATAAATCTTCTTTTCGACTTGAGATAACAACTTTTGCACCATGATCAGAAAATTGTTTTGCTATAGCCTCTCCTATTCCCTTGGTTGAGCCAGTAATAAGGGCCCTTTTATCCTTTAGATCAAATAAACTCATTGGATTCTCCTTTTTTATATAACTAGATTAGCAGAGCTTTAAAACTAAATGAACCAATAGTTGACTGAATCTTAGAGTTACATTAGTGAATTGCAAATGAATAAAAAATTAATTGAAGTTGAAGAGATTACTAATTTTTCAAAAGTATGTGATAATTATGATGCTCTTATTTGTGATATATGGGGAGTTCTTCATGATGGGCAAAAATTATTTGATGGCGTGGAAGAGTGCCTAATAAATTTTAGGAAAGAAAATAAAATTATCATTTTATTATCGAATGCTCCTAGGCCATCTTTATATGTAAAGAAAATGTTAGATAATTTAACTCTCAATGAAGAATGTTATGATAAAATAATAACTTCTGGGGATCTTACAAAGAAATCTCTTAATAATAATATGTTTGGAAGAAATTGTTATCATATCGGTCCTGAAAGAGACCTAAATATTTTTGATGGTGTGGATGTATCAAGGGTAGAATTTGAAAAATCCGATTTTATTTTTGTGACTGGATTGTTTGATGATGAAAATGAAGATGAAAATGATTATATTGATATATTATTATCAGCAAAAAAAAGAAATATGAAGCTAGTATGTGCTAATCCAGATTTACTTGTTCAAAGAGGAAATAAATTAATTCCTTGTGCAGGATTAATATCAAAAAAGTATGATGAGATTGGTGGAGATAGTATTAATATCGGAAAGCCTTATTCACCAATTTTTGAGGAGGCTATTTCATCTATAAATGAGTTAACTAATCAAGAAGATAACCAGATTATGGTTATCGGGGATAGCTTGGATACAGACATTAAAGGTGCAAATCTTATTGAGTTAGATTCTTTATTAGTGTTAGGTGGGTTATTCTCAAATAATAGTCGAGATAAAATATTAGAATCAATTGAAAATAAATGCATTTATCCAAATTATTATATAAATGAATTAATATGGTAGGCCGATTTAAATGATTTTAATTCAAAATATTGATAAGAATGTTAAGCCAGGAGGTATTTTTGCCCTTGGTAATTTTGATGGTATTCATCTTGGGCACAAAGAAATTATAGAAAACGTCAAAAAATTAGCCAAAGAAAATAAATCTTATGCTGGTGTTATTGTGTTTGAACCTCATCCAAGAAAGTTTTTTTTGAAAGATTCTGATAATTTTTATCTTTCAGATATAAAGACAAAGAAATATCTTTTAGAAAATCTTGGATTGGATACATGTATTGTATTAGAATTTAATGAGAAATTAGCTAAACAAAGCCCTGAAGAATTTATTGAAGAGATTGTTTTTAAGAAAATAAACCCTTCCCATTTAATAGTTGGGTATGATTTTAGATTTGGAAATAAAAGATCTGGCAATAGTGATGATTTAGTAAAGCTTTGTTCTAAATATAACATTTCTGTTTCAATTGTTGATAAGCAAATAAAAGATGGATCGGTTCTTTCCTCATCAATTGTTAGAGATTTAATAAAGTTGGGTGAATTTAAAAAAGCCGAATTAATGTTAGGGCATAAATGGTTAATTAAAGGAAAAGTTGTTGAAGGCGACAAAAGAGGAAGAGAAATAGGTTTTCCAACAGCCAACCTTAAAACAGAGGAAATTATTCAATTAAAATTTGGAGTTTATGCAGTTCAAGTTAATTTTGAGGGTAAGTCATATAAAGGTGTATCAAATTATGGAATTAGACCAACATTTGAAGGTGAAAATATACTCCTAGAGACACATTTGTTTGATTTTTCTGAAGATTTATATGGTAAAGATATTATTGTTTCATTTGTCCAATTTTTAAGGGAAGAAAGAAAATTTGAAGGTATAAATTCTTTAAAAGATCAAATAAAAAAAGATTCGGAAGAAGCCTTGGATATCTTGAGTAAATAAAAGTTATGTCTAAAGATGAAAATATAAAAGATTATAGAGATACTCTTCTTTTGCCAAAAACAGAATTACCAATGAAAGCAAAATTACCTGAAAATGAACCTAATTTCTTAGAATTTTGGAAAAAAAATAATCCTTATAAGAGAATTAGAGAAAATTCTAAAGGTAAAGAAAAATTTATTCTTCATGATGGGCCTCCTTATGCCAATGGTAATTTGCATATGGGAACTGCTCTTAATAAGATTCTAAAGGATGTTATTGTTAAATCAAAGCAAATGTCAGGTTTTGATGCAATTTATAGACCTGGCTGGGATTGTCATGGTCTCCCAATCGAATGGAAAGTTGAAGAAAGTTATAGGGATCAAGGAAAGAATAAAGAAGATGTTCCAATAAATGAATTTAGAAGTGAATGCCGTTCTTTTGCAAAAAAATGGATAGAGATTCAAAAAAGTGAATTTCAAAGACTTGGTGTTTATGGTGATTGGGAAAACCCATATACAACGATGGAATATAAAGCTGAGGCATCTATTGTAGGAGAGTTCCATAAATTTTTAATGAATGATGATCTGTATTGTGGATCAAAACCAGTTATGTGGTCTGTAGTAGAAAAAACAGCTCTTGCAGAGGCTGAAGTTGAGTATAAAGAACATATTTCACCAACTATATGGGTTAAATTTCCTATTCACAAAGGATTAAAAGATGCATGTATATTAATATGGACAACGACTCCGTGGACAATACCAGCAAATAGAGCAATAGCATTCTCTTCAAAGTACAAATATGGTCTTTTTGAAATTGTTACTTCGGAAGAAGAAAGCCTGACTTCTTTAAGGGAGAAAATAATTATTAATTCTGCTTTAGCAGAAAGCATTGAGAGTGCTGCAAAGGTCAAACTTAATTTTATTGAAGAAGTTAAAGATTTAGAAGAAATAACTTGTAAACATCCCTTCTTTTCACAAGGCTATGATTTTGATGTTCCTCTATTAGAAGCCGATTTTGTAACAGATGATACTGGCACTGGTTTTGTACATATAGCACCAAGTCATGGCCAAGATGATTATGATTTAGCAACAAAGAATGGCATCGACGCACCTTTTATGCTTGATAATGAGGGGGTTTTTCTTCCAAATGTAAGACTCTTTAGAGGTAAAAGGGTCTACAACGCAGACGGCTCAAATGGTGATGCAAATGGAGCAGTTATTAGTGAGCTTGTAAATTGCGGATCATTATTTGCAAAAGGTAAATTACGTCATCAATACCCTCATAGTTGGCGATCTAAAGCACCATTAATTTTTAGAAATACACCGCAATGGTTTATTTCTATGGAAAAAAATAATTTAAGAAGAAAATCTTTATCATCAATAGAGAAAGTAGAGTGGATACCTGCGAGAGGTAAAAATAGAATTAAATCAATGGTTGATAATAGGCCTGATTGGGTTGTTTCGAGGCAAAGAGCTTGGGGAGTTCCTTTATCAATATTTATAAATAAGAAAACAGGTGAGGTTCTAAAAGATGAAGAGGTAAATAATAAGATTTATAGATTATTTGAATCGAATGGGTCAGATGCATGGTTTGATATAGATATAAAAGAAATATTGGGTAAAAATTATAATACTGATGATTGGGAAAAAGTAGATGATATTTTAGATGTATGGTTTGACTCTGGGTCTACTCAATCATTTGTTTTAGAAGGTGAAGAAGGTCTAGGATGGCCTGCAGATTTGTATCTTGAAGGATCGGATCAGCATAGAGGTTGGTTTCAATCATCATTACTAGTTGGATGCGGAACACGAGGAAGCGCGCCATTTAAGCAGGTTTTGACTCATGGTTTTGTAATAGACAAAGATGGAAAAAAAGAATCTAAATCGCTAGGTAATGTTACAAAGCCAGAGGATTTAATAAATCAATATGGCGCAGATGTTTTAAGATTATGGGTTGTTTCTTCAGATTTTACAGATGATCTTAGAGTAGGGCAGGAAATCATGAAATCAAATGTAGAATCTTATAGAAAAATAAGAAACACATTTCGTTTTATGCTCGGCAATCTCCATGAATTTTCAGATAAAGAAATTATATCTTATGAGGAAATGCCTGAATTAGAGAAATATATTCTTCATAAATTATATTTAATTAATGAAAAAGTTAGATCGGGGTATGATAATTATGATTTAAAAGGTGTTTTTCAGGCTCTATTAAATTTCTCTAATATTGATCTTTCCTCGTTTTATTTCGATATACGAAAAGACAGTCTTTATTGTGATAGCCGTAATAGTAATATTAGAAAATCTACTCGTACAGTTTTAGATATTCTTTTTAATTACCTAGTTTCCTGGTTTGCTCCAATACTTTGTTTTACTTCTGAAGAAGTTAGGAAAACAAGATTTCCTGAATTAAAGGATTCAATCCATGAGCAAAGTTTCTTAGAAATTAATAAAAAATGGAGTAATGATAGTTTGTATGAAAAATGGGAAAAAATTAGAACTGTTAGAAAAGTTGTAACCGGCGCTATAGAGCTTGAAAGAAAAGAAAAAAGGATTGGATCTAGCTTAGAGGCATTTCCAATTATTTATATTTCTGACAAACAATATTTAGATATTTTTAAAGATGTTGATCTTGCTGAGATATTTATCACTTCTCAAGCCGAAATGAAGTTAGAAGAAAATCCTTCAGAAGCATTTAAGATGGAAGAAATACAAGGTGTTTCAGTAATTTGTAATCTTGCTAAAGGAAATAAATGCAGTAGATCATGGAAAGTACTCCCAGAGGTAGGAACAGATAAGGATTATCCTGATTTAAGTTTACGAGATGCTTCAGTTATGAGAGAAATTAAAGGAGAAAAAAATTAGAAACTTAATCTCAGTAATTTTCCTTTCATTTCCAGTTTTTCTTATTGATTTTTTTAGTAAATTAAAAATAATTTCAATTTTTAGGAGTGGAGATATTGAGAAAATATATATTAATCAATTTTTAGATTTTATTTTAGTTTTCAACACAGGTATTTCTTATGGTCTATTTTCAGGAGGTGGAAAATTTCAAAAATGGATTCTTATAATAATTTCTCTAGGTATAATTTTATTTCTTCTTAATTTCGTAAAAAATGAATCTTCTTTTACAGCAAAAACTAGTATTTCTTTTATTATAGGTGGAGCTTTAGGAAATGTATTTGATAGATTGTTTTATGGAGCTGTAGTGGACTTTATTTCACTTCATGCAAAAGGATTTTCGTGGTACATCTTTAATGTTGCTGATATGTTTATTGTCTTTGGAGTAATATTATTTCTTCTAAGTCAATTATTGAAATCGGATACTAAATTGGAGAACTGAAATGCGTAAGAATCAATTTTTAATTTGTTTTATTCTTA
Organism: uncultured Rhodobiaceae bacterium; assembly: GCA_964557485.1. GTDB lineage: Bacteria > Pseudomonadota > Alphaproteobacteria > MED-G09 > MED-G09 > AG-430-B22. The sequence goes on along the minus strand of CAZLAN010000001.1, from coordinate 20,809 downwards.
TACTTCCAATCTTTTTAATAGGATGCGGAAGTGAATTAGCAAAAGTTCTGGGAACAGATAAGCTTCCGCCAGATGAATTTACTATTTTAACCAAACCAGATTTAATTATTCCTCCGGAATATAATCTTCGTCCTCCTGCAGAAGGAGAAATTCGTCCAAATCCTCAACAACCAAGTAGAGAACTTCAAGCAATTCTTTTTAGCAATTCATCTAGCTCAGAAGATTTTAGTCAGTCAGAAATAAATTTAATGACAGGAGCTGATGTTGCAGAATCAATTCCAAATATAAAAGAAGTTCTTGATTCAGAAATGCGTGATGTTGAAGATGTAAATAATAATCTTAAAACACAAATAATTAATTCACCTTCAGATAAAATAAATTAACTTTTACTAAAAAATTTCTTTAAACTTTCTAAAGTAATTTCTATTTTCTTATTTTTGTCTTTATCCTTTATAATCAGACCGTTATTTGACTGACTTATCTCATATTTATTATGGAATCCTACTGGATTATCTAATAAATTAATATTTTTGCTATTCTTATCTTTATCCTTGTAAATTTCTTCAGCAAAAGCATTTAATAATAAGCTTTTTAAGATTTTAACTATATCTTTATTTTCTATATTAATTTTATCATTTGAGATCTTAGAAATATTTAATAATTCTTCTTTTGATTCTATAAATAAAACAAATGCTGGATAATTCGTTTCGCTAAAAGTTTGTTTATAAAGATCATTTATCATATTTATAATTATTTCTTCATAAACAGGTCTGTTATTGATAAACATAAATTGATAATTTTTCTTTTTGAAAGAATTACTCTCATTGCTATAGAAGAAATTTATCCTTAATTCATTTGTTTCATTTTTATAATTAATAATAGATTTAATTATCTTACTTCCTAAAACATTTCTAATTCTTGAAACAAATATATTTTTTGATAACCTATCTTCTTTAGGAGCATCTAAGATAATTTTATTATTTAATTTAGCAGTAAAACTAATGCTAGGAAATGCTAATGCATAGGTATTGATTATTTTTAATAAATCATCATTTTTTGAGTTTTTTATTATATCTCGAATATTTGCATTATTATAAAATAAATCCCTTACTTGAATTTTTGTACCAATATCAGCATAGCATTCTTTTACAGGATGAATTTTATCATTAGAAATATTTAAAACAGCTCCTCTGGTTTTATTTTTTTCCTTACTAATAATTTCTAGTTTACTTACTTTTGAAATTCTATTAAGTGATTTTCCATCAGAACTGAAAATCTTTTTATTAAGATTCCTAATCTTGCTTCCTTTTTCAACTGAGGCAATCATTTCTTGAGGACTCATGGCTATCCCGTTATCCTTTACCTCTATTATATTGAGTCCGTTTAACTCTATTCTGATGTCTATGTTGGAGGATTCAGCGTCTATTGAATTTTCAATTAATTTTCCTAATACCTGTGAGGTGCTTGTGAGGCTATCCTTTTTATAGTTGTAAGACTCTTCTTTTTCTTCAACTGGAGAAATAGTTTTCAAAATTTATCCTTATATATAACATTATTTAGATAAATAACTTTCAGCTTCCAATGCTGCCATGCAACCCAATCCAGCCGCAGTAACAGCTTGCCTATACTTTTCGTCAGTTACATCACCTGCTGCAAATATTCCATCTATGCTTGTTTTAGTTGAATCAGGGCTTGTATCAATATATCCACTATTATTCATATCTAATTGATTCTTAAATATTGATGATGATGGGTTATGTCCAATAGCAATAAAAATACCATCTACATCAATTTTTTGTTTTTCATTGGTCTTTTTATTTAATAAAAGAGCTCCATTAACACTTAATGGGTCTTCATCGCCAATAATTTCAATTAATTCTGTATCCCAAATAATTTCTATTTTCTTATTCTCTTTTAAACGTGATTGTAATATTTTTTCAGCTCTTAGATTGTCTCTTCTATGAACAAGCTTCACCTCATTTGAAAAGTTTGTAAGAAACAAAGCTTCTTCAGCAGCGGTATTTCCTCCACCTACAACTATTACTTTTTTATCTTTATAAAAGAAACCATCACAAGTGGCACATGGTTGGTGTATCTCCTTTCCCTTTATATTTATCCTCCGATTCAATATTTAACCATCTTGCTTGAGCTCCAGTAGCAATTATAAGAGCATCACAAGTATATATCTTTTCTGAATCGGAAATTAATTGATAAGGTTTTTTAGATAAATCAACATTAACAATTGTATCAAAAATTATATTAGTCCCAACATTTATTGCCTGTTCTTTCATTTGTTCCATTAACCAGGGACCTTGTATTACATCTACGAATCCAGGATAATTTTCGACATCAGTTGTTATTGTCATTTGACCGCCAGGCTCTATTCCAGTTAAAAGAATAGGATCAAGCATAGCTCTTGCGGCATAAATGGCAGCAGTATATCCCGCAGGCCCAGAACCTAAAATTAGTAATTTTGAGTGAATAGTTTCAGTCATTCTATCATTTTATATAAAGTAATTGCTATAATATACTTAAAAGAGATTCTTATATATGTAGTCAACTACTTCTTGCGTTGCATCCAATTTCTTATTTTCATAAACTTCTAATTTTTCTTGTAAAGGTTTAATATGATTTGATTCTACTAAAGATTTTATAAACTTCTCAAATCTTTTAGAATTACTTTTCATATTTATAAAATATATTGGTTTAGGTACTGCTAAAGCTTCACTAATCATATTTGCTGAATCAGGAGTAAGGATTATTACATCTGAATATTTTAAAATTGCAAAATAAGGATTGGGTCCATCATCATCAAAAAGAAGGTAATCCTTATTTTTTAATATTTTTTTTATTTTATCAGCCAAGTATTTAGGTGTTCTTCTTGATAAAGTTATTATAGGAGTCCAGCCATTTTTTAATGCGGTATTAATAGAATTTAGAACTTTATTACATTCAATATCACCAAAATTGTATGCTTTACTAACTCCGCCAATTAGAAAACCTGCTAATGGTTTAGAAAATTTTGAAAAAGTATTATTCCATTCATTATGCGCTTGGTTAAGTAAGTTTTCACTTACTCTATTTGGAGAGGTTATTGTTTTTATAACATTATCCCCTTCAATACGATCATGGGCAGGGGCCCAAACAATATCAAATTCTTTTGAGTTAATTTTAGGGTCTTGAAGATAGATAGTTTTACACTTTTGTTTGGATTTTTTTCTTATATATCTTAGATAAGGCACCGTTCTTCTGCCTGCGGAAATAGCTATATCGGGCCAAGGTTCAGTTAATTGTTTATTAAATATTGGTTTTCCATAGGGTGCAAGTATTGAGAGACTTTTAGATGGATTGATTCTTTTTAAATCTGCCTTGATGCCCATTCGTTCTGTAATTCCAAAACATTGATTTTCGCATCCAATTAAACCCGAAGAGATTATCCAACAATTTTTTATTTTAGTATTTTCTTTGTCCATTTCTAGTTCTTTGTAATAATCTTGCGTATTTATAATATAATCTATAACATAAATTCTATGAAACGGGATAATTTAGATTTTATTGATTTAAAAATACTTAGTAAACTTCAAGAAGACGGAAGGACAACTAATGTTGAATTAGCTGAATCCGTTGACCTTTCTGCACCTCCTTGCTTGAGAAGGGTTAAGGCTCTTCAAGAGAATGGATATATTAGGGGTTATCATGCTGAAATTGACCCCAGTAAGCTTGGTTTTGAGGTAATTGTTTTTGCAATGGTGGGACTTCATAACCAGGCAGAATCAGATTTATTGTCTTTTGAAGAACATGTAGGAAACCTTGATTATGTAAGAGAGTGTCATATGCTGAATGGAGAAATAGATTTTATCCTTAAATGTGTCGCGCCAGATTTATCAAGTTTTCAGAATTTCTTAACTAATGAACTAACTTCTGCTCCAAATGTTGCTAGTGTAAAAACATCTCTTACCATTCGTCAGTCAAAATATTTACCAGGTGTTCCTGTAAGTTAATATTTAATCAAAAATCTTCCCTGGGTTTAGTATATTTTTTGGGTCTAATGCTTTTTTAATATTTTTCATTAATTTGATTTCATCTTTTTTAAATTTTTTTGCATCTTTTTTTCTAATTAAACCAATTCCGTGTTCTGCGCTAAAAGATCCATTGTATTTTTTTACAAGAACTAAGAGGTGTGATCTTAATTCTTTTTCTAAAGAAAGGAATTCTCTAGAACTTAAATTCTTAGGCTGGGATATATTATAATGAATATTACCATCACCAACATGCCCAAATGTAATATTTTTTGCTCCAGGTATAATATCTTTAACTATCTTATCTGCTTCTTGTATGAACTCATTAATAGAAAAGATTGGAACAGAAAAATCATTTTTAATACTTGAGCCATATTTCTTTTGTGCCTCAGAAATATTATCTCTTATTTTCCATAGAAACTTCGATTGATTAAGTGAATTTGCAAAAATTATTTCATTAATTAATTTATTATTTTGCGTAACAGCAATTTGCGACTGAATTGTGTCTATTAAATCCTTATCTTCATCTATTTTTGAAAACTCAAATAATACATACCATTTACTTTTCTTTTTAATAGGCAGTTCTGAGCCATACTTTCTTCCTAAAACAATCTTAATAGAAGCGTTATTCATCAACTCAAATGCAGTTAAAGGAGTAGAAATATTTTTTTGTAAAAATCTAAGAAGTTCGATTGAATTTTTTGGATTTTTTATTGAACAAAAGAATGTAAATTTATCTTTAGGTTTAGGAAATATTTTCATACTAGCAGCGGTTATTATTCCTAAAGTTCCTTCTGATCCTATGAACAAGTCTTTAATTGAATAGCCTGTGTTATCCTTTTTTAATGTTTTAAGTGAATCAATTACTGTTCCATCAGCAAGAACAATTTGCAAACCTAAGGTAAAGTCTCTGGTATTTCCATAATACAAGACGGCAACACCACCAGCATTTGTAGCAATATTACCGCCAATAGTGCAACTTCCTTCAGATGCAAGTGATAAAGGAAATAGCATATCCTTATCATCACAAATCCTTTGAATTTCTGAAAGTATCATCCCAGATTGAATGGTAATTGATTGATCTAATAAATTGATATTTATTAATTTATTCATCCTTTCTAAAGATAGAATGAAATGTTCTTCTGAATAGGATATTTGTCCACCAACAAGACCTGTGTTCCCCCCTTGCGGTATTATTGAAATTTTTTCTTTATGAAGTATCTTCATAAGAGAAGATATTTCTTTGATATTTTTCGGCTTTAAGATACCTTTTGCTTTTCCATGATATCTATCTCTCCATTCCGTGAGATATTTTCTTTTTTCCTCTTCAGAAAGTAAAAGATTCTTTTTGCCAATAATATTTTCAATTTTTTTGATGATACTTATCTTCATGTTATAATTTTACCAATTAAATTTATTTATTAAAGAAAGAATTACTCAATAAAGATAAACGAAATGTTAACAAAATTTAAAAGCGCAATAATTTCATCTAATAATATAAAAACAGATAGAGATAAATTTATAAACCTTATTGGAAATAATTGTTCAGAAGAATTTTTTGATAACAAGGATAAAATTAATACTTCATTTATAAAGTTATTAAATGGAGAAATAAATTTATGTGAAATCAATGAAGATTCGGATTCATTTTATGATTTTGATATGAATAATTTTAACCGAGAAAATGGGATTAAGGCTTTATCATTTCAATCTGACAATATTGAAGATGACTTAGAAAACTTTAAGAGGAAGGGTTTAAAAGTCTCTAAAATAAAAAAGAAGGAATTTATTAATGCTGAAGAATCGATAATAGAAATATTATTTTTTACCATTATAAAAGAAAATAAATATGGTTTGGATTTAATGATATTTGAAGAGAACAACCTTTTTTTGAAAAATGATATACATTACGAAGATGATCAAATTACGAAATTTAATCAAGTTGTCATATATACCTCAGAATCAAATAATTTAAAAAAATTATTGATGGAAGATCTTGATATTAGGTGTGCTTTAGATAAAGAATTTGATTTTGGTAATGGTAAGATCAGAATGATGTTCTTTAGGATTGGAGCCGTAACAATTGAGGTGGTTGAGAATAAAGAAAATGAAGGAACTTTTTTTGGTGGAATTGGCTGGCATACAGAAAATATGAGATTTTGCCATAAGAGATTATCAGAATCTAATTTTGATCTTTCTGAAATAAGAAAGGGAAGAAAGCCGGGAACATTAGTTTCTACCATTAGAAATGCACCGTTAAATATACCAACAATACTCATAGGTCTAGATGATTAAGAAATTATATAAAATTTCATATAGTTTACTATTTCTTGTGATTTATTTGTCTGTAGATATACAAGCACAAGATTTAGATAATCTTTCCAAGGAAAAAGAATTAGTAAAAATTCGGTTTGCAACAGATTGGAGGGCACAGGCAGAGCAGGGCGGTTTTTATCATGCATTAGCTCTTGGTTTATATGAAAAAAGAGGATTGGATGTAAAAATCATTCAAGGTAATTCAAATATTAACATTCCCCGATTACTTGCAGCAAAAGAAATAGAATTCGGAATGGGTTCGAATAGCTTTATCCCGCTAAATATACTTGCTAATCAAATACCAGCTAAGTCAGTTATGGCCTCTTTTCAAAAAGATCCACAAATTATTATGACTCATTCATCTTCAAAAATTAAGAGCTTAGAGGAAATGAAAGGTAAACCGATTATGATCTCTGATGCAAGTATAGGGGCTTTCTGGATATGGTTAAAATCTAAATATTCTTTTAGTGATAAGCAGATCCGCAAAAAAACATTTAGTCTTGCTCCGTTCTTAGTTAATAAGAATGCTATTCAGCAAGGTTATTTGACTTCTGAGCCATTTCTTATAGAGAAAGAGTTGGGGGTTTCGCCAAAGGTTTATCTACTTTCTGATTATGGATATCCAAGTTACGGAGCAATGATTTTAGCTAGGAACGATATTATTAAGGAAAAACCTGAAATAGTTAAGGCATTTGTTGAGGCAACAATAGTTGGATGGAGAAAGTATATATATGATAATTCTGAAGCAGGTAATAGCTTAATTCTTAAATCTAATCCAGAAATGAAAGAAGAAATTCTTTTGCAGGCAATTGAAAAGATTAAAAAATATAATTTAATTTCAAATTTGTCTGATTATAGTGATATAGGGTCAATGACAAATGAAAGATGGAAAGAATTTTTTACAATAATGTCGAATAATAATATTTATAAAAAAGATTTAAACTGGGAAGACTCTTTTACGCTTGAGTTTATAAATAAAAAAAAGTGATGTTAAATTTTTCAGGTATTCATAAGAAGTTTGATAAAGAAATTCTATCAAATATTAATTTAAATGTTAGAGAGGGTGAGTTTTTGTCAATCTTAGGTCCTTCAGGTTCTGGAAAATCAACTATTCTTCGTCTGGCGTCTAAAATCTTAGAGCCATCGAAAGGTAAGGTGGAATATAAAAAAAGCAAAAGTCCAGTAATTGGATTTGTATTTCAAGAACCAACGCTAATGCCATGGAGAAATGTATTAAATAATGTGCTGCTTCCTTTGGAATTAAATGAGGATATTAATAAATCTAGTATAGATACTGCAAAAGAATGGTTAAAGAATGTTGGTCTTTCTGGAAAAGAAAATAGCTTTCCAAATGAATTATCTGGAGGACAAAAAATGAGAGTTTCTATTGCTAGAGCTTTAGTTCAAGGGTGTGATTTACTTCTTTTGGATGAACCTTTTGCAGCTTTAGATGAGATTACTCGTAATAAGCTTGAGAATGATCTTTTAAGTATTTGGGAGAAGGAAAGATTTACAGTTTTATTCGTAACACATTCAGTTTCTGAGGCTATTTATTTATCTGAGAGAATAATTGTTTTATCTAATAATCCGGGTCAAATTATATATGAAGAGAATATTGATTATTCTGGCTCAAGAAAGGAATTTCAAGAAAGTAATCAATACCAAGAAATAAATAATCATATTTTTAAACGATTAGAAGAAGGCATGGAAAATGAATAAATTAACCAATTTTTTATCTCCTTTTATTGCCTTATTAGTAATTTTTTGTATTTGGGAATATTTAGTATATATACTATCTGTACCTCTTTATATATTACCTGCTCCAAGTGATATTCTCCTTTCTTTAATTGCCAATTTTCATGAATTAATTTTAGCTACTCTAAATACACTAAAAATAACCTTTTTAGCTTTTCTGATTGCTACATTTATAGCTATATTTTTAGCAATCTTATTTTCCTTATCGAAGATATTAGAAATATCTCTTTATCCAATTACAGTAATTTTTCAGGTAACACCAGTAGTTGCTATAGCTCCATTGATATTAATATGGGTAGGCCTTGATAATGCTCAAATCGCAATATTAATTTTATCTGTAATTGTTGCCTTCTTCCCGGTTTTAGCTAATACGAATTTAGGTTTTCGTTCTGTAGATCAAAATCTAAAAGAACTTTTTATTATTAACAAAGCTTCCAAATGGGAAACTTTGACAAAACTAAATCTACCATTTGCCACTCCTTTTATATTAACAGGTATGAAGACTTCTATAGGGTTGGCACTGATAGGTGCTGTAGTTGCAGAGTTTGTAGCTGGAACAGGCACTTCAACAGGTTTGTCATGGATTATAATTGAATCAGGAAACAGATTAGATATATCTAAGTTATTTTCTGCATTGATTTTACTTGTTTTTCTTGGTGTTTTTCTCTTTTTATTAATGTCTGCATTAGAATATAATGTTTTAAAAAAATGGCACCAAAGCGCCAAAGATGATTGAGGATAAAAAAATGAATGATTTATCAAAGAAGGCTTTAACAGTAAGTGAAGCCATTGATACTAGATTAACTTGTAGAGCATTCACAACTAAAAAGCCTAAAAAAGAAACTATTTTAAATATTATAAAAAAGGCGAGAAGAACTGCTTCAGGAGGAAATTTACAACCATGGAGATTATGGATAGTTTCAGGGGAACCATTAGAAAGATTCAAGAAAGACATTTCAGAAAAAGTAAAGAAAAACCCCATGGGCGAGGGGACAGAATATAATATTTACCCTCGTGATTTAAAGGAACCATATGAGTCAAGAAGGAAGGAAGTAGGAAGGGATATGTATGAAGTTTTAAAAATTCCAAAAGAAGATAAAAAGGGAAGAATGGCTCAATTTATTAGGAATTTTGATTTTTTTGGAGCCCCGATCGCAATTTTTTTTGCAATTGATCGTCAAATGCAGGAAGGGCAGTGGTCAGATTTAGGTATGTTTATTCAATCTATAATGTTACTTGCTCGTGAAGAAGGCTTACACACTGCTCCTCAAGAGGCATGGGCTGTTTGGTATAAATCAGTAAATAAATTTCTTAATATTCCTGAAGAATTAATGTTATTTTGTGGAATGGGTATTGGATATGCAGATCAAAATGACCCGATAAACACCTTTAGAAGCAAAAGAGCAGATATAGATGAGTTTACTAATCTTATAGGTTTTTAAATAATTCTTTCCTTTCTAAAATATTCTATTTGATCTTTAGAAAAACCTAATTCTAAAAGAATATTATCTGTGTCTTCTCCTAGTTTAGGTGGATTTTTCTTAATTTTATTATCTGAATTAGATAGCTTTATTGGCAATCCCATAACGGGAGCAGGCGATTTCAATCCTTGGTAATCAATATCTTGAAAGAAATTCATTTTTTTGACATGTGGATCATTTAAAACATCCTCAAGGTTATTCACTGGTCCTGCTGGAACTTGGGCTTCAGCTAAAAGTTTTAAAGCCTCCTCTGAGGTCAAATTCTTGCACCAATCTTGTGTTTTATCACTAAGAACTTGTCCATTTTCTCCTCTCTTTATATCTGTTAAGAATCTTTCATCTTCAATAAATTCTTCTGCCCCAACTAATTTAGCCCATCTAATAAATAATGGATCACCTAAAACTTGAACCACTATCCATCCATCGTTTGTTTTTACCATATCAACTGGTCCGGCATAGGGGCTTTTATTCCCAATAGCTTTTCTGTTTTTCTTTGTTACTGCTTGCTCTATAATATGTGTATTCATGAAGGCAAGTGAAGTTGCGAATAAAGCTCCTTCAACTATTTGACCCTTTCCAGTTTTATCTCTCTCTATTATAGCTGCTAAAGTTCCCATTGCAGTTAAAGATGCTGTTCCATAATCTATATAAGGAGAGTAAGCCTTAACAGGCTCTTCTTCATGTCCAGTGAGATATGCTGCGCCAGACATAGCTTGACCTACACCATCAAAACCAACTCTCTCAGAATATGGACCACCATGACCAAAGGCAGAAACTGTTGTTAAGATTATACTTTTGTTGTATTGAGAAATTGTCTCATAATCTATTCCCATTTTCTTTAATGTTTGAGGAGGAAGATTTGCAACAACAATATCAGCTGATTCAACTAACTTTTTTACTATTTCCTGAGATCCTTCTTTTGTAGGATTGAGCGTAATTCCCTTTTTATTCCTATTCATTTGCATGAACATAGCGCCTTCACCATTAGGGTTATCAATAGGATGGACATAACGATCTTCTGAACCAGCAATTCTTTCTACCCTAATAACCTCTGCTCCTAAATCTCCTAGAAGGGCAGCGCAGTATGGTCCTGCAATATATCGTCCAAAATCTAAAACTCTTATTCCTTTTAAAATATCCAAAATATTTCTCCTTAGTTGAACATTAAAAAAAGTTAATACTAAAGAAATGTATTGGTAAAGGAAACTATTAGATAATTAGTTAACAATAAATATTTGACCACATTTATTATTTAACCTCCCCCAAATAAGAATGTGGTCAAATTAACAAAATAATAATGACATAAGCATTACATTTGAATTATCTTAGGTTCAGGAGATAAAATGCATATTTTACTTATTGAAGATGATAATGACGCTGCTTCATACCTAATAAAGGGCTTGAAAGAGAGCGGACATGTCATTGACAGGGCATCAGATGGTGAAGAAGGGCTTTTTATGGCTCTAGATTCAAATTTTGATGTCTTAATTGTAGATAGAATGCTTCCAAAGTTAGACGGTCTTAGTCTTATAAAAAAAGTAAGAGAAGATAAAAATGACACTCCTATACTTATTCTTTCAGCTTTAGGTGAAGTAGATGAAAGAGTAAAAGGTTTAAAACATGGAGCTGATGATTATCTAGCTAAACCTTTTTCTTTTTCTGAATTACTTGCGAGATTGGAAGCGTTAAATAGAAGGAACCTTCCTGATTCTAATTCTAATCTCTTAGAGGTTGGAGATTTAAAGTTAGATCTTTTAAGCAGAAGGGTGGAAAGAGAAGGGGAAGAAATTGATTTACAACCTCGTGAATTCAAATTACTAGAATTTCTTATGCGAAGACCAAATCAAGTTGTAACAAGGACAATGCTTTTAGAAGGCGTTTGGGAATATCATTTTGATCCTCAAACCAATGTAATTGATGTTCATATATCAAGACTTCGATCCAAGATTGATAAGCCATTTAAAGGAAAGCAAATGCTATTTACTGAGCGTGGAGCAGGCTATGCTTTAAGGCATGATGAATAACCCGTTTAATTTAGCAAGTTTTAGGTTGATCTTTATTTATACATTACTTTTAAGTGTATCTTTTGGTTTTGTACTTATGTTCTTATATTTTACATCTGCTAGAGATATTCAAATAGAAGCAGATCAGAAAATAATTAATAAGGTTGAAGAAATAAACAGAGTTTATTTAAGAAGTAGAGAAAAAGGTTTATTTAATTATGTAAGAGGTCAGATTTCTCGTCCAACACTTAATATTTATCGATTATATGATGGCAATAATAAATTTCTTGTTGGAAATATACCTGAACCAACAGATTTAAAAATTAACGAAGACGGTTGGGCAGAATATACATTTCAAATGAATGTAAATGGTGTTGAAGAAACTTATTATGGTCGGGGTAGAAATATTATTACACCGTTTGAGAATCTTCGCCTTCTTGTCGGGCGTGTAGTTAATAATGAAATAAAACTAAAAGAGCGATTTTTTTATAGCTCTTTATGGTCGTTATTACTTATTATTTTTCTTGGTATTTTTGGTGGATATATTTTAAGTAGAAATTTTCTCAAAAGAATTTCAGATATAAATAAAACGAGTAAAAATATTATGGATGGAAACCTTTCCGAGCGTTTACCAACTACAAAAGGAAAAGATGAACTAAATCAACTATCATCAAATCTAAATGAAATGTTAGATAAATTAGATTCTTTAATGACAAGTATGAAAGAAGTTACAGATAATGTAGCACATGATTTAAGAACCCCTCTCAATAGGATAAGAAGCAATCTTGAGGTTACTTTGATGTCTAATCCAGATATTGAGCAATATAAAAAATCGATTGATGAGGCTATTGTTGAAACTGATAATTTAATAAAGACCTTTAATTCAATTTTATCTATCTCACGAGTAGAGTCAGGAACATCAGATCTAGAAAGAAAATCAATAAATCTTGAAAATCTTATTTTAGATTTAATTGATTTGTATGAACCTATTGCAGAGTCAAAAGACATAAAACTCAAATCAGAAGTTGAAAAAGAAATCTTTTTTGATGGAAACATGAACCTTTTATCACAAGCTATCGCAAATCTTCTTGAAAACGCCATTAACTATGGATCAAACTCTGATAATCCTGTTATTACATTGGGCGCCAAAAAGAATGAAGAAAGTATTTTATTATGGGTAAGTGATAATGGTGAAGGAATTAAAGAGATTGATAAAAAGAAGGTATTAAATAGATTTGTGAGATTAGATTCTAGTAGAAGTTTAAAAGGTTCTGGATTAGGTCTTAATTTAGTTAATTCAGCAGTGAAATTCCATAACGGTTCTTTAAAATTACTAGATGCTAAGCCCTCAGGATTAATTGTTTTAATTGAAATCCCTGTCTCTTAAGTTCCTCCATCTACAAATAAACACTGTCCTGTAACCCAATTAGATGCTTTTGAAGCCATATAAACGACTGCAGCGCCTATGTCTTCAGGAGATCCCCATCTTTTAAGGGGAATAGTTATATATTTTTTTAATTCTTCCTCTCTTTCTTTAGTATGCATATTCATCGAATCTTTAAAATTTTCTGTAGGAATAGGTCCTGGAGCAACTGCATTTACTCTAATATTTGGCGCTAACTCAAGTGCTAAAGTTGCAGTCAAACTATTTACTGCAGCTTTTGAAGCCGCATAAGGACCATTTTTTAGATTACCACTCATATTTTTTGAAGATCTTGAAGATATATTTATTATAGAACCTCCATCTGTCATTTTTTTTGCAGCGGCAATACAGCCATACCAAACAGCATTGAAATTAAGATTAACCTGAGCAGAAAATTCTTCACTGGATGTCTTGGTTAAATATCTTGGTTTTCCATCTGGTAATCCACCTGCATTATTCACCCATATGTTAATCTGACCAAACTCTTTGATAGCTTCTTCGCACAATAAATCTATAGATTCTGTATTAGTTACGTCTGTAGGAAAAATTATAGCCTTTCTTCCTACCTTTTTTACTTCTTCTTGAACTTCAATGAGATCTTTTTCAGTTCTTGATGCTAAAACTAAATTTGCTCCAGCTTCAGCTAGTGCTATAGCAATGCCTTTTCCGATTCCTTTGCCTGCTCCAGTTACTACTGCAACCTGATTATCTAAATGAAATAAATCTAAAATTGTCATAATCTATACCTCCATATACTAATTAAATTAACAATTATATTGTACTTGCAAGACCCTTTGAGGATAAGATTTCTATCCAATATCCATCAGGATCTTTAATAAAGGCAAGACCCTTCATATTTCCATCATCAGGTTTTTTTTGAAATTCCACACCAAGAGATTCAAATCTATCACAGGCTTCATAAACATCTGGAACTGTTATTCCTATATGACCAAATCCTCGCGGATCGGAATTCCCATCATGATGTGAAAAGTCTTCATCATTTTCTGTTCCCCAATTGTGCGTTAGTTCCAATACAGCTTTTTGACTTAAAGCGTAGGCAAATCTTTCCTGAGTATTTTCAGGAACTGGATCATCGTCTTCTCTTAAGTAAGCTAAGAAATATAACGAAAAGTCAAAATCAGGGAAATCCAGTTTTTTTAGAATAGTCATTCCTAAGACTTCAGTGTAAAAATCTAACGATTTTTTTGGATCTTTAATTCTTAACATTGTTTGATTGAATACATAATCAAGAGTTTCTTGATCTGGATTTTGTGACATTTCTTCCATAAATTACTCCATATAATTTTTGTATTTCACTCTAAAAAAAATAATAAAGCAATAAAAAAGGGCCATATAAAATATAGCCGTTTTATTGAATAATTTTATCTCTTTTTTTAAGAATTATTAATTCTTGCAAAAAAAACCCGGAAGAACCGGGTTTTTCTTAATAATTTTCTAAAATTTAGAAATCAAAGCTAATGTCTATTCCCATACTTTTGGGACGATTCACAGTGCCTGCGCTAAATAAGGGTGCGGAAACAGGGCTACCACCAAGAACAGTTGGGAATTCGAATCGTTCGTCTGTAAGATTCCTGCCAAACAAACTGATTGACCAGTTATCTTGATAATATGCAATTGTAGCACTTAAATCATCAGCTGTACCTCCTGCAACACGACCCGAGCTTAAATTGAGCAAATCTGTTTCATAATCTGCTACCTTTTGGTATTTGGTATATATTTCAAGCTCACCTTGTCCAATCTGTCTATTGTAGACAAAGCCAACGCCCATTGTGTATTCTGGAGCACCTCTTGGTTTCAAGAAAGTTGCATCTTGAATTTGAACCTCTCCTCCTAGTTGAAGATCTGTCTCAAATTGTTCATATGATGCGTCGAGATAGCCATAATTAAGGAATACACGAAGATCTTCTGTGGCAGCGTATAAGATCTCAACTTCAAAACCTTCATAAAGTACTTCCGCAGCATTATCGAAAACAGATGCCACAGTTTTAGTATCTGGATCTAACTTCACGAAGGATTCTTGTTTATCCTCAAATTCATTATGGAAAGCCGTTAAGTTTAACCGTAAACGGTTATCAAAATGCATACTTTTGTATCCAATTTCAAAGTTATTAGCAAACTCAGGATCATATTGGTCTCTTTCAAAGTCACGGATATTTTGGTTCACTCCAAAAAATCCACCAGAATGGAAACCCTCTGAATAAGAAGCATAAAGCATTGATGTATCATCGATCTGATATGTGACGCCAACTTTAGGAGAAACTTCTGTCCAAGTTTGGGCTAACCTAGCATAACCAGGGAAGTTTCTTTCACGATCTCTTGCATTATTAGACAAATATGATTGACCGGCAACGAACTTCTTTTCTTCTTCAGTCCAACGAATACCAGCTGTTAAAGTCCACTGGTCTGTCATATCATATTCATATTGAGCAAAAATAGCTGTAGAAGTAGTTTCTTGAGTTTCATAAAGGATCTGAGTAACATCATCTGGAGCAGGGACACTTGTAAGGCCTGAATCACAAGCAATTGGAGCAAATGCACCATCAAGACCATTAGTTCCTAGGCATGCAGCCCAAAGAGCGGGGTTACGTGCTACTGCACCAAATAATGTAGCCCAGAATTGCCCACCAGTTGTCCAATCTTGAGTAAATTCACTTTCCCAGAGATAAACCCCTGCAATTAATGATGATTTTTCCCATGTTGCTTCATAACGAATTTCAGCACTAGTTTGTTCGTAAACATTCTCACGTTCAATTGTTATAAAAGGAGCAGATGACGCGTCGAAATCATATATACGATAATCATCCATATCTCGATACCCTATTATAGCTTTCAGAACACTGTTCTCGTCTAAACTATAACTCATATTGAGAGTTACAGCAGTGGTTTCAAGACGTGCATCATTTTCAGTATTCATTTCAGCAGTATCCGGAATATCTAAGCTGTTTCTACATGCACCGTAGATAGTACAATTTAATGAACCGAGTGAAAGATCTTTCTCACGAGGATCAGAAGGTACTGGTGCTACACCAACCGCTAAATTGTAGTTAGCGTGATATGCATCCAACTGACTTTTGTCATCGAATTGTTCTACCGTTAACAAAGCCTCAAATTTTTCAGTAGGGTTTGCTAACAATGTTATACCGTAGTTTGTATAATCTTTTCTAGGAATAGTATTACCCGTAGTTGTATTATACAAAAAGCCATCATCCTCCATATTCGTGGCAAAAAATTTGGCAGCAAGGTTATCAGTTATTGGAGTGTTGACAACTAATCTCAATTCTTGCGAATTATTATCTCCAATAGTTGCCTTAAATCTGGCACCTAGTTCTCCTGTTGGTCGGCTACGAATTACATTTACAACACCACCGACAGTATTTTTTCCAAATAGAGTTCCTTGGGGTCCTCGAAGAACCTCAACTCGTTCAATATCGAAGTTTTCAAGAATTTGACCAGCTAAAGATCCTAGATAAATTCCATCCACCATTACAGCAATTGGCGCATCAAAGGAGTTATCATCTGATCGAGTCGGGCTGATACCTCGAATATTAATACTTGCCCCACCAGATCTTGAACCGTTTTCAGAAATTAGTACATTTGGCGCAAATCCATTTAAATCAGAAAGATCTCTAATAGACGAACGATTAAGTTCCTCAGTTAGAGCAGTTATTGCTACAGGCACTTCTTGGGCGCTTTCCTCAACTTTACGTGCAGTAACGATAATTTCTTCAATCCTTATATTAGAATTATCAGAATCCTGTGCGAAAGTTGGTATTGTAAAAATATTTGCTACTAAAAATGTCGCAAATGTAAATAGTAAGAATTTAAGATGTTTCATTAGTTATTCCCCCAATATTGGTATTGATAGTTTAATCTAAACATAATATTTGTATTTATACTATTAATTTTATGTATTTATTTTCTTAATATAATTTAGATGAATTCTGTTATTGAATAAAATAATAATACTTACTATAGGCTTGTCTTAATTAACTAATTTATTAAAAAGTTAATTTAAAAAAAAACGGCTCAAAAGAGCCGTTTTTATTTATAGTTCCTTAATTTTTTGTTATGATTTCCTTACATCTTATAAACATATTGCAATGCCAGAGTCCGTCCAAGAGCAGTAGTTGCGACTTGGTCAAGGCTATTAGCTTGAGTGTTATTAGCAGGAATTCTTCCAGGAATTGCTCCGCCACCAAGTATGTAATACTCATCACCAATATTGCGTCCAATTATATTGAAGGCATGATGTCCGTCATCTGAGTATATGCTTATTGATGCATCATTAACCCAGAAATCACCTTGCATGAAAGGATCAAGTGATGCCGTCCAACTGTATTCACCTGTATAACGTGCATCAGCAGATAAGTTTATACGCCATTGACTACCCAAGGGTTGGTCATAGGAAAAGCCAACAAATCCAGCTATATCAGAACTACCCACGCCATCTTCTCCTTTTAAGTTTTCACCAGTAGCTGTAATGAAGTCTTCAGAATAAGAAGTATCTGTCCACGCCCATGCTGAACGGAGCGTAAGTCCATCAATATCAGTGTTCCAAAGCACATCAAATTCAAACCCTTGTGTCTCCAAGGCTGAGGCATTAAAAGTTTTGAATTGGATAATTGTTGAGTCGAATAATTGAACTTGAAGATCGGAGTATTCGTAGGAAAATGCTGTAGCATTTAATCGCATTGCGCCATCTAAAAGATTAGCTTTCATACCAACTTCAAATCCTTCAGCCTCTTCAGATTGATAGATCAAGAATCCAAAGTCACCACCGTTTATAGCTGGATTAAGAGCCGCTGTCGGTAATGCGCTATTATCAACGCCACCAGATTTAAAACCTTCTTTATAAGCGGCAAATACGCTGATATCTTCATTAACATAGTAATTAATCGCTATCTCAGGTGAAAGATTGTCATCTGAGAATTCAAGTCCATCGATTAGAGGTGGTGCCCCAAAACCGAAGGCAACCGCAGCTGCATGTACATAAGGTATTTCTATTCGACCATCTTTTTCTTCCTCAGTGTAACGAGCTCCGATTGTTAGCTCTGTTCTATCATTTATATCCCAGTAAAGAGCAAAGAATGCAGACATTACTTCAGTATCAAGGTAGTGATCCTTGTTATAATCATACATATTACCTGTTGCTGGGTCTGGACCAACAAGGGGGTTAGTAATATCAAATGCACCAAAATAAGCTAGTGCAGGTCCAAAGATATTAGGCATAACTGCAAGATTAAATGCGTATTGATATGCATCGAATTGCTGTTCAATATCTTGATAAAAGACGCCTAATTGAAAATTCACTGAGCTGTCATAATTACTAGAAAGTCTAAATTCTTGAGAGGTATGTTCGTAAACATTATTATGAAGCCCACCAAAGACACCTGCTCCATAACTATAATCATCAAGTTCTACATGATCAAGTTCCACCACACTACTTACAGAAGTAAGAGTGAGATTATCATTAATATCCCAAGTTAATGTTAGACCAATCATATCAGTTTCTTGGTCAAGACCAGGTTTGCCATCATCAAATCCATATGGTAATCCAGCTCTTAAGCCAGGTTCTAGATTAATTTTTGAAGTATTGCCATTAATTGTACAATCATCATAACCTTGACGAGTTGTAAAGGCTGCACCTCCAGAAGGTATCCCTGTTGGCTGATGAGCGCCTTCAGGACAAAATTCTTCACCCCAGGCCGTACCTCCACCATTGTTCTGATATTCAGAATAAGTGTATTTTAATTTTGCTTCAAAATTATCCGTCGGATTCCAAACTAAAGTCAGACGAGCATTAAGTGATTCATCTCCAAAATAAGGCAGGGTTCCGTTGCCATATGGCATTGGATCATTTGCATAGGAATAATTTTCAAACATTTCATCATTCTCAGTAATACCTATCGCAAGTCTTGCTCCAAATGTATCTGAAATCGGTCCGGAAATTACCATTTCGCCAAAGGTTCCTTCATGCTCAGTTTCTACACCGCCGCTAATTTCAAATTCAAATTCATCACTTGGATCATTTGTTCTAATCGATACAACACCAGCTGTAGCAGATTTACCAAAATACAGTGCTTGAGGTCCTTTAAGAATTTCCAATTGTTGCATATCCATATAAGAGTTATGGATAAATCGTCCTCTGTTTACGACAACGCCGTCAATGTTAATTGCAACGGAATGATCAAAAGCAGCGGAAATAGAGCTAGAACCAATACCACGAAGAGTAAGGCTAGATCCATTGCCCGATCCACCATGATTAATCCTCATGTTTGGAACCATTTTTGCTGCGTCTACAAGAGTTGTAATATTATACCGTTCAAGATCTTGTTCAGTCATAGCGGCAATCGTTACAGGAACATCTTGTAAGCTTTCAGATTCTTGTCTAGCAGTAACTATAATTTCTTCGATAATGTTAGATAAATCTACGGAATCATTGGAATCTTGGGCTTTTGCTGTAATATTAAGGGTCGCAAATAAACAAAAGACAAATGCCAATGACTTTAAGTTCATGAAGTATTTCATTATAAACCTCTTTCTTAATTATTAAATATATTTAAACTTTTAAAAATACTTTTAAGTATTTTCAATTACTTATACATTATATTGACCATTTTTTTATAAAAATTCAAATTTATTTTGATATTATTTACATTAATAATAAAAGGATAAAAAAAACGGCTCAAAAGAGCCGTTTTATTAAATATAATTAGTTATATAATAATTATTTATTTCCTATCCAAAGCCTACCAATAATAAGATAACCAACAGAAAGAATAAATAAAATACCTATCCAATTCGGCATCAAAGAAAAAGTTGGAACATCAAGACTTGCACCAGTATTTGCTATCATTGCTTCACCTCTAGCGGATAAGTCAGCTCCTGATTCTTTGAGAACAGCTAGGGAATGACCTGCAAGTTGGAAGTTATTAGCAAAAAAACTTCCTGATAAATTAAACTGATATAATCCGACTAACCCGAAAACAGTAACAGCTAATTTCATTAGTATTCCACCATTATTTTCTAGTGTAACTGTTGCCGAACGACCTGCAACCCAAAGCAAGAAAGCCCAGACCATAGAAAAAAGTGCTGTGGCTATCATTGAATTACTTAGTTGTGCATAAATTTCTACTTCACTCATAAATATTCTCCTTTTAAATTATAAATTAATCGTTATTTGATCCAGCCATCCATATTGCAGATAAAATTATCAATGTTAGTGAGGCAACAAAAACAATTCCTATTGGATCAGATGGTATTAAACTCATTTCAGGTACTTCAGAAGCATTTCCTCGTCCAAATATTTCAATTGCACTTTCTCCTCTTGAAGAAATTGCCGCACCTGATTCTTTTAAATTGTATAATGAATGCGCATAATTTTTTATATGAAAATCAACATAAGAAAATTGAAGATTTACATAATAAATTGAACTTAAGCCAAAACCAGTTATTACAATCTTAGAAAATATATTAGCGTTTCCAGATTCATTGGTAACAACAGCACACCTTCCAGCAAACCAAGTTGCAAAAAGAAATGCAAATGCATATAAAGCTTGTTGAATTAGACCATTATTCAACAATGTATTAATTTCAAATTCACTCATAATATTACCCTCCGTAAAGTGATATTTTATTCCGACATATTAAATGGGAGATGTAAAGTAAAAAAATTAGCGCAAATATAATCTTTTAATTATAAAATTATATAAAGAGCTTGCAAAAGATATAACTACAGGGTTAAAAGTTTTATATCT
The DNA here is from genome assembly GCA_964557485.1 of uncultured Rhodobiaceae bacterium. Taxonomy (GTDB): domain Bacteria; phylum Pseudomonadota; class Alphaproteobacteria; order MED-G09; family MED-G09; genus AG-430-B22. Next base: position 34 of record CAZLAN010000001.1, on the reverse strand, counting down.
CTTGGGGCGTAGCCAAGCGGTAAGGCAACGGGTT